>VBKY01000176.1 GCA_005879255.1 Deltaproteobacteria bacterium
ATTGGCAGTGCCCATCGCAAATTCTATCGACAATAACGCGAAGGTCCAAGCCAGCCAAGAACTGGAGAAAATGGGCCAAAAGAAGATGAGAAGAGGATCAAATACGATTCTGATAAGGCGAAAAACTTGAACGTTTTGGGAACTTTTCGCTATTATGGCCAAAAAGCCGAAAAAGTGGCACTTGGAATTTGATTTTATGAGAGAAATTTGGAGCGGGCGACCGGGGTCGAACCGGCGACGTCAGCTTGGGAATTTTCTATAGAAATTGATACTTTCAATTCTTAACTGACCCGCAAAATGATGCGTCCGCCGCAACACCAAAATCAACGCAGCCTCTCCGGCGTTTCTGCCCCTTCGCCCACCGAACTAAGAGAGGGCACAAAATAACGACCCATCGAGGACAGTTTTATTTTGTTATCCATGTTGCATCCAATATTGTTTCAAACTGATCATCTGTGATTTTCCTATAAGATCTACTGCGGTATGGTATACTTGCGAACCCGCCGACGAGAAATCCGCCAGGGAGCGAATCTTATACGGCGTCTGTTTCCCGACGAAAACTCCAGAGAAAGCCGATGTACGGGGATAGGAAAATCGGTGAGAACCTCACATAAAGCCGCGCCTTTGGACGTTTGCGAGCTTGAGTCCTCATCATTCTGCTTTCGGAAATCCATACGCTTCTACTATTTTCCTTTCGTACTCTTGTACTTTTATGTAGTGGTCCCAATCGATTACCGATTTTCTCTTTCCCCTCGCTGCCTCTTCTTGAACGGTTCCACTGACAAACACTGATCCTTCATAAGGGCCAGCTTGATCCAATAGCTTCTGACCATCGGCGGATGCCAGGAACTCCAACCAGAGAAGTGCCGCGTAGGGGTGCTCCGCAGTCTTCAGTACGCTGTATGTATCATTAAGCCGGACGGGAACAGGCTCAATGAGCTTGTAACCCAGAACGTCCGTCAAGTCCTTGGTCTTTGCCCTAAGGACAACGTCGAAGCTAGGGCCGATGTGAAGCGCGTGCTCTCCTGCGAGCATGGCGGCGACCACGCGGGTGTTGCCCCTCGCCCATACGCGTTTCTGGGCGGCCAGCTTGCGGGCGAAGTCGAGCGTCTTTTCAATTCCCCACGCCGGAACAAGGGCTGAGATATCCTTCGGCCGGATGTCGAGAACAAACTTTCGATCTGCGAACTCCGGCTTGAGAAAGCCCTCCCACGAAGACGGTACCTTATCCGCGGAGATTAGTTTTTTGTTGTAAGCCACGACTTGAATCCCACTGCCGATGGCCACGATGTTCCGATTGTTCGGATCGATCATCTGGAGGGGAATGTTCAGCACCTGTTGTTGCGCCATTCCCACGATGTCGAGTTTCTTTTGGTGCGGTAAGAATTCATTATAGTAATCGTACGTAAGGTCGTTGACGTCCTGTCCTTTATTCAAACCGGCCTTTATCTCCTGTAATACCCGCGTGTACACTTCAGTGCCTTTTATTTCTGTGGCGCTAGTCTCAATGAAAGGAAACTTTTTCCGAAAGCCATCGCTCAAACGTTTTAGAATCCCCTCCGACATAGAAACAACCACGCGTAACTTGCCTGCCTGTTTAGCCCTGCTTACGATCTCGTCGTGTGTGACTACGAAAATGTAGCCCTTGGCCTCCGCATCTTTTTTCGCTCTTATTAAGGATTGGCTTGCTTCGGCGGCAAAGAGATTGGAATCCAATGACAGAACCAACACACCACTGACAAGGACGGCCCAGAATCTCGAGACAATAGCTTGCATAGCATCCACCCCGCGCTCGGCTCGCTCGATTCGCAAATACCCGTTCAATTATTTCGACTCAGCCTTTGGGAAGCCGTACGCTTCGACAACCTTTGCCTCCCATTCCGCAATCCGTTGTTGATGGTCCCAACTCACGACGGAAACCTGTTTCCCTCTAAGATGTTGCTCGATCGCCCCGCCCCGCACAAAAACAGACGACCCCAGAGGTTCATGATCATCAGCCATTTTCTGCGCTTCCAGGCTGGCCATCCATTCAAGCCATAGAAGCGCGGCATTCTGACTCTGAGATGTCGCTTGTATTCCTTGGAGGCCGCTTAAACGAACGGGCACCGGTTGCAAAATTACGTATTGCAACGCGCGTGACGAATCTTTCATTTGCGCTCGCGTTAGCTGCGAGAAGTTTATGCCCAAGGTCAACGGCACTTCGCCTGCTTGGACCAAAGACAGGGCCCGGATTCCGCCGCGAATCCACACGGGCTGTTGAGTGGCCAACTTGCGCGCAAACTCCAATGTCTTTTCCAATCCCCAGGCAGGCACCAACGACGCCACTCCAGTGGGAGTTATGTCCAGGGTAAATTTCCGACCTTTCCATTCTGGCTTTAAAAGGTCTTCCCAACTTCGAGGAGCGGGATTAGCACCGAGAAGTTTCTTGTTGTAAGCGGTCACGTGAAAACGGCTGAAAAAGGCGAGAGTGTTATCGATCATCGGAGGAGGGATCTGTAAAACTTTACGCTCGGCCATTTCGAGAATGTCGAGCTTTGCAAGGTAAGGACCGTACTCGGTGTAATATTCGCCAAATAGCCGGTGGATATCCCAGTCTTTGGCACCGCTTTTGATTTCGAGAAAGTTCCGTTGGGCAGCGTCCGTCCCCAGAAATTCTTGCACCATGAGATCAACAAATGGATATTTCTTAGTAAATCCCGCCGTCGTAGTCTTGATGGTTGCCGGCTCCATGCCTGCTAGAACGCGAAGTCGCTTTTATGCTTTCGCTTTGGCGACGATATCATCATGATTTGTAATCAGGGCGTACCCTCTTGCCGAGGCTTCCTCTTTTGCCGTTGGCAGCGAAGAACCTGCCGATGCAGCGTAAGCAACGTCAGAAAGGCTTAGCAGGAAGAGAAACCCGGTCGCTCCGAGAAAGACTTTCATCGTCCTCTCAATTATTAAAATCATCACGAGCTCGCTACAACGGGTCCGCCACCTTCACATCGCTACTTTACCTCAGCGTTTGGAAACCCAAAAGCCTTCAACGTGTTCTGCTCCCACCGCGGCGTGTTGTGCAGCGTATCCCAGTTATTCACAGACAGTTTCTTTCCCTGAATCACTTTTTTCAGTTCTGATTCCGCAGCGTAGATGGATAGATTCATCGGTTCATGGCTGTTGATGAGGCTCTGTCCCTCAGGAGTTACCTGAAACTCGAGCCACAATAGGGCGGAATAGGGGCGTGGAGCGGTAACGGGTAAAGCCGCAAATTCATGCAACCTCACCGGCACAGGCTCAATAATCTTGCATGCTACGGAAGTGTCTGGATCATTTCTGGCAGGTCGAAGGCAAGAGTGATAGTAAGCCAGATGAAGCATCGGGTGCTCTCCAGCCGCGAGTACCACGACTGTGCGGCTTTGCCCTCGAACCCAGACGGGTTGTTGCGCTGCGATTTTTCCTGCGTAGTCGAACGCCCACTTCTCTCCCAAACCTGCAGCCAGCGCGGCAAAGCCTTGAGGACGAAGATCGACCATGAATTTTTTCCCTTTGAACTCTGGTTTGAGGAAATCTTCCCAGCTATTCGGAATTTTCTCTTCAGAGATGAGTTTCCTGTTGTATCCAATTGCGAATATGGCGCTGCCAATGCTCATGATGTTGCGGTTTTTCGGGTCGATCATCGCCGGCGGGATCGCCAATACGTTTTGCGTCGCCATTCCTAACAGATCTATTTTCTTCAAGTACGGAATGTATTCAGTCCAAAAATCCGCAACCATCGGAAAAACGTCCCAGTCTCTGGCTGTTCCGGCCTTTAATTCGAGGAGAAATCTTTGTGGAGCATCGGTACCAGTCAACTCTTGGAAATAAACGTCGACAAAAGGATACCGCTTTTTGAATGCCGCAGTCATCGCCTTATAGGTGGTCGAAGAAAAAGAACCCAAAACACGCAGCTTGCCCTCTTTTTTGGCTCCATTAAGGATTTCATCGTGAGTGGAATAGAAGCTGTATCCCCCAGCTTCAGATTGCTGCCGCGTGCTGCCCGGTGTTGCGTCACCTGAAGCGGCAAGGAGGAAAGGAGCCGTCGCCAAAAAGCTCACGAAGGCGAGCATTGCGAGTACGCGCATAATGTTTTTATACATGATGATTTGCTTCAATTACTGGCGAACCGTCTAAGATGCGACCTAGACCAAGAGTCCATGTCTTCCGCCGACGCAGTGTTGTTCGATCAAATAGAACGATGATAGTTAGGTCGTGGCGCATTCGGAATATCTGGCGTAGTACTTCACTGCATTGTCCCAGAACAGCTTCCGCTTGATGTTATCCGGTAAATCCCACGCCATCACTGTTTCCACCGCTTTGGGAAACCAGCTCTCTCGGTGAGGATAGTCTGAGGCATACATCAAGATGTCCGGGCCAATCAGATCGATGACACTCTTAGTGAGTCTTTCGCCTTCGGACATTTCAATGCTTTGAAAGTATCGTCCGCTAAGCATATATTCACTTGGCTTCATCTTTAACTTCGGCATATATCTAGCGAACCCCTGGGCGTGCTCATCCATCCTGGTCATCCAAAACGGTAGCCAGCCGTGCCCTGCCTCCAGTGTCCCGATTCGAAGCTTCGGATAACGATCCATTACTCCGGCCCCTATCAATGCCGCCGTATTCCGCTCTCCACACCACGAATGCGCCACTGAGCGCTGCACGAAATAATTGTCCCATGTATCGTCTCCACCTGGCGCATAAGGCGGCATAGCTGTAAACGTATGCAACGCAACCGACAGATTATGGTATTGGGAGGCAGCCCACACGGGCTCGAGGTCCGGGTGGTCTAGCGGAGCTTTGCTGGGCGCATACACGAAAACCGCCAGGGGCCAGTCTTCTTTAGCACAACGCTCGATCTCGCTCAGGCTGTTCTCAATGTCACGAAAGCAAACGATGATCACGCCTTTGATCCGAGTCGGGTATGCACCGCAGTAATCGGCCATCCACCTGTTGTAGGCGCGGTACATGCTCATCTCTAGCTCGACGTCATCACCTGCCGTGAAAGTGCCGAACCAGGACGAGGGAAGCGTCAGATTGACATCCACTCCCTCCCGATCCATGTCTTTGATTCGCTCCGCTGGATCGACCTCCGCCTCCGGCAGCGGCAGGTCGGCAGGATATTTCCGGTCGGCAACGTCGCGCGAGGTGCGAGGGCGCTCGGGCTCAGGGCCGGCAGACCCGAGCTTGCGCCGATAGTTCCGACGACCAAATGTGTACTCCACATGGCCGTTCAGTGAGTTTACAAGTTTGTAGCGTTCCCAGCTCTCGAGTTTTTGCTTCTCGGATTTCGAAAGGTAGCGCTCCAAAATATCTGCGGCCGGACCCACGTGCGTGTCAGAGTCGAATATCTTGAATCCGTTCCTGGCCATCTCGTCCTCCAGTCTACGCTAATCGGCTAAAACGATTTGTATCCCTCAGTTGGTGGCTGCCCCGATTCCGCAATCGGAGACAGCAAAAACGAGAGCTTCAATACCACGCGATGTTTAACTGAGAGCTAGAAGCGAGCGTGGCGGGTTGCTACGCAACTGCTGTCTCTCGAGCAACGGGGCTGTCGCCCGAATATCTGGCGTAGTACTTCACCGCGTTGTCCCAGAAAAGCTTTCGCTTGATGCGCTCGGGCATGTCCCACGCCATTACCGTTTCGACAGATTTCGGATACCAGCTCTCCGCGTGGGGATAGTCCGACGCGTACATGAGGATATCCTCGCCGAGGATATCGATCACGCTCTTCGTCAACTTTTCTCCCTCCGACATTTCGATGCTCTGGTAGTAATTGCCATTCAACACGTAGTCGCCGGGCTTCATCTTTAGAGGCGGAAGGGCTTTCGAGTGCGATCGGGCATGCTCATCCATTCTTGTCATCCAGAACGGCAGCCAACTGTGCCCCGCTTCCAGGGTTCCTATGCGAAGCTTCGGGTACCGATCCATCACCCCGGCTCCTATCAGTGCCGCCATGTTTCGTTGCCCGCACCAGGAATGAGCGGCGCAGCGCTGTAGCCAATGGTTGTCCCATGTATCCTGTCCGCCGGGTGAATAGGGCGGCATCTGCGTAAACGTGTGCAGCGCGACCGATAGATCATGATGCTGGCAGGCAGCCCATACCGGCTCCAGGTTCGGGTGGTCTAGCGGGACGCCCGTCGGCGCGTAGACGAATGCGGCAAGCGGCCAATCCTCCTTGGCCTGGCGCTCGAGCTCCTGCAAACTGTTCGCCAGATCACGGTAGCAGACAAGGATTACGCCTTTGATGCGGCTAGGATAAGGCGCGCAATAATCGGCCATCCACCTGTGGTAGGCGCGGTACATGGCCGCTTCCAGCTCCACATCTTCGTTCGCCGTGAACGTACCGAACCACGAGGAGGGAAGCGTCAAATTGACGTCCACGCCTTCGCGGTCCATATCCTTGATCCGCTCACTGGGATTGACCTCTGCTTCGGGCAACGGCTCCTCATACTTGAGTGATCCGCCGAAGCGAGTCTTGCGCCCGTGATCCGGTTCGGGCGCTGCAGACCCGAGCCGGCGAAGGAACTTCCGATCATACCGCCTGTACAGGGTATGGCCGTTCCTGGGGTCCACCCACTTGTAAGGTTCCCACGAATCAAGCTTCCGCCTCTCGCTCTCAGTGAGATACTTCTCCAGGACATCCCCGGCCGGACCTATATGCGTATCGGAGTCGAAGATCTTGAAACCATTTCTTGCCATGTGCTTTCTCCTTCCCAAGATCGATATGGCGTACGTACCCAGGTAACTGCATCCACTCGCTTATGAAAGTCTTACCGAGTCGGAATGAAGATTTCCCGAAACTCCTTAATAAGAGGCTTTTCTACTTTCGGGTCAATCAAGTCCATGTCAACGAGACGGCTTTTCTTCTGCATCAATTCTGGAAATCGCTGCTTCACGCCATTGCGTGCCACGACACGGCCGAAGGAGGTCACGATGCTTTGGCCCTCTTCGGAAAGCGACCAGTCCAAAAAGAGCGCTGCGGCATGAGGATGTGGCGCGTACCGCGCCAGCATGATCATATTGGCCTGCGAGAAGTAGGGGTCGAGCGCCACCCAGTCGAGTGGGGCGCCCTTTTCTTTTAGCTCAAGCGCCGAATTGCCCGAGAGAGTAATACCAATTGCGCCTTCACCCGCCACAAGCATCTGCGCCACGTTTGTTCTGCCTCGCTGCATGGAAAGATTCTGTTGGGCGAGACGTTTCATGTACTGCACACCTCTCTCCCTGCCAAAGTGTCGCATCAGGACGCCGTACCATTCATAGGGCTCGTCGTCCATAAGCATCTCGCCCTTCCACTTCGGGTTCAGTAAGTCCTCATAATTTTTCGGCGCCTCGCTGCGCTTTACCCGATTCGTGTTGTAACCCAAAACAATTGGAGTGATATAGAACGAAGTAAAATAACCTTCCTTGTCTTTGTAGTCTGCCGGAAAGAACTCCCGCTGAGGCGAATGGTAGGGGTCCAGCGCGCCAAAGGCCTTCATGGGCGCCCCCTGCGCGGCAGATATGTTGATGACATCCACCGCGTTTCTTTTGGCCTGAAGCTCTGTTTGAACCTTGGCGATCGCTCGCTCTCCGGAAGAACGATAGGTGTTAACCTTAATAAACGGATAACGATTGCTGAAGGCTTTGGAAAGTGTCTCTATTTGAGTCACGCTCATAGAGCTATAAAACGTTACTTCTCCTTCCGCCTTGGCCTTTTCTGCTAACAAATCCTGCCTTTTTTCGGGAGTGAGTTTGTTTATTCGGGCGAGTAGCTGGCCAGCGGTGTCCTGGGAGAATACTGCCGCCGAATGAAAAAGCCCAAGCACCAGCAATATGCAAAGCAGCACAAAGTTCGTATTCGCTCGCTTCATCATTCCTCCGTCGAGGCTGGTGTCTCGGCATCCGCGGGAAATTCAGACATGTCGGTTACGTGCAGACGACAACCTCATTGTCCTCCCTGACGAACTTTGTTTGCAGGTTTTGATCCTGACAACACCATGCGACGTAATCATATACTTCGTCGCTCCGCTTATCCGCAGCGGATAGCGCCTC
Organism: Deltaproteobacteria bacterium; assembly: GCA_005879255.1. Next base: position 8,050 of record VBKY01000176.1, read on the forward strand.
CGGTTGCGTCCGAGCATTGATGAGAGCGGGCAAGTAGGACACCTTGCTCACTCTTTTGTTTGAGATACTGCATTTAGCAATCATCGTTTTCCGGCAGTCGACCGGATAAGGGTAATAACGATAATCGTCGTCAACCTTCACGTCGTAGAATATTTTTGTCGGATTGACGTGCCCTGCCTTTGCAGGCATGACGAAGTTGCCCAGACTGTAAAAGACGACTTTGCCTTTGTAGGTCTCAATTCCCTTCAGGATGTGGGGATGGTGTCCCAGGATCAAATCCGCTCCCGCATCGATTGCCGCATGCGCGATTTCTCGTTGATACATCGCGATCAGAGCCGGGACGTAGTGAACACCCCAATGCATGGAAATAATGACAACGTCAGCAGACGATCTTATCTTGGCTATATCGTCAATCATTGCCGTCAGGTCGTCTTTGTTAGTCAGGGTGATAATTTTCGGTGGTGAACCCGGATTACGATCCACCTGTTCATAGAAAGTAGAAGCTCGGAGCGGAGCGCATCCGGGCGTATCCCGCCGTGCCTCGTATCCTACTGGCGCCACCGAGCTGTAAGCCAAAAAAGCCACTTTGACCCCTTTCCGCTCCAAGATGACGGGCTTTCGCGCTTCATCGATGTTTCGACCTACCCCTAGGACCGCGATGTTGGCACCGGTTAACCGCTCGATGGTGTCGAAGAATGCCGCATCTCCTTGGTCGAGGTGGCAGTCATTTGCAAAGGACATGATATTGAAACCAGCATCAGTCAGCACGGACAATTTCTCGGGACTAATCCTCCTGTTAGATTTTCCCACTTGCCGTTCACCCTTGTCCGAGATGGGGCTTGCCAAATTCCCAAAAAGGATATCCGCCTGTTTAAAAATTGGTTTTGCGAATTCCATTTCCACTATAGATTCAGGGTTGGGCCAGTCAGGGCGCATATCCCCAACTCCATAGACGGTGACGTTATCCGAGCTCATTTTGCCTCCTTGCGCAGCATTCTCTATAGGAATCGCATCTCAATTCCGCGACATCCGAAAACCCAAACTGAGTCAATCAGGCTGGGCGCGCTGCGTAACTTCAGTAGCCAACTATGAAATCACTACGACATTTGTCAAGATTTAATTTAGATTGCATCTACCATTAGTAAATCTTAAAGTCTCCTGACGATGATCTCATGAACTTTACGGAGCTCAAAGCTTTCTGCCTGGTGGCAAATGAGGGCACGCTGCAGCATGCCGCGGAGAGCCTTAAATTGACCCCGGGGGCGATATCACTGCAAATTAGCCGCTTGGAAGCAGAGATCGGAATCAAGTTGTTTCAGCGGACGCCGAACAAGCTGCTGCTAACGGACGCCGGTAGAACGTTCTTGAATCAGACCCAGCGTCTTCTGCAGGATTTCGAGCGTGGCGTTACCTTGGTTCGTGGAGGCAATACGGGCAGTATCGTAGTGACGAGCGGAAATGACATGGCCCAGTTCCTTGCACCTCGTATAGCCGCCTTCCTTAAAGATAATCCGTTGGTGAATATGAGCATCCTGACAAGATCGTCTCCCGAATCCCTGGGGCTAGTTTTGGAGGGCAAAGCCGATTTCGGTATCGGGAAGTTTTCAACACTCCCCCGCTCAATCTCACGAATTCGTCTTTTCACCTCTGGGATTGTAGCCCTCTACCCCAAGGGTCACGCTCTCTCGCGGATTAAACAGGTTTCTCTCCGAGATCTTGTTGGTTATGGTCTAATTGTCCTCCCGCAAAACTCCGAAACAAGGAGCGCCATTGAAAAGGTATTTTGGAATCACGGCTTGGAGATGAAGAAAGTGCTCGAAGCGGGAGGCTGTTCCGTCATTAGAGAGTATGTCCAACTGCGCCTCGGAGTGGGGCTGGTTCACGAAATTTGCGTTCGAGGGAAAAGAGGAACTTTATGTATAACCGACGTTAAACGTCTATTTCCGCAGTACGACGTTGTGCTCATTTATCGTAATGACCGCGCGCCCGGACCCCTCCAAAAAAGGTTTATCGAGTGGATTTCAGCCGGGGCGTAATGGCATCAACTTAGTGGCTTAGCAAAATACCGCCGATTTTCTTTTTTCGAACCCATCGTCCGATTGTTCTTGGATGCAAGCAACGAGCTGTTATGTCTGATCGTTGATGAATGAGAATCGCTGAACCCTGAATGGATCATAAAACCCCCGTAGTACGAAAATAATTCAGTAAACCTAATAAAGAACCACCTGCGTCTAACACTTCGAGAACAAGCCAAAGAGTATTCTTTGGAACGCTTCGATTACGCTAGTCGGTTCAATACAAGCTTGCCGGCAGTGAAGAAATAGTGATCCTAGGGGAATCCGGTTCCTTGCAGCATATTGGCGTCATCGCGACTCGAAGAATAGCCGCGCCTGCAGCATCTTGTCCGGTGAGAAGCTGATGGCGGGAACGACGGCGGCGGGGCTGAATGTCGAAAGTTGCTTGTTCCACGCCTACCGGATAATACCCATGCCGCCTTCCTGGATTTCGCTTCGCTTCAGCTAGGCTGAACTATGTAATCTCGCACCGATGGTTAGGGGATTGGCTGTTTGCGAAACCAGTCGATGAGAAAATCGCCCAGCGAGCGAATTTTTTGCGGCGTTGGCTTGCCCGGACAAAAGACCAGGGAAAGCGGATGCACGGGAATCGGGAAACGACTGAGAATTTCGCGCAGAGCGCCGCTTTTGAGATCCTCTGTGACGCAATAAAGTGGCACGATGGCGATTCCTAAACCCGCCAAGGCAGCCTTGCGCAGCATCAGCACGCTGTTAGAGGCAAACGGGCCTTGCACTTTAACCGACACTTGGCCAGCGCCACCCAGGTGCCAGACGCGGTCGCTGGGGTCTGAGTTGATGTGCACCAGGCACTGATGGCGCGCGAGTTCGCGCGGCTGCTGCGGTTCTCCATGTTTTCTGAGATAGGCCGGCGCGGCGCACAACAACCAGCGCAGATGAGTGATCTTGCGCGCGACTAAATTTGAATTGCGGACAGGCGTGGTGTGCACCGCGACGTCGAAGCCGCGCTCGACAAAATCGTAGGCGCGAAACGACAAATCGTCGAGCATCAAACTGACATTGAGATAGGGATTCGCCGCCGCGAAGCTCGCGATGGCATCCCCTAGCGCCAACGTAGTAAGCGACTTCGGCGCAAGAATTTTAAGCGAGCCCTCTGGCTCCTTTTGCGTTCGTTTGAGCGAACCTTCGTTCTTTTCGATTTCCGTAATCACCCGCTGACAAAACTCAAAATGTTTCGCCCCGGCTTCGGTGAGCGTGATGCGCCGCGTGGTGCGCGTCAGCAGCCGCACGCCCAAATGCTTTTCCAGGTCAGTGATGTGGCGCGAAACCAACGGCCGCGACAAACCTAAGGTTTTAGCGGCTTCGGAAAAGCTGCCGAGCCGGATGACCTCGACAAAACTCTGCATCGTGCGAAGGCGGTCCATGTCTATTGCAATTGGTTAAACTTCTGCAACCCTGGTTTTAATAATTGCGCTCTTCTCCAACCGAAGCGAGAGGGCGTAAGGTTCCGTATTGCGGTCCGGCATCCAGTAATCCATGCCTTGAGCGCTTGTCAAGCGACCGGACAAGCGCTACGGAGTCATCATCACGAGAGAAAAGAGGTGCCAGCACGATGACAAAAAGTCGATTCGTAACAGCCTGTGCGGCGGCGATTGGTGCCGTTTCTCTTTGGGTTTGCTTGTTGCTTGTGGGTATGGCCCAAGCCGCCGAGCAACAAAAAAAAATTCGCATTGCCATTCCAAGTATCGTTATCGATTTTGCGCCGCTCTGGATTGCGCGGGATAAGGGGATTTTTCGCGACGAGCGCATTGATCCCGAGGTCACTTACATTCAAGGCAACGTGCGCGTCGTGCAATCCTTGGTCGCCGGAGAAACCCAGTTCGGCATCGCCGGCAGCGCGGGCGCCGTTTCGGCGCGAGCGGCGGGCGAAGATGTGATCATTATCGCTGTGCCGATGAATCGCCTGGATTACACGTTTGTCTCGCGTCAACCGATCAATAAGCCTGCGGATCTTGCAGGAAAAAAGGTCGGCATCGGCGCGGTCGGAGGGTCGGACGAGGTAGCGACGCGGATCGCGCTGGAAAAGCTCGGAGTCAATCTTTCGAGCGTGACCATGCTTACGGTTGGCGGGTCGGCAGAACGGCTAGCCGCCCTGCGTGTCGGTTCGGTCGATGCCGCCACGGTCGGCGGCGCGACCTTTATCGGCGGCGGCGCCGGTCTGCATAAAGTTATCGATTTGACCGATCTTGGGGTCGAGTTTCCTTTCACCGCGATCTTTACGACAAAAAGATATGCGGCAGCGAATCGCGATGCCGTTCTCGGCTTTATCCGCGGCTACATGCGCGGGGTGCGGTTTTTTCAGGAAAACAAGGAAGAAGCGATCGCGATCACAGCGCGCAATCTCAGGACGACCAACAAAGAACTGCTCGAGCGGCAGTGGGCATACGTGAAAGATCACGTGTTCGAGAAGATTCCTAATCCATCGGAGAAGGGTTTCAAGCTGATCTTTGATATGCTCAGCCCGCGAAACCCCAAGGTCGCCGCATTGCGCATGGAAGACGTGTTTGACGGAAGTTACATTAAAGAGTTACTGGACAAAGGGTTCTTTAAATAGCGAGGTCTAAACAATGACAACGAAATTAGCCAATGGGAGCGGAGCGCGGATAGATGTTCACGCCCATGCCTTTACGCCCGAGTTTACCAAAGTGCTCAGAAAAAGCGTAAGCCGACCCCTTGCCATAAGAAGCATCTGGGAGTGGGATGAGAATAGATTTTTGGGTGAAATGGATCGCTGGGGTGTTACGTTACAGATCCTATCATTGCCACAGATGTACGAGTACTTCGATTGGGGAAATCGCAACCCGGCGCTTGAAATGACTCAGGTCGCCAATGATGAATACGCGGAAATATGCGCAAAGCATCCACAACGGTTCAGGATGTTCGCATCGATTCCGATGATGGACGCCGACCAGGCGTCCAAAGAGCTAGAGAGAGCACGGCGTTGCCCGGGATTCGCTGGTATCACTCTGTGCACGCATATTCGAGAGCGAGCGCTGGATGAACCGGAGTTCGCGGCCTTCTTTGATTATGCCAACGCGAGTGGTTTGGCGATGTTTTTTCATCCGCTGGAGCGGCCGCTGCCCAAAGAGTGGAACGTTTACCGTCTCGATCACCTGATTGGGCTCCCGGTCGATACGACCTTTGCGTTGTCGAGACTCGCGCTAGGCGTGTTCTTCGACAAATATCCAAACCTCAAAGTCATCGCTGCCCACGTCGGCGGAGCCGTGCCCTTCTTAATCCGTAGGATCGAAAGAGCCTTTCGTGAGGGCAAAAGCCAGTACAAACCAAGTCACTATTTCGGCCAACTCTTTTACGACACGGCGGGACCCACAGATGAAGCCATCGTGGCGTGCGTTGCCAGAATGTTTGGCTCTGAACAGATCGTATTCGGCACCGATTATCCGTTCGGACTCGGGCAAGAAGGAAAGCAGTACATTGAACACGCCGTTGAAGTGGTCCAAGACTCAGGTTTGAGCGAGTCGGATTTGGCAAAAATATACGGCGGCAACGCGCGGCAGCTATTGCACATCGAGTAGCGCAAAGCGCGACCGCCATCGAGGGCATCCTATGATTCGTGTCGGATTCGTCATAGGCGGTTATCCGCCCGAAGAGCACAAGCGGCGCGCCGACGTGGCGCTGTCTTATTCAACGGCCGAAATTCAGGTGGGCATCGTTGACGTGGCGGCCACCCCGTACTTTTATGGGATGACGCCCACCGAGATACAGCTCGTCGCGCCGGCCTTCATCGAAAGCTTCAAGCGCGCCGAAAAAGAGGGCTATGACGCCGTGGTGCCGCTCGGCACGCTCGACCTGGGCGTCGACGGCGGTAAGTCGGCCGTCGATATTCCCGTGGTCGGTCCTACGGAGGCTTGTCTTCACGTCGCATCTCTAATCGGAGACCGCTTTGGTGTTATGGTCTATCATCCGAGCTTGGTAACTTTTTCTCGCGCGATCATTCGGCGGTACGGGATGGAGTCGCGTATTGTCGGCTTTGGCGTCAGCGGCTTCGACCTGCCCGATCTTGCGGCGAACCACGATGAGGTTGTCGCCAACTTTGTCCGCGAAGCGAAGAAACTCGTCGACCAAGGAGCCGAAGTCATTTACCCGATGGGTATCAGCCAGTGTCCGGTGCACATCAAACCTCCGTGGCTGCAGGAACAATTGGGCGTGCCGGTCGTCGAAGGCATCGGCACGCCCATCCGGATCGCCGGGATGCTCGCAGGTCTAGGTCTTTCGCAGAGCCGCGTGCGTTGGGTGAAGTCGCGGAA
>VBKY01000533.1 GCA_005879255.1 Deltaproteobacteria bacterium
ATCGCCGGTACCGACTTCAATAGCGTGCTGCTGAATTACTATCGTGACCACCGCGACAGCATGGGATTGCACAGCGATGATGAGCCGGGACTTGGCCGCCGGCCGATCATTGCCTCGTTGAGTCTCGGCGAAGACCGAACTTTCATCTTGAAGCACAAAACCAGGAGAGACCTAAAGAGTTTTCGCTTAAAACTTGCGTCGGGTAGCCTGCTTTTGATGAAAGGCGATACCCAGCACTGTTGGAAACATGGAATTGAAAAGGAGAAGCATCCCTGCGGCCCGCGGGTCAATCTCACCTTCCGGCGCATCTGCAGATAACGACCAACAAACAATCACTCCAACTCGGCTGCAGTTCTTGATCCGCAACCCTGGTTCTTGTGTCGGAATCTCTGAGCGCTTTAGTCTGTTTTGAAAATTTCAATTCATGAACAGCAAGGGTAAAAGGCCTGGGGACAGGCCTTGCAACATTGACACTCTCCTAGACAACCGTCGCGCGGTCACGACGATTCATATTAACTAAGCCACGCTGCTTGAACTCTTGGTCCGCAATCCTCGGCGCTGATTGGTTCTCTACGCTCTGCGGCCGTTCGATCCCCTAACTCAACTAAGCCCTTCTCTCGCTGCGCGCCACTTTGCCGGGATAAGCGCCGGTGTGTTCGCCCTTTTCCATCAGCACTTGCCCGTTCACCACGGTCCACTCGATTCCCCGAGCGAGTTGTTTGCGCCGCTTGGCTCCGCCCGGCAGGTCGTGCGCCTCGCCCGGTTCCAGCGGGCTGATGGTCGCGGGATCGAACACCATCAGGTCCGCGGCCATGCCGGGGCGCACCAGCCCACGGTCGGAGAATCCGAAGAGCGAAGCCGGCACGAAAGTGAGCTTTCGGATGGCGTCCTCCAGCGACATGATCTCCCGCTCCCGGACCCAGTGAGACAGTAGATAGGTGGAGTAGCTATAGTCGGTGCGAAAAACCACGTGGGCGCCGCCGTCCGACTGCCCGATGACGGTGTACGGACTGGTGAGGAGCGCTGTCATGGCAGCTTCGTCGCTGTTTACTTCGCGCCGTTCGAACTCCGTTTCGAGGTCTTCTTCGAGCGCCAGGTCGAGGAACGCATCGAGCACGTCTTTTCCCTGTTCCCGCGCGATCTCGCCAACGCTTTTGCCCTTGAGGTGCTGATTCTTCGGCAGCGCCGGCCGGAACACGAACTGCAAGTCCCAACGGCGCGTGAAGTCGCCGGCGCGGTTGGTATCCATCGGCGTCTCGACGGCCTCCCGGTGAAGTTTGGCGCGCGTCTCCGGGTCACGGAATGCTTGTGTGCGCAGGCCGTGAGGCAGCAACATGACGTTTTTCCACGTCGGCATCGCGTCGAAGTGTTGCGCGGTCCTAAGCGTGTAACGCAAGTCTCCGGGCCGAGGCATGACGAACTGGTAGGCGCGATGTCCCTGGCGCATCATGTTCTCGGCTTCCGTCAACTGCTTGCGCCATTTGTCCGGCGCCACCGCCTGCTGGGTGATGTTGCCATAGAAAACCGGCCGCCGGCTCGCCTTGGCTAGCTTCGTGCTGATATTGCGGTCGCCGCCAAACTGGATAACCCCGCGCCCTACCTCGTCCGCCACGGCCGCCACGGCGAAAATCTCTTCCTCGGAAGCCAGATTGGTCGGCGCCAGCCGGCCATTCCAATCGAAATGGCGCAGATTGCGCTCGAAGGACACGCCCACGGCGCCGGCCTCTAATCCCTCGCGGACGATCGTTTTCATCGCCGCAACCTCTTCATCGGTGGCGTGCCGCTCCTGCGACGCTTCACCCATCACGTAGCGACGCACGGCGGAATGACCGATGAGGGCAGCGACGTTTATGCCCAGCCGTTGGTCCAGAGCATTAAGATACTCGGGAATCGTTTCCCAGGACCACTTGACCCCGGCCTGGATCGCCTCCAGCGGGATCGCCTCCACGTGGGACAGGACTCCAGCAAGCATCTCGCGATCTTCCCGATGGGCGGGAGCCATCGCCAGAGAACAGTTGCCCATGACGACGGTGGTAATGCCGTGATAGCAAGAATAGGTGCAGAGCGGATCCCAGGTGACTTGGGCATCGTAATGAGTGTGGTTGTCGATGATTCCGGGAGCGACCACCAAACCATCGGCATTCAGCACTTGGCGCGCCTCTCCACTCACTTTTCCGATCTCGACGATGCGACCGCCGCTGACGGCCACGTCGCCGTGAAAACCTGGCAGTCCGGAACCGTCAATTATTTTTCCGTCTTTGATGATCAAATCGTACGCCATTGGTCCTCCTCTGCGACCATTACGCTTGTCGTAGCCGACACTTCTATTCTCTGTCGAAAGTATTCGTTGACGCGCTTGCTGTCAACCTGAACTGCCCTAGTGAGGTTGGTTCAGCTTAAACCTAACTTCGACTTAGCCTATGGAGAAAGACTTCTCGCTGCGGCAGACTGTGTGAAACGCCGTTCATGATTCCCTTCGGCGGAGTTTATCCTGAGCAAAGCGAAGAGCTCAGCGCAGGCTGGCTCACCGCGAACGCTGCACTCTCATTTGAAATCGGGTTCTTATCCGTTCGCCCCGCGTCTCTTCGACAGCTCGGGTTGAACGGTCAAAACACAAGTCGGTTCGTGCTGAGGCAGCCTGCCCTGAGCGGAAGCCGAAGGGAAGCACGAACGGCGCAAATCAATTTGCTGTTAGCGCTAGACTATCGAGAAAAAAATCTTTGAAGGGATGGAATGATTCGGTCCGTCAAGGCGACCGGATTAGGAGGGTGCTAGGACTCAATTATGCAGCCGTCCCCGTTACTTTGCACTTGATCTCCCTTACTTCTCGTAGAGCCGTTTAACGAACCCGCTCGCCTCGATCTCGCGCATAATCTTGTACGAGACGAATTGTGCTGGATCGGCGTTCTTCGCCGCGGGAAGCGTGCTTGAAAGTTCCATCAGAATCGTACGTATCCCGTCGAGTGTCGGAATCGGCAATGGCAGATACCTGCTTGCGGAATTTGCGTAAGCATCCTCCAGCACCTCGCGGTCGTCGTTGCGCGTATACTTCTTCAACACCGTCAGCGCGGCTTCTTTATTGCGCTTGAAATCATGGACCGCTTCTGAAGATAAGACTTCGTCGTGCCGACAGCCGACGTCGGGTAATGCAGCCCCAGATCGGCGAGGTCTCCCAGCTCACGAAAGCCCGCTTTGCGCGCAATCAGCGACGAGGTGCCACTCATCACCCCGGCGTCGAGCATTTTGGTCTGCATGGCACGGACAGCGTCCTGGGATGTGCCGATTTGCAGAATATTGACATCGCGGTCGGGATTGAGCCCCCATTTTTTTAAGGCCAGTCGGACGGCGAAGTCCGAAGTCGCGCCGTAGCGGCTGACGCCTAATTTTTTGCCTTTGAGTTGCGCCGGGCTGGAAATTTCCGGCGCGCCGAAAACCTTGAAAACAAATCCGTTGATAAGGGCAGAAATTAACACTGTGTCGGCCCCCTGCAATGCGGCTTGAACCAAGCCCGAACCGGAGAGCGACGCAATTTCCAGATCTTTGGCGATCAGCGCCCGCAACGACACCGATCCGGTGCCCATGCCGACGAGCACCACATCGAGGCCATGCTTCTCAAATAATTTGGTTTCCTTAGCAAACCACAATATCGCCGCCCCGCCGTCGGTAGAACCATAACCGGACATGACTTTGATGAGCGGTTTGGCCTGCGCCGCCAACGCGCTCGGAGCATGAGCACTAAGAAGAACTATGACAAGGGCCGCAATGAGTAAACTCCGCATCAGGACAGCATCCAGTACGTCTATCAGAATATTACTGCGACAAGTCAGCCTCGCGTTCAACCGTATCGACGATGCGTCGAAATCTGCCGCGGTGGCGAATGGAGATGCACTCCAAGGCAAATCGCAGTGATAAATTTTGGCGACAATAAAAGATCCCAATGCCCCTATTCTATATGCCCACTAGCTCGACAGGCGTTTGAGCGCCGCATTGGCGTCGCTGACTATCTTGGTTGCCCTGCTGCTGTTATACCCTTTGTTCGCGAACTCGCTCAGCAGCCGGCGGTAAGAGGCCAGTGCACCGGCGCGATCGCCGCCCTGCTCCTGCAGCTGGGCGAGGACGAAGAGGAAGTTGAACAACGAGGGTGCTCCGTCACCCTCGAGGTCGTCCTCCGGGAACAGCCAGCGGAACAACGCGAGGTGCTCCGCTGGGGGCAGCGCGGCAAGGAGCGGTGCCAGACGATCGTCGGTAACGACGTCGAAGTGGTAGATACTCCAGAGCTTCCCCTTGAACGAACCGAGTCCCCATCCTTTCGGCCTCGTTTCGCCGTTGATCCGCATCTCGTTGGCGACCCTGATTGCCTCTTTTTCCCGCTCCGGGTCCTCGATCCAGACGTTGGTATAAGTCTGCAGCAGCGCGGAGATCTGCAGGTACCGGAGATACTCGCGTTCTCGCCGGGATTCGAGGGCGGCCGAGAAGTGCTCCTTTGCCTCGGCGACCGCTGCGACCGAGCCGCGCTTTCTCAGGATTTCGAAGCCCCACATGGCGTGCCCATAGACGTTGCGCGGATCGACCTCGAGCGCGTGGCGATAGTGCTGCGCGGGCGGGAGCCCGCCGACACCGGCGCGCTCCCGCAGGTACTCTGCCCACCCCATATGGGCTAGGAGGTTCGCCAGCCGCTCAGCCTTAGCCCCAGACGTGCCGCGTGACAGCACGGGCAACGTTCGATTCACGAGCTCCTCGAAATAACTCCTGTCGCCGCGAAAATAGCTGAGGCCCGCATTCCGGAGCAACTTCATGGCCAGCCCTTCCTGCGCCTCAAATACGGCGCTGGACCCAGGGGCGATGGCGTTGGCCTGCTCCAGGAGTTTCCACGCGTTGGTATAGTCCCCGGACTCCGCCTTCAATTGGCTCTCCTTCTCGAGTTTCGCTGCCTGGCGCTCCTGCTCGCGACGCTCGAGATAGCCGGGCAACCCCATCCATGCGACGACGACGATGATGACCATAACGGCAATCGTCGGCACCAGCCGTCGAGGCTGGAGCATGCGCCGCCACCAAGGCGCGGTCATGCGGGTGACTTCGGCAGCGACCTCGGCCGTGACATTTCCCCGCGGATTCAGAATCGTCACCGCGCGCAAGAAAACAGGAATGGCCTCTTTCGGGACCGGTTCGACCAAGACTGGAAGTACGTGTCCGGCCGGATGCCCCCATTTCTGCTCGGCGAATTTGAGCTCGGTGAGCGTGTAACGGCCCGGCGAGACCGACTGGCGGCTGATCAGGAAGATGAAAAGATCGCTTTCCTCGATCGCAGTTCGTATGCGAGCATCGAAAGATTCGCCCGGCGGCAGCGACGTGCGGTCGCGAAACACGCTGTACCCGTCCCCCTTGAGCGATAGCTCGATGTGCGTCGCCGCTTCGCTCTGCTCCGAGGCGTACGAAAGAAAAATGCTACTCCTCATCGCGGCAGCTCTCAGTGTTACTAGCGTTTCGCGCGAATGAAAATCGGTTTTTGAGAATCAAGTCACGAGCCCGTAATAGCTTCCAGTGGCACCTTCATCAGTTCGAGGGTGCGCTTTTGCACGTCCCGTCCCGTCTGGCCCCGAGAGGAACGAGCACATCGGCAACCCACGAGATTATTTTGCCGCTTGAACGGCGGGTTGCATCAACTCCGCCAGATAATGCTTCCACAACTTCGCAACGAAACAGGTGGCCTTTTTCAACAGCCTGGCTTTACTTCTCGTAGAGCCGTTTAACAAACCCACTCGCCTCGATCTCCCGCGCAATCT
>VBKY01000177.1 GCA_005879255.1 Deltaproteobacteria bacterium
CTTCCGGGTCATTCACCTCGACCCGGTCCGTCCACGCCAGCGGTTCGACCACTCGCTCCTCGGCCAATCGCCAGATGTCGCCTGGAAAGGTCGCCGCCTTGTTCATCAGCTCGTAGCGGTTATCGAATATGAAATTGCCATAGAATTTGTTGCCATGCGGTTCGATTGACTTGCGCGTCACCGTCCGACCGCCGCGCCGCCAGAAGACCGCGTTGACCTCTTTATGCTGATCGAGATACTTGATAATCGCGTCGGCGACGCTCTTACCGCCGAAGCGCCTGCCGAGATCGATCAGCTCCTGCGAGCTGTCGTCCTCGCGTTGGAATACCGCCTTGTAAAGATCCGGCCTTCGCTCCTTTAGCCATTTTTTTGGAACCTCTGCATCGCCAAACCGTTGCAAGATCCACGAGCGCGCTTCCATGTAACCTTGCTCCGAGGTGAACCAGCGGTTGGCCTTCACGGCTTTCACCGCTTCTTCCTTGCTCACGCCAAGCAATTGATATTCCGGAACGATCTGAATCTTAACGCCGCGCTCTTCGTAGGCGCGCTTGATCGCTTGCAGGATCATCTCTTCGGCCATAGGTTCGGCGAAGATTGCAACCGTCTGTCCTTTCTCGACCAAACCTAACGGCGTCCGCCCACCCGTCTGACGCACCGCCGCGCGCGCGAAGGGCATGACATCCTCGATCGATTTCGGCGGCCTCACGTAGGACGGAAAACGCGGCGCGGGATATTTACCCTTCTCCTGCGCTGCGCCGAGACCAGCAAGCAAAAACAATGATATCGCTACCAACGCAATTTTAACGGACATATAATCCTCTTAAACTTTGAACTCTTGAACCTTTGAACGATTGAACGTGCAAATGTGCGACAACGCTATTTTTTCTTAGGATAAAAATACTCGTACGCTCCCGCATTCACTTTCTTCATGACTTCGGCAAAGGTCTTCCACGGGTCCTTGGCATAGTCTTCGTATTTGCCCGGTGCGTTGATGCCCGGAATGTGCGGCACCCAGTCCTCATTAAGAATGTCGTTGGGATCGCCGTAGCGCGACGCCAGAGCTCGTAGCTCGGGACTTCGGTAAGCCGTCAACTCACCTTTGTCGATGATCGTAAGCCAGGTGTTTTTTGTCCCGCGCACGCGCGCGCGATAGGTGAGCAGCATGTTGTGAACATGCCACCAGTGATCTTTAGGCAGGCCGTGTTGTTTCGGAAAGTCGATCCAGGCCTTCGATTCTTCGGGCTTGTCCGGATCGTGTACCACGCTGCCGCCGAATCCCCAGTGTATCACGCCGGAATTATTCCGCTCTGATTGATTATTGCCTTCCATGTTTTCATCGGGGCGCTTGAAAAATTTCGGATTGGTGCCCAAACCGGCTTCGTAGAACCACCAATAACCGGGTCTGTCCTGATAGGGATAATTAAGCTCGTTGATTTTGGGATACTTCATGAACTCGCGCCAAAGCTCGCCGTAGGTCCCGCCGCCTTTGACTTCGGTCACATAGCCGTCTTTCACATGGACTTCGATGCGTGGGTAGGAGCCGGTGTGATTGCTGGTACCCGCGAAAACGCCGTTCACTTTAATCAGCAGCGGCGGATTCCATTTCTTTTGCAACGCGGGATAGTCTACGGAGGAATAAGGGAAACGGCCCGTCGCCTGATAGGGCGACAAAAACAGATGACCCTGAAGGTATGCTGCTGATCCCCATATCTTCGCCTGCTCCTCGGTCAGCTCAAATGACATCTGTGTTCCTTCGGGATCATTGGCCTCGACGCGATCGACCCACGAGAATGCTTCAATGACGCGCTCCTCCGCCAGTTTCCAGACGTCCCCGGGAAAGGTCGACGCCTTGTTCATCAGCTCGTAGCGGTTGTCGAAGATAAAATTACCGAAGAACTTCGGGCTATGCTGCTAGCAGGCGCGCCGTGCGCGGTCGCCCGCCGCGCCGCCAAAAGACCGCTTTGATATCGGCATGCTGATCCAAATATTTAATCATCGCTTCAGCCACTGTCGGGCCGCCGAACTGTTTCGCCAGTTCGCGCTCTTTTTGCGGCGCATCGTCGCCTTTCGCATAGATCGCGTTGTACAGGTCAGGGCGGCGTTCTTTCAGCCATTTCTTCGGCACCTCGGCGTCAATGAACAGGTCGTCGAGCCAGTGCCGCACTTCCATGTAGCCTTGCTCTCCCGTGTACCAGCGCGAAGAGCGAATAGCTTTCAGCGCATCTTCTTTATTGACTCCGAGTAGTTCATGTTCCGAGACGACGTAAATTTTGATCCCGCGTTCTTCGTAGGCGCGCTTGATCGCTTGCATCACCATTGGGTCCGCGCCGACTTCCGTAACGATTAACGCCGCCGTGCCCTTTTCGGCCAGACCGAGCGGCGTGCGGCCACCGGTCTGGCGTACCGCCGCGCGAGCAAAAGGCATGATATCGTCGATCGATTTCGGCGGCTTCAAATACGAAGGAAAACGCGGCGCGGGATAGTTGGCTTTCTCTGCCGCACCAAGCGGCGAAACCAAGACAAGTGAAAATAGCAAGACGAGAATGGTCATCGTCGCCTTCATGAAAGCCTCCGTATGAATCGCAGCATCCGCTGCAGCAGCGAGTAGCTAGAGAAATTTTTTTCGAAACGATTTTGAAATCTAGTGGCTTTGAAGATGGGTTGTCAAGCGGATTTCACCTGCAAATTCGAATGTCCATCCGAGCTTTTTCATAATTTCAGAAACAGCGATCTGAGATCGCATCAAAAAGGACCATTCCCACGGTGATTCAGTCGTCATCGAGTTCCCGGTCTTTCCATCTTGAAAAATGTACATGTCGCCGAACGGTTGGCGCGGCACACGCCGGCACGATTTAATTTCATTAGCTGGAATTGTTGCAGGGATCGCTTGCATGACCAAATCTAATCGAGTATCGTCCGCGGGTTCCTAAGTTTTTTCGCTATGTGGGCACGAACAAAACATTTTGCCCTCTTCCTGGTAGTTACTGGGAGTTTTGGATGTTCCGCCACCGAGCGTTTGTACTATCGCACGGTGACATCGACGGTGGAAATGCCCCAACCAAAACCTCCGGCAAATAATTTTCCCTACGAAACCATCGACCCTTCACTGCCAGATTTAGCCGCCAGCGATGTCGCCGATCAGCCAGTTGTCCAAGAGAAGCTGCCGCTCGGGACCGCGCTCGAAGTCAAACCAATCACGTCGATCACTTCGACTGAACAAAAATCGGAACAGCCGGAAAATCGACAGAAAACTGCACAATCGACGAATTCAGCGGCACCACCGGCACAAGCCGGGCGCGATCTCAGCGCGGACAATCGGTTGCTCGATTTATTGGAAAAAGATCTGGACAAGGCGGTGGAGCAGCCCAAGGAACGCCGTCGCTTGCAGTTTTCGAAAGAAGTCGTTGACAACCCAAAGGTGCGTTATTTTGTCAAATATTATTCGACCACAGGCAGAAGCCGCTTTCAGGAACTGCTTGGGCGCTCCGGCAGATACATGCCGATGATCGCGAAGGTGCTGAACCAGGAGGGCTTGCCGGAGGAACTCGGCTATCTCGCTTTACTCGAGAGTGAGTTCCTCGTGACCACGACCTCACGCAACGGTGCCGTGGGTTTGTGGCAGTTTGTCGCAACCACCGCCCGCCGATACGGCCTGCGCATTGATGAGTGGATCGATGAGCGGCGCGATCCGGTTAAATCGACGCGGGCTGCCGCCGCTTATCTCAAGGACCTGCACACCTATTACGGTCGATGGTTTTTGGCGACGGCGGCTTATAATGCGGGACCCGGAACCATCGACAAGGCACTGCAGCAAAGTGGCGCTAAAGATTTTTGGAGCATTAAATCAAAAAGCCAGTTACGCGAAGAGACACGCAATTTCGTGCCGAAATTTGTCGCGATAACTCTGATAGCGATGGACCCCAAGAAATACGGTCTGGACGATGTGCGTCACGAAACACCTTTGGATTATGAGGAAGTCGAGCTCAAGGCGCCGCTCAAGTTAGCGGATCTGGCGACGCTAGCGGAAACAGATGTTGCGACGATACGCGATCTCAATCCAGCCTTGCTGCGGCCATCCACGCCACCCGGCGACAGCAACTTCCGTGCGAATTTGCCCGTCGGAAAAACGCTGGTCTTTTTGGCCAAAGCCAACGAAAAATTGTTGGACGGAGACACGGAACCGAAGGAGATCGTCACTCATGAAGTAAAAAAAGGCGAAACGCTTTTCTCCATCGCGCGCCATTACGGTCTCGAAGTGCACGCCCTGATGGCCTTCAACGGCCTCACCACGTCGCAAATACGGATTGGTCAGACACTACGAATTTTGTTGGAAGGAATCCGTGGAACGTTCCGCTAAAATCTATTGGCGCTTGTCCATCGGCAAGTAATCCCGTTTCTCTGCACCCAAATAGATTTGCTTCGGCCGCGCTAACTTCTGATCCGCGTCGGTTAACATTTCGTCCCACTGGGCAATCCAACCGGAGGTTCGAGGGATCGCGAACAGCACCGGGAACATGTCCATCGGCAGTCCCATCGATTGGTAGATCAACCCAGAATAAAAGTCGACGTTCGGATAGAGTTTACGCTTGATGAAATAGTCATCCGATAGCGCGATCCGTTCGAGCTCAAGCGCGATATCGAGTAATGGGTTGCGTCCTTTGACTTCGAAAACTTGATCGGCGATGTGTTTTATAATTTTGGCGCGCGGATCATAGTTCTTGTAAACCCGGTGGCCGAAACCCATCAAACGGCCCTCGCCACCTTTCACTTTTTTTATAAACTCAGGCACCTTGTCCTTGGAGCCAATTTCCATGAGCATCCTGAGCACGGCTTCATTGGCGCCTCCATGCAGTGGACCATAGAGCGCCGCCGCCGCCGCGGCCACCGCCGAATAAGGGTCCACCTGCGAGCTGCCTACCCCCCGCATCGCATTAGTGCTGCAGTTCTGCTCATGATCAGCGTGGAGAATAAAGAGAATATCAAGAGCGCGTTCGAGTACAGGGTTCGGCTTGTACTTGAGCTCGGTCATCTTAAAAAGCATGTTGAGAAAGTTTCCCGTATAGCTTAAGTCGTTGTCGGGATAAGAATAAGGCTGACCCAGACTATGCCGATAGGCAAACGCCGCCAACGTCGGCATTTTGCTGATCAGCCGATAGGTTTGATCGTGGCGCGACTTGACGTCGAAAATTTTCTTGGCGTCCGGATAGAACGTCGACAGCGCTCCCACCGTGCTGAGCACCATTCCCATCGGATGGGCATCATGATGGAAGCCGTCGATGAGTTTTTTTATGTTTTCGTGGATGATCGAGTGATAGGTTATGTTGTGGCTCCATTCTTCGAGCTGTAATTTGTTCGGCAGCTCGCCATAGAGGATCAAATAGGCGGTCTCCAAATAGGTGCTGTTTTCAGCGATCTGCTCGATCGGGTAGCCGCGGTAGCGCAGGATCCCTTTGTCGCCATCGATGTAAGTAATTCGACTCTGGCAGGACGCGGTGTTCATGAAGCCCGGGTCGTAACTGACGAGTCCATCATCTTCCGTAACTTTGATCTGGAACAAGTCGGTCGCTTTGATGGCGCCGCTCTTGATCGGAATTTCGTACTGTTTACCGGTACGGTTGTCGATAACGGTTAAGGTCTCTGATGCCATAGTATCTGCCTTTCGCGTCTCGCTCGCACGTCTCTTTTTAGACTATCGCCCTCCCCCGGTCAACTGCGTGTCAGTGAGTTGACGGCGCCAAGTGCCAATCGATTTTCCACTGCGCTGCCGTCTTGGAGCAACAAACTATGGCCGCAGGTTCAAAATTAATAACGGTAGCTTCCCTATCGCCGCGGACCAGCAATGCGGCAAGCCGGCTCATGTAAGGCAGGTGTCCGACTAACATGATCGGGTCCGTGGCTGCTTCCAGCTCCGCTTTCCCGGCCAAGGGATCATCCTCGGGTAACAAGCCGGCAATTGCCTTAACGCCAGACGGCGGCATCAAATACTTGGCCAGGATCTCCGCGGTTTCTTTCGCTCGCAAAATCCCCGAATGATAGATCGCTGAAACTCGAACCTGGCGCTCGCGAGCCAGCCGCCCGATCTGCTCAACGGCTTCACGTCCGGCCGGAGACAGCGGGCGTTCCGAATTCTCCGCTGCCGGGACCGCGTCTCCGTGCCTGACCAAATAAGCAATCACAACTGGCGAAGACCTCTCGATCCAATGCGCAGGAGCTCGGCGATATATATGCGGTAAGCGGTATTGCCGAAGCACGAACTGCGCGGCGACTGCATCGTCGCGCTATCACACTCGTGCGTTGAACTGTGGTTGCAAAAAGCCTTTGTTCATATAGTATGCCGGGCAACGAATTGCAATCTGTCATCTGACGCACGCTCGGCAGCCGTGATCGAATTTCGCAAGGTCAACAAGTGGTTCGGCACGCTTCACGTCCTGAAGGACATCGATCTCACCATTGAGGTGGGACAGGTCGTCGTGGTCTGCGGCCCGAGCGGTAGCGGAAAAAGTACGCTCATCCGCTGCATCAATCGACTCGAAACGATCCAATCCGGAGAAATCACCGTCGACGGTTTATCGCTATCCGACGCACGTCTCGATGCGGTGCGGCTGCGCACCAACGTCGGTATGGTCTTCCAGTCTTTCAATCTCTACCCGCACATGACCGTTCTGCAAAATATTACTTTGGCGCCGATTAAGGTGAAGGGTCTACCGACAAGTGAAGCGGAAAAAATCGCCGTAGCGCTCTTAGAACGAGTCGGCATCCCCGACAAATCCCGCGTCTTTCCGGCGAACCTTTCTGGCGGCCAGCAGCAACGCGTCGCCATCGCGCGCGCCCTGGCGATGAAGCCCAAGATCATGCTATTCGACGAGCCGACCTCGGCCCTCGATCCGGAAATGATCAATGAAGTCCTGGAAGTCATGACAGATCTCGCACGTGACGGCATGACCATGGTTGTGGTAACCCATGAAATGGGATTTGCCCGGCGCGTCGCGCACGGGATCGTCTTCATGGACGAGGGGCGAGTCATCGAAGTCAACGAACCGGAAACATTCTTCGCCGCTCCCGAGTCGCCGAGAGCGCAACAATTTCTGAGCAAGATTCTTTCGCACTGAGGAGAACCAGATGAAACGATATCGATGTTTATGGCTCATCGTGATTTTCTATTTTGCGAGTTCCGACTTCATCAGTGCGGAAACTACACTCGAGAAGATCGACAAGAACGGCGCACTAATCATCGGAACGCGCACCGGCTCGCCACCTTTTGCTTACGTCAATAAGAATAATGATTGGGTGGGCTTCTCCATCGGTCTGGTCGAGAAAGCGATCGTTCCGGTGATCAGTAAGAAACTCAACAAGCAGATCAAGCTCGAGAAAAAGGAATCGGCGCCACAGACGCGCATCCCGCTCTTGACTTCGAACGCGGTCGATCTGATTGCCGAAACCATGACCGACACTCAATCGCGCCGCGACAGCGTCGATTTCAGTTTGACGTTCTTCGCCACCGGTGCCCAGTTTCTGGTGAAGAAAGGCGCGCAGATCAAAGGCATTCAAACCATCGCGGGCAAACGCATTGCCGCACAGCAAGGCTCCACCAACGCAAAAATTATACGCGACCGCGTGCCGAGCGCGAAGCTCATCGAATTTCCAGACCAACCGGCGGCTTTTCAAGCACTAGCCCAAGGCCAGGTACAAGCCTACACGAACGACGGAATTCAGCTTGCGGGCCTGCGCGCGAAGGCCCCCAAGCCCGATGAATGGGTAGTGGTCGGTGAATTTTTCTCCTACGAACCCTACGGCATGGCCATGAGAAAAAACGACTCCGACTTTCGCCAGGTCGTCAACGTCGGTCTCATGGATGCGATTGCATCGGGCCTGTACTTTGAGATCTACGACAAATGGTTCGGCCCCAAAGGCGAAGTCCCCTACCCCTTATCTCCCGAAACCAAGCGCTTTCTGCAGATGCAGGTCGTGCCCAAATAAATGTCGGGGGCAAGGGGCGCCTTGCCGCGACACACGCCTAGCGCCTAATGCCGGTTGCCCGCGGCGTCTAGATGAATTACCAATTTCACTGGAACGTTCTATGGACCGGACAAACGGGCGGCTGGCTGCTTCAGGGACTCCTGACCACTCTGCACCTCTCTATTCTCGCCTGGTTGCTCGCAGTGATGCTGGGAATTACTTCCGGCGCGCTACGCACCACGGCGATTTCACTGTTGCGCTGGCCAGCCGGTGTGTACGTTGAATTCTTCCGCAATGTACCCTTGCTCGTTTGGATGTTTTTTTGGTACTTCGGCGTGCCACCGCTCTTGCCGCAAGCGCTGCAAGAGTGGCTATTCGAGCATGGAGTTGAGTTTTGGGCCGGCGTTTTCGCTCTCGGCGTATATCACGGGGCGCGATTTGCCGAGGTGATTCGCGCGGGCATTCAGTCGATTCCCAAGACGCAGTTCGAAGCTGCGCTCTCGACGGGACTAACAGTATTGCAAACGTACCGTATGATCATTGTTCCCATCGCGTTACGGCTGATTGTTCCACCCGCGACCAACGAAACTCTCAATCTGTTGAAGAACTCCTCGGTTGCTTTGACCATCGGCGTCGCCGAATTGACTTTTCAAACCCGCCAAATCGAAACTTACACGGCCAAAGCATTCGAAGCATTGGCTGCAGGAACGATCATCTATTTAGTTCTCTGCCTCACCATCGCCAGGCTGATGGCACGGGTTGAACGTCGCGTAGCCATTCCCGGTCTCATTGCCCGGGGCAGCACGGACGCCGCTTGAAGATGGATTTTCAAGTCATTGTCAGGAACTTCAACTTTCTCATCCTCCAGGGTTTTTTCGGAGTCGGCGCCTTCGCCGGCGGCACTCTTCGACTCGCATTGCCAGCCATTGTCCTCGGTTTCATTCTAGGCACATGCATTGGAGTGGCACGTTTGGCGCGTTCGCGGTGGATTAATCTACCCGCCTTGATCTACGTCGAACTCTTTCGCGGCGTACCGCTAGTCATGGTGATTTTCTGGTTTTGGTTTATCGTGCCCATGTTGGCCGGCAAATCACTTCCAGAGTACAGCGTCGCTCTCACTGCGTTTGTCATTTTCGAAGCCGCCTATTTAGCTGAAATTGTCCGGGCAGGAATTCAATCGGTTGCCCGCGGCCAGGTCGAGGCCGCTACCGCCACGGGACTGACCCGCGCTCAGATGATGCGCCATGTGGTTTTACCGCAGGCGTTACGCAACATGATTCCCGCTTTGGTGACGCAATTCATCGTGCTGTTAAAGGACACTTCGTTGGCGTCGATCATCGGCTATGTCGACCTCACCAAAGCCGCGCAGATCGTCAACAATCGAGAAATCCGCCCATTCGAATTATATCTATTCATCGCCGTCGTGTATTGGCTCTGCAGTTACGCGATGTCAAAGCATGCGAGCTATCTCGAGTCACGGATCGGCAAACAATAGTTTCGCATCAGGTTCGGTACACCGAGATTCGCGGCAACCTAGGTTTCGTTGACGCATGTCCCGGGAATAGATTAAAATTCGGGTTTTGAATGGCTATAATCGGCGATTCGTTGTTCGAAAGACAGGCTTGAGGCTCTATTTGTCACGCTTCCGAAAATCCATAGGACAGAAAAATCACTGAAAATTGAAGGGATCAAGGTGCTCCACTTGAAGGCGCTCAAACTATCACTTGTGGCATTTCTAACCTTGAGTTTCTGCGTCGTGAGCCTCTACCTCGTCGATCGCGAACGATTCTATTTTAATTACCGCTGCTGGCAGCAAGCCGTTACGCTCTCATCATGTTTTCGTCATGGTCATTTTGACTTCGTCGCTGATTTAGATGGGGTTCGTTATGAAGGCAACACGGGCAATTTCGTCGATAGCTATATTTTCTTTTATGGCGCGTTCGAGAGGCCGATTTTATATTTCCTGCGGGATACGATGAAATCGGCGCACTCCGATCACGGAGTCTTCTTGGATATCGGGGCCAACACCGGGCAACATTCCCTATTCATGTCCAAGTACGCAAAAGAAATCCACGCATTTGAGCCGTGGCAGCCTGTTATCAAAAGGTTTCAGCGAATGGTGGAGAACAATCACATCAAAAATATCGTGATCCACCCTTTCGGGTTAGGCAACGAGAATTCGAAGAAGCCGTTTTATAAACCACCCGATTTCAATCTTGGAACGGGCTCCTTCGTTGAGGACTTCAAAGAGAGTAACTCCTATGCGGGGGAACTCGATATTCGTATTGGCGACGACGCGCTTGAAAAAGCGCGCATAACGTCCGTAGCTCTGATTAAAATGGATATTGAGGGTTACGAAAAGCTGGCATTAAAAGGTCTGCATCGAACGATGCAAGTATATCGACCCATCGTTGAATTTGAGCTTACCATCGATGCCAAAAGTGCCGTGAGCATAAAAAGCAAGGATGAGCTGGTTTCTCTTTTTCCCGAGGGATACGAGTTTTTGGTTTTTTCCGATAAAAATAACGCGTCTACGGGAGAGTATTTCTTAGAACCGATCACTGAGGCACTGCGGTTCGACAAGGCGCAAGCGTACGATATGGTCGCCTATCCGATAGAAAAGAAAAAGGCCATTCCGTTAAAAAGCCCTCAACCCTAACGTCCTTTTTTCGGCCGACGCCGGGAAAATATGGTTCCTTTTCAAGGACGGAAGGCAGGCGTTTTTTCTCGATCATTGCTAATTCACTTTCCGCTTTTGACGATCATGTGAAGTCGGCTCCTTCCATATTGACGCCCTCACTGCCGCAGGCTAGAGTCAAATAACATCACACTTAGCCACCGCTGCGAGTCGATTTCCTTTGGCACTGCCGACAGCGGTCGGCTCGTCACTATCTTTTTCTTGCCCTTGAGCCAAAATGCTTTTCCTAAAGAACACGCCTATCAACCAGATCCTCTCGTTGCATGAGATGATCGAGACGATTGAGGACACGCTTAAGGAACTCGCGGCGGGTCGCGGCTTTGACTTGCCGCGCCGTCGAATCCATCATCCGAATCAGATGATTTTCGGCCTCCTGCCGGGCTCCGTGCATGGCGCCATGGGTGCTTACCTTCAGACTGATTTGGATCGGCAGATTCATCACGAGACGGTGATCTTATACAGCGTCGAGACGGGTGAACCACTTATCCTGTATCAAGACTGTTCGATCAATGAGTATCGAACCGGCGCCGCCGGTGCCATTGGCGCCAAGTATTTGGCCCGCGCCGATGCCGGCAGTGTGGTCGTATTTGGCAGCGCAGTCCATGCGAAAACTCAGCTCAAAGCAGTTGCCGAAGTCAGAAACCTGACGCACGCTGTGGTCTTCAGCCCAACGCCGGCGCACCGAAAGTCCTTTGCCGAAACACTTAGCCAAGAGCTTAAGTTTCCCGTCGTGGCAGTGGCAAACGCTGAAGAAGCGGTGGAAAGCGCCGATATCGTCATTACCGCGACTAGTTCGCGGACGCCGGTTTTCGATGGCAACTGGGTGAAACAAGGCACCCATATTACATCCATAGCCAACGGCGATAAGACACGGACTCGGCGGGAAATCGATGAAACCACGATCCGCCGAGCTAACCCAATTTTTGTGACTTCCAAGGAGACCGTGTGTGTCAACGAGAGCGATGTCTTTCGCGCGGTCAGGGACCGAGTGACTTCCTGGGATCGGGTTCACGAAATATCCAGTCTGCTACTCGGCACGGTTGCCGGCCGAACTGACGATAGGCAAATTACTCTCTTTAAACTCCAGGGAACTGGTATAATGGACGTCGCGATTGGACTGCGGGCCTACGAAAAACTGAAAAGCAGCAAGCTGGTGCAGCAATTATGATCTTACCCAAAGAGAGAGGACAAAAGCGTGGCCCACTATGACATGTTGGTGATCGGCTCCGGCCCGGCCGGTCAGAAGGCGGCAATTCAGGCCGCGAAGGTCGGCAAGAAAGTCGGTATAATCGAACGCAAAAAAGTTGCCGGTGGCATTTGCATCAACATCGGCACTATTCCGAGCAAATCATTGCGCGAGGCGGTCATGTTCCTTTCCGGTTTCCGCCAGCGCAATCTCTATGGCGCCAGCTACCGGGTCAAAAAGGACATTACCTTCGAGGACCTCGCCCAGCGTTGCGACCATGTGGTCAAAGCCGAGCAAGAGATCATCCAAAACCAACTGATAAGAAATTCCGTTGATTTCATCATCGGCACGGCCTCTGTGATCGACCCGCACCGCATCGCGATCAAGCAGGATTCCGAATCCAATGAACACACGGCGGATTACATCGTGATTGCCGTGGGAACCGAGGCCGCCCGCCCGCCGGAGATTCCCTTTGATGGCGAAACCGTTATCGATAGCGACGGATTGCTTTCGCTAAAACAGCTGCCAAAATCCTTGACCATCGTGGGCGCCGGAGTGATCGGCTGCGAGTATGCATGCATCTTGGCCACCCTCGGGATTCCGGTCGTGTTGGTGGAGCGGCGACCCCGGCTGCTCGAATTCGTCGACAGCGAGATCATCGAATCGCTACAATACCAGATGCGCAATATCGGCGTTACCTTGCGCCTCAACGAAGAGGAATTGCCCGACAAATCCGTCGTGCTGCAACTTAAGAGCGGCAAGCAAATCCGCGCGCCATTGCTTGTGTATTCGGCGGGTCGGATCGGCGCGACCAAAAACCTCGGCCTCGAACAGATCGGCATTCAACCCGATGACCGTGGCCGTTTGAAAGTCAATGAAAACTTTCAAACCGCGCTTCCGCACATATACGCGGTCGGCGATGTGGTGGGTTTCCCGGCGCTCGCTTCGACTTCCATGCAGCAAGGACGCCACGCCGCTTGTCATGCCTTCGGTTTGGCTTGCGAGACTTCCTCTCATCTTTTGCCTTACGGCATCTACACGATCCCGGAAATCTCGATGGTCGGGCGCAATGAAGACGAGCTCACGCGCGACGGCGTGCCGTATGAGATCGGCGTTGCCCGCTACCGCGAGATCGCCCGCGGTCAAATCATCGGCGACACCGTCGGCATGCTCAAGTTACTTTTCCACAGCGAAACGCGAGAGCTTCTCGGCGTGCATGTGATCGGCGAAGGCGCCACGGAACTGGTCCATATCGGCCAGGCGGTGATCGCCCATGGCGGCAAGCTTGACTACTTTATCGATACAGTTTTCAATTACCCAACATTAGCCGAGTGCTACAAAGTCGCCGCTCTCGCAGCGCTGAACAAATTTTCCAGCAATGGCGCCGCCAGCTGCAACGTTGAGATGAACGAGCGCCAACAACGCAGCGAATAGAAACCTGCCATTCCTACAGCAGAGGACGGCTCCGGTGCCGACGAAATGAGCCGCTTCGCACTGACGTGTCTGCCCAGGTCATCACCCCGAGGTTGAAACCTTATCCGGCCGAATCTTGTAGATCACTCTCACTTCCGCGGGACTTCGAAAGGGATAGCGCTCTTTGCCCAGATATTTTTTTGCCAGCGCGTCAATGTGGGCGTCGGCGCCGTTTTCGGTGATCTCGGCTACCTCTCCTCGAATGGCAAGATAGCGATAAGGATTATCCGGGTCCTGGATGGAGAGTGCGACCCGCTTGTCGCGACGCATGTTCTTGTCTTTCACTCGTCCTTTCGCGGAATTTACTCGAACATAGGCGCCGTCGTAATCGACCCACACGGGCGTGACCTGAGGGCTTCCATCAGCCATCAACGTAGCCAAGTGAGCGAAAGCAACCTTTGAAAAGAGATCCTTGAATTGCTCGGGAATCGTCGCCATGATTGTCCTCCTATCCTGATTGAGCTCCTGGTTCAGCAAAAATAGTCTGACAGCTCCGCGATACTATCGATCATAACATCCGGTTTTGCGGCAATTAAGTCATCCTTCGTACCCAGACCGTAGGTAACGCCACACGTGATAACTCCGGCGCGTTTGCCCGCTTCGATGTCGGTATCGCCGTCGCCGACTATCAGCGCCCTTGCGGCGGGAACCTGAAAACGCTCCAAGACCGAATTTAGCAACGCTGGATGCGGTTTTTTTTCGGCAGCGCTGTCGCCCCCCAAGATAGCATCGAATTGATTTTCGACGTCCAAGCCGCGCACCACCGCCACTGTGAGCCGGTGCATTTTGTTGCTCACCAACACGCGCCGCTTGCGGCGAAAATGATCAAGTACATCGTGAACGCCCGGATAAAGAACCGTTCTGTCGAGCAGGTGCATCTCATAGCGTTCGAGGAAGATGCCCATGACTTCGTGAAAATGATCCGGATATTCCTCCGGCAGCGAATATTTGAGCATGTGCTCCACACCTCGTCCGACGTGGGCGTAGACTACCTGTTCCGCTAGCGGCGCGAGGTTGAAATGCGATCGGGTGTAATTAACCGCGTCGGCGAGATCGTGCCCGGTATCCGCGAGCGTGCCATCGAGGTCGAACATGATCAGATCCACCGGTCTTTTCATCGTGAATGATTGAAATTGAAATCCATCGCGAAGTCAACGCGGCGGCAAGAGTCTTTGCTCCAAGTGCATGACTGTTGTAACTTGGTTTGCATCGTCCCGTACTGACAACTTACGCGGAGGTCATGAATGAGCCGAAAACATTGCCTTCTTGTCGCCACATTTGCGATTACGTTCTTTTGGTTGGCGGCACAGCGATCTACCGCCGCAGATAAGTTAAACACCTCGTATATCTCAACCACCCCCGGTTCATCCTCCGTCCTGTGGGTTGCCAAAGACGCAAGAATTTTCGATAAGCACGGCATCGATGCCACGATTATTTTTATTTCCGGAAGCGTGCGCGGCATTCAGGCGATCCTCGCGGGCGAGATTCCGATCGGCGAAGGCGGCGGACCCGGCCTGGCCAGCGCACGGCTCGCCGGTGGCGACGTCGTGGCCATCGCCGGCAACGTCAACGTACTTCCGTATTATCTCGTTTCACATCCGAGCATCAAAAAACCCGAGGACTTGCGAGGCAAAATCGGCGGCACTCATATTGCCGGCACCACAGCCGAGTTCGCGCTCAAAGTAGGGCTCAAAAAAATCGGCTTGGATCCGCTAAAGGACGTCAATCTGCGTGTCATCGGTGGCGCCATCGAGCGTATGGTCGCGCTCGAGAAGGGCATCGTCCAATTCACGGTGGTTACCGAGGCCGGCAAGGCTATCGCGGAGAGGCTCGGCTATCCCACCGTCGTCGACATGGTCTCGCTGCAAATTCCGTTTCCTCAGAACGGTATCTACACATCGACAAAACTGATCCGAGATAATCCTGAATTTGTGCGGCGCTACCTGCGCGCCTACGTCGAAGCGATCCATTACTTTAAGACCCACAAAGACGAAACGATCAGGATCATGCGCAAGTATTCCCGCCTCGAGGATCGAAGAGTTCTTGAAGAAGCTTGGGACTGGCACTCGCGTTTTATGCCCGAAGCGCCGTATCCGCCGGCCGACGGTTATCAGCTGGTTCTCCAAGATATCGCTGAGAAGAATCCGAAGGCGGCGCAAGCCAACGTGAAAGATTACATCGATACGCGCTTTGTCAAGGAGTTGGAAGATTCGGGGTTCATCAAAGGATTGTACCGCAAGTAGGTGTGTCAGAATTATATTGACAGTTCCAATCGTTCCACAGGTTCCAGCCGTTCCAGTCGTGCGAAGAGCGCTTCCGAAACTATTGGAACGGTTGAAACTCCTGGAACGAATGGAACGCTTTTAGAGCTTTTCCCGCGAAGCTTCGAGCGCCTGATGCATCGGCTCGATGTCGATGACCAGCGACGATAGCTGCAACTTTTCTTCGCGGAGCTTTTCCGGCACCTGGCACACCACTTCCTCTTCTAAAACGTGATAGACGGGGATCTTGAGTGCGACGCCGGCAAGAGGTCCGGCGTAACTCGGGTCGCCCTCGGTCACCGTTTCGGCAAAGACTTCGACGCCGTTGGCTTCGCCGTTGCCCAACACGACTGTCAAATTTTCCGGACCATACTGATCCGCCAGGCGCTTGATGACTCCTTGGTTTTCAAAGTTCATCGCGCCTGCGGCGGTTCAGACGAAACACTCAGTCACCTGGAAAACCACCTCGTAGCCGGCCCCCTCGAGGCATTCGGCGATGATTGGTCCAGGCACGCCATCCCGTTCGCCGATGGCGATAATTTTTTTTCCTTTAACCATCTGACCTCCGTTAAACTTCATTGCGATCGACGAGAAAAGAGCAGCCGTCCGAAAGTTGCGTCATGCGGCCCAGGAACAAGCTTCCTTTAGCGATCAGTAAAGCGTTGCTAATCGTACCGCTCTTCAAGGCCTCCAACGCGTGTCCTAAGTAAACAATTGCAGAGGGGATATGCCCCTGCGTCGGCGCATAGCCTACCATGCCCCGCGCGCGGACAAAATCCTGCATCTGGTTCTTGCCAATCAGGCCACGCATCACGGCAAGCGCCGCCAGCGTCAAATAATTTGTTCGCGGCACATCACCGCTACCCGAGGGCACGGTGATTTCCGGATTGTGCAGCTCCACCCCATAGCGGTCGACGTCGGTCAAATTCATCCCCATCTTCGCCAGCGGCTTTTCCGCCAGATATTCCGCCATCGCCTGAGGTAATGCTCCCGCGCGCACCGGGTGAAACGCAGCGGAATCCAGCCGCATGCAAGTTTGATTGGGCTTCGCTGGAGCGAGGATAACGGCGAAGCTGCCGAGAACATCCTCCAGCACGGGCATGTTATTTTTGAGATGAGATTCGAATTTCATGCCGAGCTTGGCCAGCGATCCGCCCGCGACCACTGCTACCTTCCGGGCGACTCCGGAGTGAATCAAGCTCGCACCATGCACCATTGCGTACATCGGCCCAGCGCAGAATGCTTTCACATCCGACCCCGCCGCGTTGATGCAGCCGACATCCTCGGCGATCGCTTTGGCTAAATTTCCGCCGCCGCGATTATAGCGGTCGCCCACGGCCTCTTCCGAGCAGCTGATCACGTAATCGATTTCCCCGGGGTCGACGCCAAGTCCACTCAGGGCCGAGCGTAATGAATGCCCGGCGGTAACTTTAGCCGACAAATTCTCCAGCAGCACGTCAGCGGTCAAATTGGTGTCCTCGGCGTGGCCGGATTCGAAGGCGCCTATCAACCGCTCGCCAGAATATAGAGGTAGCGCACCCTTTTCACAGAGCACTTGAATTTCCGCCAACGGTCGCCGCTTTGGCGCTCGGCCGATCGCATGCCGGGCACCGCGCTCGCGACACCAATTTTCTTCTAACGCAACGAGATCAAACTGATCCGCGCCCGCGAGCAGCGCGTAAAACTCGTCTTGATCGACAAGGTCGCCGAACCGGCCCATCGGAGTCGCGCCTTCGATCAGTCTTTCATACCACGGCTTGGGCAGATCGCCGAGTTTTTCGGGCGCGATATTGCCGATGTAAACCTGATGCGGCGCGTAAGCCGTCACCGCATCGAAATCGCGCAGCCGCTTTGCCAACTGCTCGCCCAGCGCGGGGTTGGCGCGAATTTCGCGCGACGGCTTCGAACCATAACGCACCAAGTCGGGCACATGCGCCAGCGAATAGAAAACACCTTCAATCCCAACCCGCGATGGTCTCACGTTTTCTTTGAATTCACTCACGCCTGTGGCCTCGTCCCTCTCGCCCATTCTTACCCGGTAAACGCGTGATGTTTCAAGAACACCTCGGCATCGGCGGCGCCGAAGAACACGAGGCGCACTTCCTTCAGTGATTGGTCTGTGCTGAGGAATTGCTCGATCGCTCGTGACGATACGTTCGCGGCCTCGTTCAAGGGATAGCTGTAGACACCGGTCGAAATCGCCGGAAACGCAATAGTCGCTAGGCCATTCTCCGTCGCCAGCATCAATGAGTTGTGGTAACAAGCCACCAACAATTCCGCTTTGTCCTTGCCACCGCGTCCATATACCGGGCCAACCGTGTGAATCACGTGCTTGGCGGTCATTTTTCCTGCGGTAGTGATCACGGCCTGTCCTGTAGGCAGGCCATCCGGGTAGCGAAGTCGGCGGATTTCTTTACACTCGGCTAATATCCGTGGCCCGCCGGCACGATGAATCGCCCCGTCGACTCCGCCTCCGCCCAACAAGCTGCTGTTAGCCGCGTTCACGACGGCGTCCACCTGTTCTTTCGTGATATCGCCGACTCTGATGAGTACGCGGCTAGCCAGGAATGTTTGTAACGCTGCCATAGCGCCTCCCTGATCCTGTATCACGATCGACCGAGTCAGAGTTGCACCGTGAAGCATGACGGTAGAGCATAGCGCAACACCCCACTAGCGCCTCCTGACCTCAATTTTATTCTTATGCAGATCTGGTCTATTCACCCTCGACGAATTGATCGCCAATGCGAGACCACAGCAAGTAACATCAAAAGTATTGCCAGCGCATCACTGAGCGCAGAATGTCTCGAAGCAGGTGATTGAAGAGCCGCAGGCAGACACTTGAAGTTTAGAAACGTGTTAGTGCTTCATTTCCTTCATTTCGATGACATAAGTCAATACCTGATCCTTCACTGGCAGGATAGACCCATTTGCCACTCGTTGTTTGTTTCTCCGCCTACCCCGACTTATGATGTCAATGGCCGTTCACATTTCAAATCGACGTCGTCGCTCACCCGCTGCCGACGCCCGATGAACCAATACACGAGGCCAAAAAGCTCACATCCACAAGGTAGATCGAGGAGCGTTAAGCAATTCGATCCAAAGGATCCCATCCCAACGACGTGTGTGAAGTAATATTGTCTCAATGCAGTATGCCCTCTTTGTATGAATGCTTGACCATAGTCGAGGCTCAGCATGGCAATGTGCGTCATTTCCAGCTTGGCATGATGTATTTTCTCTATGCCGTTTTTCTTGGCGTTTTGGGCCGCTTGGGGTGCGTGTTGGGCGGTGCTGCGCTCAGCTTTGCGGTGGTAGCGATAAAAAGCCAATTGCCCGGCGTTTCATCAATCATGAACCGCGCTTTGTTATATCCGAACGGACGGCGACGCCAACGCCGAGCGGCGCCAGACTTCCATAGCCATCAGACCAAAAAGAATCGGCAACGGAAGCGCCCACCAGGCGAGCATCCATGCGCTCAGAAGCACATTCGGCACTAATGGCAGAAACCATGCGATCAGAAGAGCTAAGAGCACGCGGTGCCGCACCGGATATGGATTTTTTTCTTTCAAGACTTGGTTCAGCATAATAGTTAGAGGGATCGCAAGCAGAGTGCCGTCATAGGAGTATAAATGAAAGCTTACGAGCGCCGTCATTACCACAGCAAGCGCGAAGCGCAGATTAAACAACTCATTCTGTTCTTCCGCATTTCGCGGCCACACCTGCAAAGTTATAACATACGTTAGTATGGAAAGACCCAATGTCAGCACGTTCGTTGCTTCAGTTATCCCGCCGAGCTGCAATATCATGTACACCAGTCCACGTAAGTTCGTCATGAGTTCCGGCCAGACGACGTGACCGCGCTGAATCATCGGCAACCACAACGAAAGTAATCTTATCAGGCCGTCCCATCCCACCATCGCCAGTGAGATCGCGCCAAGCAACAGCCCCGTGGACAAGAAACCAAATATTGACGACCAACGGCGGTGCAGTACGAAAATCCCGACCAA
Organism: Deltaproteobacteria bacterium; assembly: GCA_005879255.1. The sequence goes on from VBKY01000177.1 coordinate 19,579, forward strand.
CGGTAGAACGAATTGCGGTTTGTACAGACCCAAGGCCAACAGGCCACCGGCTATGGCGTAGCGTTTGCGCTTGAGGCTCACAAGAGTTTCGACCAACAGAAAAGTCGTGATTACCGAATCTTGACCCATTTTGAGAGCTGTTATGGTCGGGTAATAAGCAAACAGCATCAAGGCAAACAGAGACCGGTGCCTGGCCTCGACAAAAGGAAATAGGCGGAGCAAGATTACCGCAAGCAATAAGGTATTGACCGCCGCCCAGAGCGCGTGGGCGACGGGAAACGAAAATTTGGCCGGTATCAAAAGCGCCAACAGCTCGTAAGGGGGATGATTGAACGGCAAAGCCCGGTCCCTCCTATAGCCGACGCCAAATTCTTTTTGGTATTCCCTTTGAACCTCTAGATCATATAATTGCGCGCCGTTTCCATCATTGATGATCTTGGCGCCGCTGTAGTACAGCACGAAATCGAAATAACCGTCCCGGATATCTTCCAGTTGAGTCCAGACGACTGCGCACTGGGCGAACAGAGAAAATATCAGTAGGGGAACAAAGGTTAATTTGAACGCCCGATGCCGCTCAGGCGCGCTAGGCGGGCAATTCATTGGCTGTGGATGTTCTCAAGGTGTTGTGTGACAGAAAACCGCTCGATTCCTAACCAAACAGCGCCATCTTTTCTAATGCTACCAGCAATTCATCATATCCATGAATGAGAACCGTAGATTGCTAGATCTGCCAAAGTTACCTTGACACCGAGTCAGGCGGCCGAAGGCATCAGGACGCGGGCTAACAACCAGTACAATCTTAATCGTGCCATTTCTTCACTCCCACGCTGCACCATTCGAAAATCCCGTTAAACAATTTCCGATTCGTCCAAAAGAACAACGGATGCTTACGCTCTGGCTGGCGCACATCTTTACACGGGAGTTCTGCGCAGGATTACCTCCACGACAAAAACAAAAGCGGGCGGCCAGAAAATTTCGCCGGGACATCTTTCGGGGAATTTTGGCTAAAAATCCGTTTGGCGCCATAGGACGCGAATAACGATCGGGATCTTTTAGCCCAATGGCGTGAGCTCCTTTAGCTTAGGCAGCAGCTCATCGTAGCTCTGGATGAGCGCCTTCGGCCGCGCTGCTTTGAGGGTTTCTTCGTCGTTGTACGAATGCTCCGTCGAGTGCGCGAAGGAAATCACTTCCAGATAGGTGTCGCCAACTTTGCAGCCATCGGCGTTGTTGGCGGCCTTGATGTACGTGGCCGTGCCGCTCAGCAGAATGATGCGCATATGCTTTGGTCTGTGCTTGCGATAAAGATAATAGAGTCCCTGTTCCTTGGCGTAATAGGTTTCATCGCGATCGACGATTTCTTCGAAATATCCGCCCATGCCGGCCTTCTCCATCGCCTGGTGCTTGTAGCGCCTTCCGCCGGTGGTCATAAGAATATTGCGCAAGCCCGCTGTCTTCGTCTCTGCAAGGGACTTTTCTATGCCCGGAATGAAGTCCGGAGGGTTGACGTCATATCCATGACTTTGGGCGATCTCTAGCGCTTGCCTGCGAATCTCGACACGCTTCGTCTCATTGAACGGGAGCGAGCGGTCTTTTTCGTACTCCTTGGCAAATATCAGCGGAATGAGAAAAAGATCGAACGGGCCGTCGGCGATTTTTCTCAGTTGCTCGAAGCTAAGCCGCGGCAGGTTGTAGCGCGGCAAGATCTCATTGGCGATCACATAAACGCGTTGGATGTCGGTCTCCACCGTATCGGACATCGTGCGGACCAAGAATGTATCGACTGCCATAGTCCAAGCCCTCCGATAAATCGATCTTAGTGAACGTTAGTGAATCCCGCAAGAGGATCTCAGTCGCTGCCTTTCTCGAACGGGAGTCGATATTTACGTTCCGTGTTACACTTCTTACAGCTCGGCACGAGATTTCCTTTGGTCGATTTGCCGCCTCGACTGACGGGAACCAAATGATCCATGGTCAGTTCTCTGGGTGGAAACTTCGCGCTGCAATGATAACAGAGGCCCGCAGCGCGCTTGCGCTTCCACCATTGACTCGCGCGCAGCTCGCGAGCCTTCTGCCGCTCGCGGCGAATCTGTTCTTCGGAGACTTCAACAAAGAATCGCCAAAATTCCATATTGATTCACTTCGCAACCGCGCCGGTGAGAAAGCTGGTGTCGATCACCCGACGAGGGTCGAGTTCCTTTTCCTTGTCGGTCCGAAGGCTTCCGATGATCGTTTGCACGCCGCCGGTGGTCGGCACTGGTTCCTCGCGTATCCGTTTGCGCAGATTCTCGTAAACGATTCTGAGCTCGGCGTCGCTCTGCTTCGAGAATTTCCGCAGGTAGGGGATCGCCGCTTCGGGATGACTGCGATAGAACTTGATGCCATCCACATAAGCCCTCATGAACCGATCCACAAACGGGCGGTTCTCTGCGATCAACGATCCCTTGGTGACAAGGGTATAATGGGCATACTCCACGTCAAGATCAGTAAGATCCGCCATGACGTTCAAGCCCATCCGTTGCACCTCGACGATCTGCGGTGGCGACAGCAAACTGGCCTGCACATGCCGTCCTTGAAGCGCGGCCAACCGCGCCATCGTCAACCCGACTTGGAGCAAGCGAACATCTTTATCCGGGTCGAGGCCCCAGCGCCGCAGCGCTTCCCGGGTCGCAAACTCGTCGCCGGAGCCCAAGCGACTGATAGCCAGGGTCTTGCCTTTAAGATCCTGAGGTTTTTGCAAGTCCGGCAAAGTGACCATGACGTAATTGAAACGATTTATGAAAACGGCAACGATCTTTAGATCGATGCCGCTGGCCACGGCGGCTACCACCGGCACAGCCCCCACGTGGGCAAAGCTTACTTCGCCGGCGATCAAAGACTGTACGACCGTCGCCGAACTCCCGACCTGGATATTTTCCACGTCGAACCCGTGTTTCCGGTAAATACCGCCGTTAATGGCGACTTGAAGATGGTCAGAGGTGCCGCCGATGTTGGCAACGCGGATCTTAGTCAGTGGCTGGGCATGAACAAGTTCAAATGGAAGCAAGAAAGTTAAAACGATCAGCGCCAACACTTTCACCAGCCGAGGAACCAATCGATTTTTTCGAGGGCCCGAGGTTTTCTTCTGCTCGACGGAGGAAGAAAAAGGTGGGGGTGATGACCTTCTCCCGTCGAAGGCTGCGTCGTAATCTCCCAGACAGGGGTTTGTCATCCCGAGCGCACGCGAGGGATCTAAGATTTCTCGCTGCGCTCGAAATGACAGAAAAGAACTGAATACGATATTTGCGCAATTGCGAAACAGTCTAACGAGAAGGAAGGAAACTTCCTGAGTTGCAGTGCACATATCGTACGTTCAGTTTGTCCTAAAGAAACCGAATCAATCTAGGCAAACTCGATCATCCTCAACTTAGTGAAGCGGAACTGCTTGTGCGCCGACGCCGGCAAGATCGTCATCTGACGGATCGCATACTCATGTTCGTATTGACGTCTGGCGTTGACGCCGTCCAAAGGGATGACGACATCATAACGATAAATTCGCGCCGCGGTCGTCGCCGTATAGAGCACGGCAAAATTGGTCGCCGAGCCGACGATAACTAGGTCCCGGCAATTTGATTTGTCCAACTCCCCCTTGAGCTCGCCGCCCATGAATTTGTCGAAACCGTCGGGATATAAGACCGGTTCGCTTTGACGCCGCTCGAGCGGCGCCGCGACTTCGCCCATCGGTGTCCCTCTACCGGCAGCGGAGATGGTGTAGAGAATCGGCACGGAAGTTTTTCTCGCCCTTTCCAGAAATTCTGCCAGTGGTTCCATCAATCGCGCGCAAACCTCATTCGGGTTTTCGCACCGCGCACTCAAATCCAGCACGACGATTGCCGTCTTTTTGCTGTCCAATTTCAGCCGCTCGGGCTGTGGTCGGTTAGGGCCTTCCTGGGTCATCTGGATGCTCCTCGACAAAATCAGTATCCAAAAGCACGGCGCACGACGGGCAGCAAATCTGCCGGAGCAGATAGTCGCCGCTCAAGACCGACATCAATCCACCGGCTTTGGTCGGCGGCAACAGACGAACCTTGCCGAACCGGCGCCAATCCTGATCGGCGTGGCAGAAGCGATACTCACACTTGCCGCAGTGGATCCACTCAACGCCATCCAAGACCGCGACCGCCAAATTCTCCCGTAGAGGATGAGTCATTCTTATGCCCGCAATCGCTCACGCTTCAAACCAAGCCGCAGCTTTTGTGTCGCGGCAATATCCGGCGCCGCGCCATCGATCACCACGCCGTAAATTTCTTGCGCTTCCTCGCGCGAAACGATGCCGGCTTCGACATCGCTCAACACCCGTTCAGGCTCGCGTTCCAACGGATCGCCGTAGCCGCCGCCGCTCGACATGCGCATGTAAAGAACGTCATTCTTGCCGATGTCGAACTCGCAATAGGGCAAGAGCTTGCTCGTGCCACCGAGCTCTGCTAACTGGTCGGGTGAAATATCTTCTGCGATGGTTTCTTCGACGCGGGCGCCTTCGGTTAGCATGAGCAAGCTCGGCGCACCGGGATAACCGCCAAACATTCCCTGGCCGGAGTTTCTCAGCCCGGCCACTCCCAGCGCGACACCTTTGATTTTTCCTTCGGGAGCATCGTGAACCGTCAGCGCCGATTCGCCGCCGGTGCCGCCGCGAAACTTGCCCGCGCCAGCGCCGCCTTTGGTATTGCGCCGAAACAGATAGAGCAGCGGAAAATTCGCTTCGAGCCACTCGATGTTGTGGCAGCTAAGCCCGCGCCCGGTATCGTCGCCATCTTTGTAAGAACGCGCGCCGGTGCCGTCCAGCGCGCCTTCGGAAAGCGTCGAGACGTAATACTTGCCATGCTGATTGACGCCAGCGTGGCGCGCCAATCGGTGGCCGGCGTTGAGCGCCATCACCTCGCCGCGCCACTTTTCGCTGGTGGCGAGCATCTGCATGATCGCTGAGTTGGCAACAAACTTTACCGTCGCGCCGCCTGACGTCGTGTTCAGTGAAACCGACGCGGGCGGCGTCGGATTCACCACCGTGCCTGGAGGCGCGACCACGTCAATGGCTTTCAGCGCGCCGTGGTTTTTAGGCAGATCGTACGCCAGCGTGCACAGGATCGCTTCGTAGCACGCGCCAAACGTCGCGTGGTACGGCAAGTTGATGCCCTTCTTCGCTTGCGGGCTGCTGCCGGTGAAGTCGAAAAACAAGCGGTCGTCTTTTTTGTTGAGAGTGACATAGACTTTCCAAGTGTCGCCGGCGTGAATGCTGCCGCTATCGCTCCAGGTGCCGTCCGGGATTTCCGCAATGCGCTTTCTCAGAATCGTTTCGGAATAATGCAACATCTCCTGCGATACCGCGGTCACCAGCTCGGGGCCGAACTGTTCGAACAGCGCCTGCATCCGCGATTTGGCGACGTTGTTCGCCGCGATCTCGCACTTGAGATCGAGCCCAACCATCACCGGTTGGCGGGTCATATTAATGAAGGCGTCGAAAAGATCTTTGCGCAGCTCGCCCCGGTCGACCAATTTGATGCCGGGAATGCGAATCCCTTCGTGGCATATTTCCGTCGCCCCGGGAGAGTTACCGCCGGGCGACATGGCGCCGATATCCATCACATGGACAAAGGTCGCGCTCCAGCACATCAGTTTGCCGCGAAAGTGAATCGGCGAAATCATGTAGACATCCGACTGATGGATCGCTGCCAGGTAAGGATCGTTGAGCAGAAATATGTCGTCCGGGTTGATGCCGCCGCTATTCTCGAACCGCTCGATGATTCTTTTCACGGCGAAACCGGCGCAGGCGACATGCCAGCCCATGGAATCGCCGGCCGACAGCACGTCGCCATTGGCGAGATAAAGCGACGCCATGTAGTCGTGCATCTGCGTTGTGTTCACCGTGCCGCCGACGCGCTCCAGCGCCGTACCCATCTCTTTGGCGATCTGGTAAAGCCGGTGCGAGAGAATTTCAAAAGTTATCGGGTCGACGCTGCTGACAATCGGGTTTACTGCCATGCTTCAACCTCCTAAATGGATTCTGATGTTGCGATACTGGTCCATGACGGCGCGGTCGCGCGGATTGACCACCACTGTGGTGACCGGTGTCTCGACGATGACCGGACCGGCGAATTCGGCCCCTGGGTCCATCCTGGTAAAATCGTAGACGCGCGTGGAAACGAATTTTCGCTCCTCTTCGAAATAAACCTCACGCTCACCCTTGAGTGCCCGGGCGCCATCCGATTTATGCAACGGCTCGGCCTTGATATCGGGCTTATTCAATAAGCCGCTGGCAGTGAGCCGAAAGGTCAAGATTTCCTTTCCCGCTTCACGGTAGCCCGACCCTTGGCCAAAAGCTTTTTCGTACATCTCGTCAAACCGCGCGTAAAGCCCTTCCAGATCCGTTTTCGTGATCGCCGCCGCCCCGGGCGCGAACGCCACGTTGAGCTCATGAACTTGGTAACGATACCGCATGTCGACGCTCCGGCTGACGTGAATATCTGTTTCGGTGAAACCCGCGGCGTTGAGATCCTCAAGCGCCCGCTGCCACAAGCCCTCGAAATTTTCATTGACCCGCGCCGGCGCCACCGGCACGACGACGTGATCCGACTTGCCGTACTCGTATACCACGTCGGAACTGATCAGGCCCGTCGCGCCGTGCACCGACGCGGTCAAAGGTATGACCACTTGCCGAATACCCAGCTCCGCCGCATACCGGCCAGCGTGCACAGGCGCCGCGCCGCCAAAGGCGAATAGGACGAAGTTGCGCGGGTCATGCCCTTTCTCGACCGTCGCTTTGCGAATCAGATCGCTCATGTGCGAATTGGCGATGCGATAAATGCCGCTGGCGGCTTCCACTTCACTCATCTTGAGCGGCTCGGCGATTTTTTTGCGGATCGCATCCAGCGTTTTCGTTTTGGTTAACTTCATGCGGCCGCCGAGGAAATAGTTTTCGTTGAGATAGCCCAAAACCAGATCGGCATCGGACACCGTCGGCTCCGTACCGCCGAGATCGTAACAGACGGGTCCCGGCGACGCGCCCGCGCCGCGCGGCCCGACTTTGAGCAAACCGGTTTCCGGATCGATCCAGGCGATGCTTCCGCCGCCGGCGCCGATGGATTCGACCCAGATTTTGGTCGAGAGAATGCTGTAGCGCAAGATGACCGGTTTGTAGTCGCGCTCGATGACGCCGTCGCGCACGATACTGACTTTGAAGGTCGTGCCGCCCATATCGGTGGCGAGAATATTCTTTTCGCCGATATGCTCGCCTAAAAACCGCGTGCCGACGATGCCCGCTGCCGGGCCGGACTCGATGACCCCGACAGCGTTCTTGCAGGTCGCCTCGATACCCAATACCCCGCCATAAGCTTGCATGATCAGTGGCTCGCGCTTGAGTCCTTTGCTTTTGAGAGTGCTCTGCAGGTTTTGCAGGTAATTGGAAATTTTAGGACCGATGTAGGCATTGAACACCGTGGTGGCGGCGCGCTCGTACTCGCCGAGATACGGCGCGACTTCACTGGAGAGCGTAAAGAAGAGCTTGGGATATTTTCTCGTCAAAATTTCCGCCAGTAGCTTTTCGTGGGCGTCGTTGACGATCGACCAAAGAAAGCAGACGGCGATCGATTCCACGCCTTTAGACACCAATCGGTCGATGGCTTGTTCCGCGGCTTCAACATTGAGCCGAATCAGCTCCTTGCCCTTGTAATCGATCCGCTCCGGCACTTCTTCGACCAGTTTGCGCGGCACGAACGGCTCAGGCTTGTCGAGTGCCGAGCGATGGGCGATTTCGTTTTCGGTAAGACCTTCAGCGATCTTGCCGCGCATCATGTGCAGACTGTCGCCGAACCCCTTGGTCATAATCAGCCCGGTCTTAGCGCCCGCCCGCGTGATCAGGGTGTTATCGCCGATCGTGCAGGCGTGAAAAAATAACCGCGTGCCGCTCAACAATTCGTCGGCGCCTCCCAGCCCGAGATTTTGCGCAGCGTCGCCAGTCGCGTTCAATGCCCCTTGGGAAAAATCCACCGGCGTCGATAGCGATTTGCCGATCGTTACTCGACCTTCCTCATCGACCACGACGCAATCGGTAAATGTCCCGCCGATATCCACGCCGACAACGTAATTCATGTGTTCCGTGCTGGCTTGCTCCTAATGAGCCTTAAATAACCCAATTCCTTTGCGTCCTTCGTCCCTAACACCCGTAACCATCCCGGCACTTGATGCCCAGTTCTCTCTGCGCTTCGCGCAAGAAACTGACGTCGGCGACCTGGGAGATCGCCACCTTGTCAGGGTCGATGCCCAAACGGGGCGCCGTCTGTTGCAAGAAAATCTTCATGCCTTTTTCCGTAAAGCCGCCCGGATCGTTGGGATACATGAACTGGAGCACCTGCGTCGTCGCTTCACGAGCAATATCCAAATTGAGCTTTAGGTCCCTCGCTGCGATCTGCGCCGCCTCATCGGGCCGTTGGCGAATCAACAACATCGCCTTGAGATGCGCCCGCAGCCAGCGCTTGATCAGATCCGGATTTTCCCGGATGAGTTTTTCATTGACCGCGGTTCCCGAAAACGGCACCGGAAACACATCGCCGGAGTGCATCAAGATGCGAAACCCCTTGCGTACTAATTCCGCCGCGATATCCGGGTTATTCGCGGCGGCCGCAACCTGTCCCTGATCCATCGCGATCATCCGAGCTTTCGCATCGCCGATCGCGATGAACTTGACGTCGCGAACCGGATCGAGGCCGAGCTTGGCAAGGATCAACCGCGTGGCCATATCATTAGTCGCGCCAGGGCTTGAGATCGCGATGGTCTTTCCTTTCAGGTCGTCAGCCGTGCGAATTTCGGGCCGCACGGTGAACTGAAACGTCGAAGTATTGTAGATGAAGTAGATCGCTTTCAACGGCGCGCCGCGCAGCGTCGCGGTGATCGCGGGGCCGGCAACGCCGAAATGCACCTCGTTGGCGATCAGCGCCGGCACCGATACGCGCGAGTTCATGACGATGACTTTGAGATCGAGCCGCTCGTCGGTGAAACATCCCTTGGCCCGCGCAACGTACGTCGGCAAGTAGCCGAAATCCGGCGTCGAGATCGCTTGATAGGCGGGAATCAAGTTCTTCGCGGGCTGCGCAAAACACATGCTTGGACCAAAAACTGAAAGCGCAAAAAGCATCGTGACCACGAGACGCCGCATCATTTCGCCCCCGGGAAGATTTCAAGATATTTTTTGCCCAGCGCAGCATAGCGCCGGCCGATATCGAGGGCATCGGGCATCCGCACGTCCAGGCCTTTCAATGACTGAGTCTCGCGCGCCGACACTTTGGGATGCGCCGGCATACGGTCATGGGCGGCGAGAATTTTCTGGCCTTCTTCTGAAAGCAGATAATCGATCAGCAGGGCCGCAGCATGCGGGTGCGGCGCCGTACGCGTCATAAAGAGAAAGCTCGGGCGTAGAAATAAGGGTTGCACCGGCGCGAACCATACCGGCGCGCCTTGCTGAGACATGCTTAGTATCGAGTTCAGGTTCGTTTCCACGGCGAGATCGTATTCTCCGGCCGCCACCAATTGCGTGAGCAAACGCCGGCCGCGCACATGGTGCAAGTTTTGCTCGTTGAGCCCGCGCATTAATTTCATCGTGGCGTCATCGCCCATATGTTGCAGCAATGCACCAAACCAGAAATACGACTGGCTGTCCATCGCCAGCTTGCCCTTCCAGCGCGGGCGGAGGAGATCTTCCAGTCGCCGTGGAGTGTCGTCTTTACTGACTAACCGCGTATTGTAGGCAGGGACGAGAACGTTGATGAGGTATATGTGCCAAACATTTTCTTTGTCACGAAACGATTCCGGATAAGCTTCGCGCTGCGGCGAGCGGTAGCGCGCCATGACGCCCCTGTCGATCAGCATCAGGATGCCGAGCTCGCCGCTCAAGATCACGTCGGCCGCCAACTTCCCGGCGCGCGCTTCGGCGTCAACGCGCGCGATGATCGAGGCGCCGGAAAAGCGCGCCACCTGCGCGTTGACACCGGGATATTTTTTCATGAAGCCGGCGGTCAACGCGCTGGCGACAACTTGATCCAGATTAAGATAAATGATCGCTTCGCCTTCGGCCCGCGCGCCTTCAACTAGCCGCGCCTGCCGTTCTGCGGCGGGTAAAGAATCCAACAAGGCGATTTTTGACTCAGCGATTTGCGCGGCGCTGTGGTGGTATGCGCACGGGAAGAAACCGAGTAGCACGAGAAGAAAAATCAGGCGACGGCCCATAGTTCGGCGCTACTTGTACCACCTTTTGAGATTTTTGAGATAAACGCCGAAGCCCAGCGCCACGACAAAATACAAGCCGCTACGCCATGCCGCCCAGCTGTCGCCCTTTGAATAGTTGTCGAATTCCCAAAAAGCGAAGAAAACAAAAAACACCACCGCACTGCTAATGAGAATCTTATGGGCAGTCAAAAGTCTCATCCGACCATCAACGCGCAGGCGCCGGCTGCAACACCGGCACCGGCCGACTATCGTAGCGCACAAAGTAGAGATAATAGAGCACAAACGCCGTCGCCAACACGCCGCCGCCGATCAAGTAAGCGGTTTGCCAATCGCCCATGGCCATCAATGGCCCAGCTAATCCGGCGCCGATCCCCATGGGAAACTCGACGAATGCGTGCATGATGCCGTTGGTCGTGCCACGCTCGCGCTCTTTTACGACCTCCATGGCAAACAGACTATAGATCGGATCGGAAATTCCTTTGTTCGGATACGGTCCGCCGACGAGAAGAATCGTGATCACGTAAAGTACACCGGCCCACACGATATTTTGCGACATTCCCAGCAGAACCAACGCCGGGATACCGAGCAGTTTCACCAGGGTCACCGTGCGCACTCGTCCCCAGCGCTGGACGATCAGCGGCGTGAATAACGTCAGCAGCGCGGAAGCAATGGAACCTGCGGCGAAGATCATGCCGATCTGCGTCGTCGTCGCGTTGAGATGTTGGTCGAAGAAAAGATTATAGAACGGCGCCGAAAAACCCATGGCGAAGCCGACCAAACCCTCGGTCATCGCGAGCATGCCGATGCGCCCATAGCTCTCGATGCCCTTGACCCAGCGGCGAATGTCGATGGGTTTCCATTCCTCGCGAATTAAATAGATCGGAATCACCGAGCACAGCATGATCGGAACAGCACAAAGCAACGCACCGCGAAGAGCCGGCGCGCTCTCGGGGCTCACGTGAAAAAGCGACGCGAACAATAACGGCAACAAGCCGCCGGCCAGGTTACCGACGCTCGCCGCGCCTACTTGGATGCCGCCGTTGAGGCTGAACAGATGCACGCGTTCATCCTCCCGACTTTGCTCCACCATGAACGGCGGTCCGACGATGGCGTGGCCCCCTTCGAAAAGTCCGATAATGCCGGCGAGAACCAGTAGCAATGTTGGGTCGGTGACGAAAATGACCGTTGTGGTGGCGAGCAAATTGCCGCTGTAGCCGATCAAGAAAACCCGTCGCCGTCCGAATAAGTCGGAAAGGATGCCGGAGGGAATGACGGATAGACCATGACAGGTCCAATTGATCGCAGCGAATTGAGCCACAAAGAGCATGTCGAAGCCGACGGCAAGCAGGTACAGATTGAACAGCAGGCGGAGCAAGCTCACCGACAACCCGCTGAACGGACTGCGCAAAAGCAGCAAGCGCGCATTGCGGCTGAAACCGCTGAAGCGCTCGCCGATGAGCGTGCCTTTCTTGGCTTGTCGAACTAAGACGAAGGCAATGACGAGCAGCAGCGCGCCGGCAACCAGCCAAACCCATAACGGCGCCACGAACCTCGACCCGCTCGGGTCATGTTCGCCGTGCGCCCAGGCAAGTGAAGATGGTAAGAGAAAACAAAGTGCGATTGGGTTTGCCCAGCGCTTTATTATCTTTCCTCCTTAGGATCGCGAACTGAGCGCATCATAGGACGAAGTTTTCCGGCTGTGCAAGGTATTTTAGCCACCAACATTTGCCGGCAGCGCATCGAGAGGGTAGGATGCGCGGACGATCAGAAAGGAAAGAACATGAACAAAGAAACCGTTGTCACGGATAAAGCGCCAAAAGCGATCGGCCCCTACGAACAAGCGATCAAAGTCGGAGAATTCGTCTACACCGCCGGACAGATTCCCATCGATCCCAAGACGGGGAATTTCGTAGAAGGTGGCATCCCAGCACAAACGCGCCAGGTGCTGGAAAATCTCAAAGCCGTGCTGGAAGCCGCGGGCTCTTCGCTGGATCGCGTCGTCAAGGCCACGGTGTTTTTGAAAAACATGGCCGACTTTGCCGCCATGAATGAGGTCTATGCTGAATATCTCGGCAAAGCGAAACCGGCGCGCTCGACGGTCGCCGTGGCGGAATTGCCCCGCGGCGCACTCGTAGAGATCGACTTCGTTGCGTTCGTGTGAGGCCGGTTGATGATCTAATGAACGACGCGGCAGCAAACTGCGGGCAAAAGACGTTAATTAAAATTTTCCCCGACTGTTGTCACCCCCGAATGTATGAATCGGGGGTCCAGTCAGAGTTTTGCCTGGATTCCCGCTAGAAACATGCGGGAATGACGTACTTTGGTACGGGATTCGTTTTGCACAGCAAGCTGTGGAGAATCCAAACCCGTAGAGATTCAAACTCCGATCAGCATGCGCGCGAGCGTCTGGAGCACCAGTTTCACGGCATTTTTTACCGAGTCTTGGATGGTCTCGTTGCTCTCTTCTTCTCCGCGCGGATACGCGAACATTCCCTTGGTCCCCGTGACCACCCACGCCTTCGGATTTTGGATAACTTCGGTTAATTTCCCGGCAAGTTTAGCTTGGCCCATCTTGTTGGCGCGAACCTTTTGCTGCGCCGCTTTGTATTTAGTGAACTGGCCGCGATTGAGCCAGATACCGTCGCACTTTAAGCAACGGCGAAGTTGGATGTCGGGTGGCAGAGCAGGATCTTTCGCAAAGAGCAGCAGTGCCGTGCATCTTGGACAGTAAAGTTGCCTTTTGTCGTCGATGGGCTGAATCTCGCGAAGCAATCCTTCATCCGCGGGCTCCAATCGGGCCGCTTCCTCAGCTTGGATCGGAAACAGTTCCCACTTGTCACACCAGATGCCGCCGCATTTCGGGCATTGGTCTAAAATGATTAACTGGCCCGGATTGGCGTGGGCCGTGACCTCATTCATCTCACGATCGCACTGCGGACAATGAATCACTGCGGCCCCTTAGCTCACTTGAACGTTTGAACTTTTGGACCTTGAACCACTGATTGAGGAATACCTGCCATCTGATAGAGCAACATGATGCGCCGGTTGATCGGCGGATGCGTCGTCAGCAAATTAGCCAGCCCGCCGTCCTGATCGTCGAGCCTTCGCCGCAGGGGATTGACGAAAAACAGATGAGCCGTGCCGCGGGTGGCTTTTTGAAACGCCATGCCGGCGTCACGTATCTTCCTGCGAGTGTATTGCGCGGCGGTGGCGTCGGCCAAGTATTCGCGTTGCCGAGACACGGCCATAGCGAGTATCTGGGCGAACAGCGGCGACAGCGCGATCAACAGCAACAGCGGAATAAAAAGTAACGGGCTTTTACTTCCCAATCGCCGGCCGGAGCGCGAACTGTAGAAGCCACGTTGTCCCCAGTCGGCAAGAATAGCGATGCCGCCGACGAGAATGCTGACCAGCGTCATAAGCAAGACATCTTCGTTGCGAATATGCGACATCTCGTGCGCTATCACGCCCTGCGTTTCCTCTCTATCTAACAGGGTTAGCAGGCCGGTCGTCACGCAGATTGTCGAATTTTTCTCGTTGGTGCCCGTGGCGAAGGCATTGGGCGCCGGATCGTAGATCACGTAAAGCTGGGGCATCGCCGATCCCGACGCCAAAGCCACTTCCGTGACGATATTGCGCAGTTCCCGGTGCTCGGGAATTTGCACGCGCCGTCCGCGCTTACGATGATACCGCTCCCGCCGTCATACGCGGTCAGCGTCATAAGCGTCGCCATACCGAGCGAGAATATCGTAGCGACAGGAAACGCCGGGCCAACTCGCGTGAACGCATCGAAATAGAGGTAATCGATAGCGCCACCAATGAACAGAAAAAATAAAATGAAAAAACCCACGATCGCGGCGCTCCAACGCTGATTGTGCGCTTGGCGGGCGGCGAAGTCGAGTAACCGCGGCGTATCCAGCGTTGGGCCCTTGGCTATCGCGTGAGCGTGAGATTCACTTTCGGCACCGCGGTCTCCGCTTCGGGCACCGAAAAGAATTCGCTCGGCTGAAACTTGAAAAAGCCGGCGAGCATGTTCGACGGGAAGACTTGCTGCTTGGTATTGTACTGCGTCACCAGGTCGTTGTAGTACTGGCGCGCGAAGGCGATCTGATTCTCTGTCGTCGTTAACTCTTCCTGCAAGTCCAAAACGTTTTTGCTGGCCTTGAGCTCCGGGTAGTTTTCCATCAGCGCAAAAACTTTTCCCAACGACTGTGTCAGCGCGGCCTGTGCTTCGGCGGATTCTTTCACTCCGGTGGCTGCCATCGCTTTGCTGCGCGCGTCGATCACTTTTTGCAGCGTATCCTGCTCGTACTGCATGTACCCTTTGACCGTTTCGACGAGATTTGGAATCAGATCGTAACGCCGCTTGAGCTGCACGTCGATTTGTCTCCAGGCATTTTGAACCCGCAGCCTGAGTGCGGTTAGCGTGTTGTAAGTCGAAATGATCCAAATCCCGAGAACAAAAACGATTGCCCAGATAACAAAGATCATAAGGCGCGCGCCCCTCCCCAATCGTCGCGGAACAATATCGCGTTGGTGATGTCGCGCGCCCGCGCCGCGCCGGTCATAACCATCACACGCTGCATCTCTTCGGCCAAAATAGCGAATATTCTCGCGACACCGTTGGCGCCGAGCGCGAGCGCCTTGATGATGTCGCCACCGTTTCGAATGCCGCTATCGAGTAGCACGGGGACTTTTCCGCCCGCGGCGTCAACAACTTCCGGTAGAGCTTCCAACGCGGCGCGGTTAAAGTCCAGAATGCGGCCGCCGTGATTCGAAACCACCAACGCATCGGCGCCGGCGTTCACCGCCGCCCGCGCGGCATCCGCGCCCATGATGCCTTTGACCACGACCGGCAGGGAAACCTGTTGCTTCATCCATTCGATATCCTTGGTTGTCGACTTATGTCCTCTGCGCGGCTTGCCGTCTTTTGTGGATAACCGCACTTCGTCACCGATCTTTACCGGCTTGACGGTATCCATGGTAATGACCACCGCGGCAAAGCCAAGATCCTCTGAAAGCTTGGCGTACTCGGAAACCTCTTCCTTACCGCGATTCATGTAGGCCATAAACACCAGAGGCGATCGCGCCAATCTTTGGGACTGAACTTAGCCGCTTGGCTCACCAACATCATCGCTCCGGCCCGATCCGTGCCCTCGGCCACTTCGCGCTCTGCGTCTTTTCCAATTAAGCTAAAACTTCCCACCGGCGCCGTGATCGCCGGGATCGGCAGGGTGTGGCCGAAAAGTTCCACGGAAATCTCTGGGTCGGCCACGTCGTGAAAAATCTTCTGGCGAAAAAGATACTGGCGGAACGCGCGCGAATTGCGATGAAAAGTAGCCTTTGTTTCCGCCGCGCCATTGAAATGTTTCCATGCTTCCGCCGGTGCCTTTTGGCGCATAATCTCTCGCAGCTCGCGGAGTCCCATCTGTTCGAGTGGTTTCTCAATCATACGCGCCTCAATTGGGTGAGGCGAGTTCCCAGCAATTGGTGCCGGGATCTCTAAAACAAAACGACGTCGAGGAACCGTTCTGTCGCAGCGGGAAGAGCTCGCTCACGCCCAGTTCTTTGCCCACCGTCCTGAATTCTCGATGGGCGTCCTTGACTGCGTCGTTCGACTCGACGGTCAGCGTGTTGCGAAAGTTTGGCGAGAAAACTTTGAATTCTTGGCGCTGGGCGCAGACGACGTAGGTTTTCGTGCTCGGGTGTTTGATGTAGATCACTTTGCTGCTGAACCGATGCACTTCCAAGTCCA
>VBKY01000536.1 GCA_005879255.1 Deltaproteobacteria bacterium
TAGGTCGCATTAATAGTTTGTTGTCAAACATGAACATGCACACATAAACCAAGGCGTACAATCCTGATAACAGAGATCTGGGTTAGATGAAAAACGGGTAGGAAGCTGCAGGAAATTACACCGGCAAGCTTTTTGACGGAGAGTCAGAAATCGAAAATTCTTGGAGAGAATGCCGCGCTTGCTTGGGTTAGGATAACTCTTCTATTAAATCAAAAGAAAGATTTCTCCCTACGGTCGAAATGACAATTGAGACCGTATGGAGTGTTTGTGAAAGCGAGGATGGCGGACTCTTTGCCTATCGAGACAATACTCCATTCTATCTTTACCTCTTTATTACTCTTCCCTTGACGCCTAACCTTTCCTTCACGTAACGTCGGCGCTGTAACTTTCTCGCACCATGAATCTCAAAGCGTCGTCTCATTTTTTCCCGCGCATATTTTATGGCTGGCGCATGGTCGGATTGGTGACGCTCATTCGCGTCGTCGGCGGCGGGCTGCATCAGTTTGGCTTCACGGTTTTCTTTCTTCCCATCAGCCAGGATCTCGGGCTTAGCCGGGCGGCAACTTCGCTGGCGTTTTCGTTGTCTCGCGCGCAGGGCGCCATCGAAGCGCCGCTGGTCGGCTATCTCATCGATCGCTACGGCCCGCGGCCGATTGTCGTAGCGGCGGTTTTTCTTGCCGGTATCGGGTACATCTTGCTCTCGTGGGTGAATAGCTATACCACCTTCATGATCGTTTACCTCGGCGTGATTTGCCTTGCCTTCGTCGCCGGCTTCGTTCACTCGCCGTTGGTGGTCGCGAATAGTTGGTTTATTCGCCAGCGTGCCCGCGCCATGACTGTCGTGAGCGCTGCCGTGCCTGTCGGCGGCGCGCTGATTTCGCCGCTTTTGGCCATTGGCGTCGCCTCCATCGGCTGGCGCTGGGCCGCCTTCGCCTCGGGCTGCATGTTTTTACTCGTGTGTCTGCCTTTGAGTTTTCAGTTAAAGGGCTCGCCGGAAAGTATGGGGCTGCTACCTGACGGTGATTTAGCGTCGCCCAATGCGAGCGAAAACTCGTCGGTCGATGAGACCGCGAACAAAAACTCGAGTGCAGAGCTCAACAGCCGCCAAGCCATGAAAACTTGGGTTTTCTGGCTACTGGTTCTTTCCATGACTGCGCGAGTGACCTGTTACAGCACCGCCACAGTCCACTTTATTCCGCTTATGGTTTGGAAGGGATTGTCGGAAGGCGCCGCCGCGTCGCTTCTTGGCGCGTTTGCGTTTGTCAATTTGCTCGCGCATTTCGTGCTCGGTTGGATCGCGGACCGAGTTAACAAGCCCAAGCTCTTAGCCGCGTGCCATCTTCTTCCCGCGCTCTCTCTGCCGCCGCTTTTGTCGGGCTCGGGTTATTCGCAACTGCTGTTTTTCACCATCACGTTTACATTTTTGGATGCGTCGTTCCCCATCGTCTGGGCCACCGTGGGAGATTTTTTTGGCCGGCGCAATTTCGCAACGATCCGGGGAATGATGAGTTTCTTTTATATGTGGGGAAGCTTTGCCGGTCCCATAATGGCGGGCGCGATTTACGACCGCACCCAGAGTTATGCGATAGTTTTGTGGATTTTGTTGACCCTGCTTATGATCGCAATGCTATTGGTCTTGTTTTTGATCCGGCCCTGGACAAAGTGCATGATGGTGATGACGTCGCCCGGTCGTCCCGTAGAACCAAAACGTGGGCTTGTGGTATAGAGGGCAGGAATAATTCTAAGCCAGAGAAAATTTAGCCGCAAAGAACGCAAAGTGTAGGGGCACGGCATGCCGTGCCTCTACAGACACGTACAGATATCGCTACACGAGAGGCGCGGTGCACTCAGGAGACCATCAATGGCGCGAATCACAGGAAGTCATTTAATTTGCAAAGCGCTCAAGCTCGAGGGCGTGAAAAATATCTTCGGCCTGGCCGGCGATCATATCCTGCCCGTGCTGGACGTCATGGCGGATCAGGACTTCCGCATCATCGACACGCGCCATGAACAAGCCGCGGTCCACATGGCCGATGCCTGGAGTCGCATAACCGAACAACCCGGCGTTTGCATGTACACCACGCCGGGCTTCGCCAACGCGATTCCCGGCCTCACGAATGCCATGCACACCGAAGGCCCGGTAATTTCCATTGCGGGGTGCGCGGACACGCATGACTTGGGGCGCGGCGCCCAGCAGGAAATCGATCAAGTCGCCATGGCCGGCCCCATGTGTAAAGGCTCGTTCATGGTCCATGACGCCCGAAGAATTCCGGAATTCATCGCCCGCGCGATGCGTCTAGCATTTAGCGGTCGGCGCGGGCCGGTCCACCTGACGATCCCCATCGACGTTCAGGAGCAAAGCGTCGAAGAAGATGAAATCGTACTAACAAATCCCGAAGCCTATCGCGCTAAAGAATCAGTCTTGGCCGCTCCGGAACTCGTTCGCCGCGCGATCGCAGTCCTGCGCGAGGCGCGTAAACCCTTGGTGATCGCCGGCAGCGCCGCCGGCTACACGCTTTCCGGTGATGCGTTGCAGCGCTTCATCGAAATGACTCGCCTGCCGGTCGTGACCGAAGAGCAAGCGCGCGGCTTGATTTCAGACGATCATCCCTACGCCTTTGGATTTTTCGAGCGAGGTT
>VBKY01000534.1:0-1721 GCA_005879255.1 Deltaproteobacteria bacterium
TAATCTGCCGTCGCGCTCCCAGGTTTTGGCGTCGAGAATTTTTCTCTTTTTCTTTTCGGGTATCGTTTGCTTCACTCCGCGGGCTTCCGATTCGTCCTCACCATTTGCGTCGCCCGCCCAAGTGTTGAGCAACCTTTCTACCTTCGCTCCCACCCCCCCGAAGTCTTCGAACACTATCGTAGATTTTCGAGCGGAGATCTTCGTCTCCAGATACAAAGCGTAACGATTCGATCGTCTTAGTTGTGAGCTGGCTGTGAAGACGCAGGGGTCGTTCGACTGTGACTTTCCAATAGCCGAACGCTTTGTTCGGAAATATCTTCGACTGGTCGGTTTCTTTGAAGGAGAGAAATGTGTCGCAGATGCGCTGAATGTCTTCTTCGGACAGTTCGCAGTTTTTTTTGCCGAGGTTTTTCCGTAGCGGCTTGAACCACTGTGTGGCGTCGATCAGTTGAATTCTCCCCTTGCGGTATTCGGGCTTGCAGTTGGTAATCACCCAGACGTAAGTCGCAATACCGGTGTTGTAGAACATGTTGAGGGGCAGCGCGACGATCACTTCCAGCCAGTCGTTCTCGATAATCCAGCGGCGGATGTTGCTCTCGCCCTGGCCGGCGTCGCCGGTAAATAGCGACGAGCCGTTGTGGACTTCGGCGACACGGCTACCGAGCGGCGTGTTGTGCTTCAGCTTGGAGAGCATGTTCACCAGGAAGAGCATTTGGCCGTCGCTCGAACGCGTTATGAGAGAGTATTCAGGATCGCCGGCGTGCTCGATGATGAAACGCGGGTCCTTGATACCTTCCTTGCCGCCCATGCGTTCGAGATCGCTCTTCCAGCTCTTGCCATAGGGTGGGTTCGAGAGCATGAAGTCGAACTCGCGCGAAGGAAACGCATCGTTCGACAGAGTTGAATGCTCAGGTCCACCGACGATGTTGTCGGCGGCCTCGCCTTCGCCCTTCAGCAGCAGATCGGCTTTGCAGATCGCGTACGTTTCCGCATTGATATCCTGCCCGTAGAGGTGGGTAGCGACTTCCTTGCCGTGGTGCTTCGCGAGCTGCTGTAGGGTCTCCTCGCCCACCGTTAGCATTCCGCCTGTGCCGCAGGCACCGTCGTAAAGCAGATAAGTACCGGATAAAGATTAGATTGGCCATTAGCTTAACAGCATCACGAGGCGTCCAGTGCTCGCCGGCCTCCTCGTTGTTTTCCTCGTTAAAGCGCCGGACCAATTCCTCGAAGATTGTCCCCATTGCATGGTTATCAAGACCAGGCAATTTCTGTGAACCATCGCTGGTGAGCACAGGGTTCGGGCTCAAGTTGATTGAAATGTCGAGAAACTTTTCGATCAGGGTCCCAAGCGCGTCGGCCTTAGAGAGGCGCGGAATCTGATTGCGGAATTCGAAGTTATCTAAGATCTCCTGGACGTTGGGCGAATAACCATCGAGATATGCCTCGAAGTCCGCCTTGAGCTGCTGCTGGCTCGCCCGCGCCCGAAGGTCTCGAAGCGTAAACTTCGAGGTGTTGTAGAAGGACTGGCCGGCACCTTGCCGGAGAGCTTGGTCTTGGTTTGTGATGCCTGCTTTGTCGAGCGACGCCTTCATGTCCAACACTCGCTGCTTCGTGGGCTCCAAAACCGCGTCGAGACGGCGCAGCACCGTCATCGGCAGAATCACGTCGCGATATTTGCCGCGGACATAAAGATCGCGGAGCACATCGTCCGCAATGCCCCA
>VBKY01000534.1:1820-5356 GCA_005879255.1 Deltaproteobacteria bacterium
CAAGAGGGACAAGACCTAAGGGCAACCTATAAATTAGGTTTGGAGGCAAGATCGCAACGATGTGAACGGCGAGCACCTTCAGGCCAGTCAATTATGAACTTCTATTCGGAATCGGTGGGTTTACGCTTTCGGTTGCTTGGGAAACTTCGGCAGGTCCGGGTTCATGTGATCCCAAGGCTGCGCGCTTGACGTGTAAAAATCGATGGCCGGTTTGAAGCGGCTCGGATCGTCCATTCCCGAGGACTTGCCGAACAAGCGCGCGCCGCAATTCGGGCAAAATCCGCGGCTAAAGGTGTGGCCACTATCGGCGCGGCTGTCGTAATACTTAACATCGCCGGTGATCTTTAAGGCTCGCGCCGGCACAGCCAAAGCCGGCACGTAGGCACTGCCGGTCGATTTCTGGCAATCCCGGCAATGACAGTTACCGGTGAACAGCGGCTCCGCCGCGCACTCATAACGAACTGCGCCACACTGGCACCCCCCGGTTAGCGAACTACTCATAGCTTTATACCTCTACTGCAATTTACCGCTTCGTCTCCTGACAGCCGATCGCTTTCTCCGCCCACTCGCAAAGCTGGTCGCCGTCTTCAATGATGTCGATTGGCACTCGATAATAACTTTTGAGCGTCTGTTTTGCATTGGGCCGAAAGGGCTTCATCTTTCGCCTTCGATACTCTCTTACCGTGGATTCATCGACCTTAAAATAAAGCTCGCCCTTGTGAATAATACCGAAAAAGATTTCGTCTCGATATACACCGAAACCACCGAACATTCGCCGCGCCTCGACGTCGTCCAATTCTTGCAGCTGATCCAGAACAAAATCTTTGAAAGAATCGCCTTTCATTTGCTTCGCTGCGAACACAGAATCACAGCAATCCGTTTTGAACGATTGGAACCATTGGAACGACTGGAACAGTTTTATCTTTTAACCGATCGCCAACGCCACCACGCCCAATACCATCGCGCAGGCCGCGACCAATCTTCGCCGTGCGTCGCCCTCGGCGAGTAGACGCGCTCCCATCGCCGTGCCGATCAGAATGCTGATCTCGCGCGCCGGCGCGACGTAGCTCACGGGTGTGAAACGCATCGCCGTCAGCACCAGAATATAGGAGAGTGGTATCAAAATCGCGATAGCGATGGCCTCGTACTTGTGCTCACGCCACTCAATAACGGCTTGATCCGAGTACTTTATTGCGAACGGCGCGAGCAACAGCGCGCGACCCACATTGGCGCCCCAATCCAAAACCAGCGGTGCGATCGCGAAGTGACTCACCGCCTGTTTGTCCCACAGAGTATAAGCCGCGATGAACAATCCCGTGACCATGGCGTAGAGCACGGCGTCTTGAGCACCGCTTTGGCGCAATTGTGAAAGGTTCGTCGTCAAGACGACGACGCCGCCGATAATTAACAGGGCGCCGCCGAGCGCGATGGCAGACGGCCGTTCGCCCAAGAATAAAATTGCCGCCAAACTCGATAGCAACGGACCGGTGCCGCGTGCCAGGGGATAGACCAGTGACAGGTCGCCGACGCGATATCCCTGGTTCAACAGCACGAAGTACGCCGTGTGCAGCGCCGCGCTTCCCGCCATCATGCCGACGGTGACAAAATCAATATTCATGCGCCAAACTTCAATAACCGTGATCGTCGCCGGCGCGTACAGCACCGCCGAGAGAACCGCGACCAGCCAGGTAAACGTCGCGTGTCCGCTCGCCTGCTTATTGAGCAGATTCCAAGTGGCGTGGATAACCGCTGCGACGAGTATAAGTGTAAGAGCCGAACCTGTCATGGATACGAACGCGAGCGTCGCTAGGCAGCGTGTTCCCCGCGGGGCACAATCGAATCGTCGATATGGATCGTTCCGCCGCTCACGATCTCGGCGCGCAACCCACCGCGATGAATCAAACCGCGCATCACACCCTGTCGGGTCAGTTTTTCCAGATGGGCGCAAGGTTCGCACAGACGCATACCGCGCAAGACGACTTCTCCGATGGTAAATTCTCGCCCGACGAGATGATTGAGGGCGACGCCGCGCGTGACCATGTTGCGGCGGGAAAGACCCGGAGCCATGTCGAGGTCGTATTCTCGTTTCAACGCTTCGATCGCTTCGATCTCGATCAAAGTCACGTCGCGTCCTGTGCCGGGATCGTTAGAATAAGTTCCGAGCTTGCTGAAGTAGCGGTCACCTTCCAGGCCGCGGCCAGCAACGGCTCGCACTTGATCCACCGATTGCATCGTGGCCGCGCCTGTCGGCGCGATATGAAGTGACACGACGGTGCTTGCGGCGCTCATGGAGAGAATCACTGCTTTCTTGCGACCAAGGCGGCGATCTCCGGTGTCTGCATGCCTTCCTTGAGCAAACTGCATGTGCCCTTCTCGAGAATCTCTTTCGCCAAACGCTTTGTGCCGGTAATCGCGGCCTTCATGAAACCTGATCCGTAGCTCACGCGTGCTACGCCCAGATCTTGCAGCTCTCTAACGCTCGGCGACTGTGGCCCGGCAAGAATGCTGATCGGTGCTTTAACCTCTTTTGCCACTCGCCCGATCGTTGCGGACGAATGGAGGTTCAAGTAAAAAATGCAGTCGCCGCCGGCTTCGGCGTACGCGTTGCCGCGGACAATCGCTTCGGCGAGTGCTTTGTTAGGATCATCGGTGATGATGTGGAACGCATCGACACGCGCGTTCAAAAAAAACTCGCTTCCAAGCTCGCGCTTGGTCTCTATCACCGCTTTGATCTTGCGCAGTTGCTGCGCCAGCTCGACCAATCCGCCGCGGCTTTTGGCCGCGCCATCCTCGAGATTCATGCCGGCTACACCGCGCGCCACCAGCGCGCGCACGGTGTCTCTGACGCCAACTTCATCGCCATAGCCTCTTTCGCCGTCGGCATTGAAAGGTACGCTTACCGCTGCGGCGTAGTTACCGCTAACTTCGATAAACAGATCTCGGCTCATCACTTCGCCGTCAGGATAGCCTAGCGCCGCGGCAATGCCGCCGCTGGTGCCTTGAATCGCTTTGAAACCCATCTGTTCAAACAATCGCGCGCTTAAAACATCATAGACTCCTGGCATGATCAAAATCTCCGGCGCGCGGACCCATTCTTTGAGCTTGCGGCTTTTCTCGTTGGCCGCAGCAAGAATAGCGGCTTGGATTGCTTCCATTGGTTTTCCCCCTGCTTCGGTTGAATCAATGCAGCGTATCGTAAAGCGTAAAGACAGGGCGAAGCAAGAGGCAACACGAAACTGAGCGACTTTCGCTCGATAAATAAATTCCCGTTGCCCTGAGTGCCGAAGCAGGTGTTATGGGTGGTCACAGTTTGCGGCTAGGTCGCCCTTCGAGTTCTCAGGGTGACCGCAACCTGTCACTAAACCGGGAAGGACTTTAGAACCGTTGGCGGTACGGTGCTTTGCTAGCCAGTGCGTATGGCGTTTTTGCACCACGCTTCAATCGCGTTTATTTTTCCGACGATATCGGTCTTCAGGCTCGAGAACGGCGTGAGAACTTCACTCCGCTCTTTCTCAACCATTTTGAATCTGTCCAGG
>VBKY01000178.1:0-16816 GCA_005879255.1 Deltaproteobacteria bacterium
TGGAGGCGCTGGCCGCCACTCTGGATCACCCGCAGCGAAGACAAGTCGAATTTTTCGATCAGCGGATCGTTGATCAAACGGATCAACAACGCCGGCACGACGGCGATGTGTGTGACCCGGTGCCGTTCGATCTGCGCAAAGATCTCTTCGCTCCGCGTCGAGTTCAAAACCACAAACTTGCCGCCGTGCAATAGATAACCTTGCAAGCCGGGACACGCGAGCGGCAGATTGTGGGCCAAGGGCAGTACGTCGAGAAAAATTCCGCCCGGGTCGACTCCGGTCACAGCCGAGGCAATTTTGGAATTGTAGAGGTAATCGTTATGCGTGCGCGGTATCAGCTTGGGAATGCCGGTGGTTCCGCCGGATAATTGAAACACCGCGGGATCCTCCGGATCGATGCTGATTTTCTTAAGATCGGCCGGCGAACGTCGCCGCGTCGCCCAGTATGATTCCGAACTTCAGCGACTTACTCCCGTCGCGAATTCTTGTGACCATCTCGCGGTAGTCGAAATCCCCCGCTCGATCCGGCGTGGCGCAGGCCACCGCTCCTGACAGCTCCGTGAATTGGTTCATTTCCCGATAGCGATGCGTTGGCAACGCCATGATCGGGATGCAGCCGAGCTTTTGCAGTGCAAAATAGAGATAGGCAAATTCGACGACATTCGGCAGCTGCACGACCACCCGGTCGAGCGGCTTGAAGCCTTCATCGAGCAGATTCAGCGCGAGGCGAGCAGCGCGCTCATTGAGTTGAGCATAGGTGATCGACTTTTCACCACAGATGATCGACACTCGATCGGCGTACCGCTCGAAAACTTCTTCGAAAGTATCGCGCAGCGAACGATCTTCCCAATAACCCTTGGCGCGGTATCGCGCAGCAAACTCCTCAGGAAATCGAACGACGCCGTCTAACATTCTATGTTCTCGCTGCGTTCGAGGATCGATGATGGAGGATGGAAGATGACGATCCTCGATTCTCGACCCTCAATCCTCGGCCCGGTTCTTAGAATCACGTCGTGCTCGAAAATCCCCCATCGACGATGATGATCTCGCCGGTCACGAAGCGGTTATGCAAAATTAGACTCAGCATGCTGTCGGCAACGTCGTTCTCCGTGCAGCAGCGTTTGAGCGGCGCGTATTTTGCGCGCCGCGCCATCAAGCCTTCGTAGTTTTCCGCCAACGTCCGTTTCATCCACTCGCCCTCAATCCATCCGGGAGCGACGGCATTGACGCGAATCTGTGGGCCGAGCGCGTTGGCAAGGGTCTTGGTCAAATTAGCCACCGCCGCTTTGCTCGCGGCGTAGGGCAACGGCTGCGCGCTCGGGCGTAGACCCGCGATGCTGCATGTGTTGACAATGCATCCGTTGGGCGATTTCTTGAGCAACAAACCCAGCACATTGACGGCGAAGACTCGATTCCAAGCGTCGGCGGTCATTTCTTCGAGGTTCTTCGGCTCGACGTTCACCGTGGTGCCGGCGTTGTTGATCAACACGTCGAGCCGGCCGAATTCTTTTTCCGTCGCCGCCAGCATCGCGCGCACGCCCGCGTCGTCGCTCACGTCGCAGCGATAAAGCAGCGTCTTTGCGCCCGCCGCCTCGGCGCCCTGAGCCGTGATTTTTGCTGCGTCCTCGCTTCGGCTGTAATTGATCACCACGTCGTAACCGTTCTTGGCGAGCGCGATGGCGGCGCTGCGGCCGATGCCCGTAGCTGCGCCGGTGACGAGCGCCACTGGTTTCTCACTAGTCATCGTTCACCTTCACCTCTGGCTTTTATCAGTTGAAACAAATACTCTTCGCAGGTTGCAAAAGGTCTCAGGCGCGATCAAGCCAATTGGAGTGTTGGAGTACAGGAGTACTGGAGTGTTGGTTTCGACCCACTACTCCAGCACTCCATAACTCCAGTACTCCAATCATCCAAAACCTCACGGCAGATTCAGTAGCTTGGTCGCATTGCCGCGTTCGATCTTCGCGCGGTCGTTCGCTGACAGTCCGGCTTTATCCAGCTGCGGAATCGTATAGCCGAGGCCGATCTCAGGCGGTGAAATCGGATAGTCGCCGCCAAGCACGATGCGATCGGCGGTCATGCAATCCAGCGCGCAGCGGATCGCCGAAGCATCGGCGGTATGCGTGTCGACATAGAAGGCCTGGCAGTATTCAACCACACGCCGTTGCAGGTACTCGGGTAGAGGACGTTTTTCCTGCTCGTAGACGCGCCGTTCGAAGAAAAACTGCTGGTCGAAGCGGCCCATGGTGAACGGCAAGAAGCCGCCGAGTTGGCAGAAGACGAACTTCACTCCCCACCAACGGTCAAACACGCCGGCGGTGATCATTTTGATCAGGCACAACATGTCGTCGAGCAGAAATCCAATGCCGCTATTGAGATAACGATTATTCAGTCCGAGCGCCTGTTGCCAGGCCGGCGGCACCTGGCCCGGATGCACCCAAAGCGGCATATTCCACGACTTGGCCCGCTCAAAGATCGGTTCGTAAACCGGATCATCGAGCGCGCGCCCGTCGATGTTCGTCGAGAGAGAAATGCCGAAGAGTCCCAGTTTCTCGACAGCGCGGTCCAGTTCCCGCAGTGCCGCATCGCCGCCATACGGATCCACCGCCGCCGCCGGTATGAAACGGCCAGGCGCGATGCGAGAGGCTTCGGCGATGTAATCGTTGACCATCTTAACAACTTCTTCCATCGGCAGCTTGCGCGCCCTCGCCGCAGGCAAAAGCAGATTGCCATAGTTGATGACTTCCTTCTCGACGCCGAAGCGATCCATCAAGGTGAGATGCTTCTCCAACGAGCTAAACCCATCGTCGGCATAGAGAGTCCGCCCAAGGTAACTTCCCGCGGCAAATTCGCGGAGCGCTGCCAATATCGTCGGTGGAAGACAATGGGCATGGCAATCAATCAAACTCATAATTGCTCCCTCCAGAAATTTGGCTCACCATCGGTGTGAAATTTATGTGACTGAACCGCTCGATGCGAGGATAGCTATCACCCGCTCGTCTAATCTGTCAACAAATCCCGCGGGCGATCTCTGAAACGAACAACCCCGCAGCAATCCGCGGGATATCAAGACGATCTCGAATGGCTTGCACCCAAGTTGTCATCCCCCGCATGTTTTAATTGGGGGGCGCAGTCCGATATTCGCCTGGATTCCCGCTAAAAGCACGCGGGAATGACGGACTATAGCACAATCACCAACCATCTCTGAGCAGCAAGCTGCGGGAATTGACTCCAAACAGATTAATGCAGCCAGGACAAAATCAGCACCAGCAACACGCCGGCGATCATGCCGGTCACTGCGCTTTTGGTTCTATGCGCGATAAATATGGCAAGCGCGAGCGCCAACCCGCGCCGTGGCGCGTCGTCAGCCTCGAAACGCGCGCCGACCATGAAGAGCGTGATCGAAATAATGCTGCAAATAAGAGCATAGGACACATACCGCAACCAGCGGTCCAACGCCTCGGGAAACTTACCGCCGACGAACAAGATCTGCGGCAATGCGCGGACGGCAAAGGCCATCAGTCCCATGATCAGAATGATTTGGATGCGCGAGAATTCCATTCTTCCACTCCCCAACCAAGGGTTGCGACGAAGATCGCCGTCGCCAGCCAACCCCATCCGGGACTGATCCACGCGCCGGCAACCGCCGCCGTTAAGCTACCTAGACAAATGAGCGGCATCGCCCAACCCTTCACTTCGACGACCAACAATCCGGCAAAATAACCGGGTAAAATGAACCTGAGCACCTCTTCGAAGCCCGGCGGAAAACCGAGCGCAACTCCGAAACCCGCCGCCGTTCCCGTAACCCAGACTAGAAAGCTAGTCACACCGACGCCGAGAAAAAAAGCGAGGTTGCCGTAGCCGTCGCCTGGCGCTGAAGCCATCTCCTTTTCTTTCTGAAATTGCAGATACGGTACAATAAAGCTGCTAGCGCTGATCACGTGCGACGACAGCAACAGAGGAACACGCTTCACGCCGCGAAAGAATGGCGCTAAAGCCGTGCTCATCGGCAGGAAGCGCAAATTCATGAGAAACCCTGCGATCAGAACTTGCAGCGTGGATTTGCTCTCGGCAAGCGGTCCGAGCACGGCGAACTGCCCCGGTCCCGAGTAAACCCAAGCGGACATGAGCACGACTTCGTCGAGTGAAAGACCGTGATTTTGCGCCGCGATACCCCAGGCAATCGACGATGGAATGAACGCGATCCAGATCGGTATCGCCGCTTTCATCCCTTGGCGAAAGCGCGCAGCGAAGGACATCACCATCGCTTAGCGGAGGGAAAAAGAAAGATCAACGGAAGCCTAGCCCCGCGCGCAGTCTTGTGTAGGGGCACGCCCCTGTGCGTGCCCGCGGGAAGGGCAACCACGAGAAGTTGAGGCTAGCAGCCTGACGGCGGTTTTCTATTTGTCCTTTGAATGAAAAATTTTTGGTGCGCAAGCGCACCCTACGCCACTCGGCAAAAATCAATGGACGGATCTGTCCGTGTTCGGATGTAGGGGCACGGCATGCCGTGCCCCTACCAAGTTGCATCAGAAAACGGACGGGCTGAAGCGCAGCTTGAACATGTTTATTGCTTCAACATCTTCACCAGCTCTTCGTTGAGCTTCGCGCCGCCACCCTTGAGATAAAAATTGAAAAGATCTTTCGGATCTTGCAGCTTGATCTTGTTGTCGCGTAGATATTTTGCCATCCGCGAGCTTTCAACCAAATGGGACGAGCGCAGCTCATGTTTTTCAATGATCGCTTGACCCTCCTTCGAAATCATAAACGCGACGAACAGCTTCGCTAAGTTCGGATGCCCTGAATTGTTTGGCACGCCCAAATGAAAATACGAAGTATCGGCGGGGGTCGAGCCGAGCACCGCGGTGAGCGGCGCCCCTTTCGGCTGCCACTTCCACATAGTCGCCAGAGCGTCGCCGATGTTCGCCATGATCGGAAATTCGCCACTGATCACCCGCTCCTCTTCGCCGTAACGGAGCCAGCCACCGTTGAGCGCGACGAGCTTGCGGGTGAAGTCTTTAAGCTTTTCTTCGCCCCAGATGAGTGACAGCTCGACGAGCCAGTTGGGATAAGGCGGCACAGCGATCTTGCCCGCCCAAGTCTGGCTCAGCCGCGGATAGATCAAATCTTCGTAAGTCCTCGGCGCCTTTTCCGCGGGGATCAAATTCGCGTTGTAGACGATGCCTCGCGGCGAAGAGTAAACCAGCACGCCTCTCCGTGAAACGATCTCTTCCATCGGTCGGCCGATCCACGGGAATATCTCGGACCAGCTCACTTCTTGCAACGCGTCTTCTCGCAACAGATTCGCGTACTGGCCCAGCGAGCCGAGATAAATATCTGTCGATGCTTTGCCGCCGGCTTTGTGCTCGGCGATCACCCGCGCCGCCATTGCGTTCATTTCGGGACCAGCGCTGAAACGTATTTTCGCAGTGAACCCGAATCGCTGGTTGAAAGCGGCTTCGCTCTCCGCCAGACCCTTTTTCCCGCCAAAGGTCGTCGGCCCGGCAACAAAGAAGAGTTCTTTCTCACTCTTTGCGGCAGAGATCAGTTGCTCCATCGTCTCCGCCTGAATAAAGCGTGGCGACGCGATTAGAATAACCGGCAACCAAAGAATCCACGCCACGCTTCGCGGTCTATTCATTGGAAGCTACGTCACACACCACTGGTCGCGACCAAGCGCTCGGGGCGCGACCATTTTTTGAGAGGCTTGCCCGTGGCCAGCGCGTTCAACTCGCGCTGCCAAATCTGCCGCAAAAGAATGATGGCGACATCCGAGCGGCCCAGACGCTCCGCTTCTCGATTTGGAATGGCGCCTTGCCCTTGTTGGGCGACGTGATCTTGTATATTGACGATATCCGGCCGCTCCTCTATATCATGCACGCTGATTTTTCCGGCCAGCGCTGCCGCTGCCATTTCGTTGGCAGACGGAAGCTTCGAGATAACCTCCTGCTGTTGCCGCTGGCGCTCGCGAAAGCGCAGCGCCGCTTCGCCGCCGACGTGTACGAGCGCGATATTAAAGCTCCGGTGGCTCGCGTCGTCCACCGGCACGCGCCAGGCGAACGCTTCGCGCCAGCCTTCTTTTGCGCTCTCCGGCGAACCTTTGATGTAAAGAATGTTAGGCACGATGTAATGATTCACTCGTGCGACTCCGTTGGAGCGAGTGCCGTACATGGCAACACCGTAGGTCGTTTCCTCGGCGGTGATCTTTGGTATGTCCCAGTTGAGGCCAAACTTGGTGAAATTGGATTTTGCATGGGTAAACGGCACATGCGCCTGATCGATGCCGTTCCCCAGCGTGTTGAAATAGTTGCAATAGCGGACGTAGCTGCCGACGTCGATGACGCCCTCTTCTTCCAACTCGGAATAACGCGGAAACGGCGGCGCCGCTTCATCGCCCAGATAGGCAAAGATCAGTCCCAGGTATTCGTAAGTTGGATAACTACGAATTCTAATTTTCTGGGCAAAGCTTTCGTCCTCGGCCGGCTGCTCGACGCATTGGCCGCTGCCGTCGTATTTCCAGCCATGGTAGAAACAACGAATGCAATCCTGCTCAACCCAGCCGAGCGAAAGCTGCGTGCCGCGATGCGCGCAGCGGAAATCGACGACGTAGGCCGAGCCGCTTTCGCCGCGATAGAGCGTGAAATCTTCGCTCATGATGCGGATCGGGACAGCGTAACCGGGTTTCAATTCTTCGGAAGCATAGACCGGCTGCCAGAACATTCTCAGGTATCGGCCCGCCAGGGTATCGGGCCCAGTGTGAACGAAATCCATGTCATAGATATGTTCGCCTGGCTTTTCAGATGACATCATGGTCTCGGACCCTTTGGTTGTTTGGAACATTGGATCTTTTTGTCATTTGATATTGTTTCGAGCTTCGGATTTCGTGCTTCGAATTTAGTCTTCTATCCTTGGCGGCCTTTGCGCCTTTGCGCGAGACAATCCGATTGGGTTCCGGCTTTGCCGCACTAGGCTCTCTTTGTGGTTAATTTTCTTTACGCCGATGACGCCACATGCTGCAGTTTGCGAGCGTAGATCCAAAAGCCCGTTACCAGGGGTGACATCACCGCAATCATGACGATCGCGATAGCCGCTGCATCGCCGAGGCCGCCGCCGTGCCACTGCCCCCAAATGTAAGTCGATAAAACCTGACTTTTCGGCGAGGCTAAAAACACCGCCATCGTCAGCTCGCGATACGCTGACAGCGATGTCCAGATCCAGGTGTAGACCAAACCGGGCTTGATCAGCGGCACGATTACTTTGGCGAGAATGCGGAAGGTCGAGACGCCACCAACCTGCGCGGCTTCCTCTAACTCCCGATGCACCTGAATCATGCTGTTATTTAGCACTCGGGTGCCGAAGCTGATCCAACACACCACATAAACTACCATCAGCACGAAGATCGTGCCGTAGAGCGGGACCACATTGGAAATCAGCAACGCCAGGTAGGCGATCGCGAGAGCAAACAGCAAATGCGGTACCGGATGAGGCAGGAAGGCGATCGCGTCGAGCACAACGCGCCAGCGCATGCGCGACCGGGTGACGATCCACGAAATCGCCGAGCAAATGATCACGATGGCGGTTGGTACGACCACCATGAGCAGTACAGTGTTGAGGGCGGCACCCAAGAGCGCGTCGTCGACAGCAATCTGCGTGTAACGTTCGAAGGAAATGACAGACAGCGCGTGCCACGATGGCGCTTGAACGTAGGGTAGCAACGATACCCAAAAGATCGCGATCATGGGCAACACAAAAGCAAGCAAGAAGTACGCACCCAGAAGCCCCCAAGCGACCAGCCACCAGTGCCCGAGCTCGACGGGGCGCGACTGGTAAGCTTTCCCGGAGATAATTTGGTAGCGGTGGCTCTGTTTCAGCGCGCGAAAATAAGGAATCATCAAAATCAGCGACAATCCAACCATGATGCTGCCATAGGCCCCGCTTAGCCCATAGCGGGGTAATCCCTCGTTGGGATTGATCATGAAGTAAATGGCCGTGCTGAACGTAAAAATATTATTGGCCATGCCGATCACGCCGGGCACATCGAAGGCAGCGATAGCCACGGTAAGCATCCAGATAACCGCGGAGAAAAGCGCCGGCCAGATCAGCGGCAATTCGATCCGTACCAGGGTGCGCCACTTGCTCACACCGTGGACGCTGGCAGCTTCGACCAGCGCGGGGTTCATGCTGCGCAAGGCCGCTGAAATCATCACGTAGGCGAGCGGTGTCAACGTCATCCCCTGAACGAAACCGATCCCCGGCACCGTGGCGATGTTGAGCGGAGCTTTTGTCAGACCGAAAAGCTGCATCAAAAAAATATTGATGACGCCGATGCGCGGGTGGAGCAGAAATACCCAACCCATGGCCTTGAGAAAAGTCGGGAACAGAATGCCGATGCTGAGCACGCTCATGGCCACGGCCTTGTAGGGCATGTTGGTGCGCTCGATGAGCCAAGCGAAAATAAAACCCAAGGGAACCGACACGGCGATCGTGATTGCCGCGAAAATCAGCGTGGTTGTCATGACCCGATAGGTGTACGGATCGGCGAGCAAGGCGACATAATTTTTCAAAGTATAGGCCGATACCTGACCCGGCACGCCCGTGTGCAGGCTCATCCAGATAATCATCGCCAGCAAAACAAGAATCGACAACGCCGCGAACCCAGCGATTCCCACGAGCGAGAGCTTTGACCAATTGAACAGCGATCGCGGCTGTTCAGCAGTAAGCACATGGGTTGACATGATCGTTCAGTGTCTTATCTCTTGGCGTGCCCGGCACCTTTGCGGTAGGGGCAGGCCCCTGTGCCTGCCCGGACGGGCAACCACGGTGGGTTGCCCCTACACCGTTGCTATTTCCATCGCGACAAGACTGTACAATAGACGACGAATTTTTAAGTCGCCACCTTACCCTACTTTAACAGGATCTTGGTCAACTCTTCGTCGAGACTGGTGTCCTCTTTTTGAAAGACTTCATTGAGCTCTTTGGGATCTTGGAGTTTGAGCTTATTGTTCTTCACATACTTCGCCATGAGTGTGCCGTCGACCAAATAGGAGCTACGCATATCATGCTTTTCCATCACGGCTTGCGCTTCTCGGGTCGTCATCAACGCGACGAAGAGTTTAGCCATGTTCGGATGCGCGGAATTTCTTGGCACGGACAGTTGATAATATGAACTTGTCGCCGGCGTCGAGCCAGGCAGCCCGACCAGAGGCGCGCCCTTTGCCTGCCATTTCCACATTGCCTCCAAGGGTCCCCCCGTGCTCGCCATGATCGGGAACTCGCCGCTGACGATCCGTTCTTCTTCGCCCTGGCGCAACCGCCCTCCCACCAACGGCGCCAGTTTGCGCGCATATGCCAAAACTTTTTCTCTCCCCCAGATTGACGATACTCTCACTAACCAATGGATGTACGAAGGAATCGCCATCTTTCCCGCCCAGGTCGGCGAGAGCGCGGGATCGATAAGATCTTCGTAGCTCTTGGGCGCTTTGTCCTTAGGAATCGAGTTCGAATTATAAATGATCCCGTGGAAGGACGCGTAAACCAGCAATGATTCTTGCGGAAAAATCTCCATCTCCTTGGTCACCCAGGGAAATATTCCCGACCAGTTCACTTTTTCCAGCGCCTTCTCTTGATGCATGGTCACGTAGGTGCCGTCCGAACCAAGGTAGAGATCGGTTGACGATTTAGCACCCGCCTTTTGCTCAGTGATAATGCGTGCGGCCACTTGCGGAAAGCTCGGGCCGCCGGTGAGATTCACTTTGGCTTTGAAGCCGTATCTCTTGGCAAAAAGATTTTCCAGCTCAGCGAAGCCTTTCTTGCCGCCGAAGGTCGACGCGCTGGCGACAAGCGTCACTTCTCCTTCCTTCTTTGCTTCAGTGACGATCTGCTCGAGCTTCTGCGCGTGCAATGGCGCCGGCGCCGCGAGCAATAGCGCCTGCAGGCAGAGCACGAGAATGACATTAGACATTAATAGCTCTCCTTGGTTCACCAAAGTCGAGGATGGAAGATGGAGGATCGAAGATCGCGTTCCTCGATCCTCGATCCTCCATCCTCAATTTTCGACCCGCCATCCTCGTTTCAACTCAGCGCCTCGACCGCGTCCCGACTGGAATCGAAGAGGATCGGGGCATTCTCTTTTGGATCTCGAATCACGCCAATCGGATCCTTGCCTTGGCTCACTGCGTCGATGGCGTCGCGAATCATTTGTCTCAGCATCAAGATTCCCTGATCGGACGTTGCCAAGTGCTCCTTGGTACGATCCGCGATGATGCCTTGGGATTCTTGCGCGACGCGGTCCTGCTCGCGATTGGGAAAATTCCACCAGCCGTCTTGCACACGATCATAGACGCCCGGAACGCTTTTTCTGAATCCTTTAACTCGAAGCGGCGCCGGCTGCGTCGGCTTGCCGTCCACATGCGGGTAGAAATCGATGTAATAGGTGTTCGTCGTGTAATCGTCCTTCGGCACGCGGAATCGAATTACCTGGCGCGGCTGCTCGTCGATGCGGGCGGCCGAGTGGCGCACGTGAGAGGGAAATACAAAATGCGAAATGCGAGGCCTCGTCGCGCCTTCGATCCAATTCGTTTCTTTGATACCGAACTGACTTGGCTGCCATTTGATCGTCGGCCGCTTCATGGCCATGTTCGGATAGCCTGCGGCGTGTAGCGCGATCGAGTGGGCCCCGTCGGCCGAATTCTCCGCCCGCTGCAGCCAGTTGCAGAATTCTTCCCCGCCGCCAACCACGCGGCAGCCATCTCCCCTCACCAACAAATCATAATTCGGCAATAACGGCGCCGGCTCAGGTCCAATATATGCGAAGACTAGCCCACCCGCATCCTGGGCATGATAGGCCGGATGTTTGATGCGATCTTTGAACGTACTATCGCCTGCTTCTGCGGGCTGCTCCAGACAGTTGCCCCGTATATCGTAGAGCCAGCCATGATAGCAGCAGCGGATGCCGTTTTCTTCGACCCGCCCGTATTCCAGCGACGTGCCGCGGTGCGAACAGTGAAGCGCGACCAGTCCTAGTTGTCCTGCACCATCGCGAAACAACGCAAAATCTTCGGCCAACAACGTAATTTTTGCCGGTACACCTTTCGCTTTGATGTCTTCGCTAAACGCCACCGGCCACCAGTAACGCCGCAGCATCTCGCCGGCCGGCTTGCCACGACCGACGCGGGTCAAGAATTCATTTTCTTCTTTTGACAGCATGGGAGGTATCCTCGAAGGGAGTAGTGGAATAATGGAGTGCTGGAGTATTGGGATCGGAAACCCATCATTCCATTACTCCATCATTCCAATACTCCAGTTCTTATCACTGCTTCAGCATCTTGGTCAGCTCTTCTTTAAACTCTAACCCGCTATCCTCGCCCTGCAGGTAGAAGGCGATGGAATCTTTTGCCTCCTGGAGCCGGACTTTATTCTGTTTTAAGTATTTCGCCATGATCGTTCCCTCGACCAAATGCGAGGTGCGAAAATCATTCTTCTCGAGAATCGCCTGGGCTTCCTTAGACGCCATGAAACCAACGAACAGCTTCGACACATTGGGATGTGCCGAGTTCTTCGGCACACCAAGTTGAAAATAGGAAGGCAAGACCGGCGTCGAGCCCATCACCGCAACCAGCGGCGCGCCCTTCGCCTGCCACTGCCACATCTGTTCCGTCGCGCCGCCCATGTTGGCGGCGATCGGAAACTCGCCGCTAACGACGCGCTCCTCTTCGCTGTAGCGCAGCCGCCCGCCGCTCAGAGCCACTAGCTTGCGCGTGAAGTTTTTGACCTTCTCTTCATTCCAGATCATCGACAGCTCCACGAGCCACGAGACATACGGCGGGATCGCCATCTTGCCGGCCCAGGTTGGACTCAGCTTCGGGTCGACGAGGTCTTCGTAGCTCTTCGGCGCCTTATCTTTCGGGATGAGTTTAGCATTGTAAATGATGCCGCGCAGCGAGGTAAAAATAAGCAAACCCTCGCTCGGAAAAATTTCCATCTCTTTGGTAATCCACGGAAAGATGCCGGAGTAGTTCACCTTCTCAAGCGCCTTCTCCTTATGCAGTAAAGCGAGATGGGATTGCGAGCCGTGGTAGATATCAGTCGAAGACTTGGCGCCGCTCTTTAATTCCGTAATCACCCGCGCCGCCATCGCGTTCATCTCCGGCCCGGCGGCAAAGCGAATTTTCGCGTTCAGGCCGAATTTCTTGTTGAACGCAGCTTCCAGCAGCGACAGCGTTTTCTGCCCGCCGAAGGTCTGCGCGCCGGCAATGAAAGTGAATTCCGGCTCTTTCTTCGCCGCGGCGATCAGCTGGTCGAGCGTCTCCGCGGCAATGGCTGAATGAAATGAGATCAGGACGAATAAGATTGACCGGATAATGATTCGCTTACAGCTTCTCATTCGATCTCCGTTCCGGGCCAACTTTGAACCTTGAACGTTTGAACCTTTGAACAAAATTCTTGATCCGCTTGAACGACTGGAACGATTGGAACGTCTGGAACAATCTTTTTAATCAAGCAAATCCTCATGCGGTATCAGCCGAATCAGCCTATTCTTTTCCGGGTCTCGTATGACGCCCAACGGATCGCGTCCTTATTTTACCGCCTCAATGGATTCTTTGTACAAGCGGCGCAAAAGGATGACGCCTCTATCTGTGTAGCCGAGGTGCTCTGTGGTGCGGTCGAAGATCGCTCCTTGGCTTTCTTGCGCGGCGCGGTCCTGGTCCTCGCGACCAAACCAACCGATCGAATCGTCCCAGCGATACACGCCGAAAGTAGTTTCCTGAACTCCTTCCGCCGATCGATCGGTCATAATGGTCCCCATCATCTTGCCATCGACGATAGCGCCGAACTCGACGGTATAATGAATCGCGCTGGTGTCGTCCATGGGCACGCGCCAGCGCATCACCTCACAGGAGCTGCTGGCGCGGTGCTCGGTCGGGTGGCCTTCCTCGACGTTGCCGGTCTTATTCATCGTCGGCATGACGAAGTAATTAACATGCGCCCAGCGATTGCCGTCGGCCGCGCGTCGTGTGTAAGTATTGAGCACGCCGTGTTCGAATACTTGCGGATTGATTTCGCCTTCATCCCACGTCGGTGTCGTCGCCGTGCGGTGCAGCCACTTGAGATGGTTTTGATCGACCGAGTTTTCGATCATCTGAAAATAGTTGCAGTTGATGATGCGCGCGCGCAGCGCCCGCTTGCCGTCCTGGCGCGCCAAAACGTCGTAACGCGGCAGGAGCGGCGCCGGTTCCGGCCCCATGTAGACGAAGAGGACTCCGCCCAACTCTTGAACTTTATATGACGGTTGGCGAACCCGTTCCTTAAACGTGCTGGTCGGCGGCTCGCTCGGGGTTTCCAAAACTTTGCCTTCAACGTCGTACAGCCAGCCATGGTAGCAGCAGCGCAGGCCGCCGTTCTCGATATGACCGAATTCCAGCGACGTGCCGCGATGCATGCAGCGCAAAGCCAACACTCCGACCCTGCCCTTCTCGTCGCGGAACATGACCACATCTTCGCCGAGGATTCTTTTGCGTTTTGGTTTGTCCCGAAGCTCGTTCGCGAAACCAATCGGTTGCCAATAACGGCGCAGCATTTTCCCCGCCGGCGTCCCTGGCCCAACGCGAGTTAATGTTTCATTTTCTTCTTTAGTGAGTGCCATGGAGATTTCCCCTTCTTCCTCCGATCTAGCAAATCAGAATTATCCGAGATGATCTCGAGGTGCAAGGCGACCTGCCGATCCGCCCACGACAGCAAAAATTATCTCACCACGAAGCGCACGAAGGACACGAAGGATTCGTAAATTGATACTTTTGAACCTCTCAATTTCGTGCTCTTCGTGGCCTTCGTGGTGAATAGTCACCCATCAAAATATTTTATAGCCGAGCTCCTTCGCGACTTCTTTTGCAATCCGGTCGTCGGCGACTTCTTCGAATGTCACTTTTCGATCGGTGAATTGCCCGGCCATCTGAAGCGACTTTATGATCTGGTCGATGCCGTCGCGGGTCGGCACGCCGCTACCGCTCACGGTCTTAACATACGCCGCATACGTGCCTTCGGCGGCTTCTCGGTCGACTTTAAGAAAGCTGGAGACCAGCGCCACCGTTTTTTCTTTCGACTTGATCATTTCTTGTTTGGCTATTTGTAAAGCGCGAATGACTTTTTTCAGTTCGTCGGAACGGCTGCGCATCGTCGCGATCATCACCGTCAGACCGCCGAAAGGCATCCGGGCATAGGAGCCGGCGTTGAGCACTTCGCGAAACCCCTTTTTCTTGGCGTAAAAATCATAGGGCGGGCTTAACAGCGCTGCGTCGATAACGCCGGTCTCCAGCGCGGCCATGGTTTGCGCGGCGGTGATTGATAGATAAATAAAGTTTTTCGGATTCTCGCCCATCGACTCCATAGCGATCTGCAACGCCACATGAGACGTGCCTCCGAGTCCGGTTAGGCCGATCTTCTTGTTTCTGAGATCGCGGATGTTTGCGAACTCGGGACGGGCGAGCAAAAGATAAACGATCTCATCGCTGGCAAACCAAACCGCGCGTGACTGCAGTCCTCGCAGCGTCGCGCTGACCGAGGCCGGCCCGACGCCGGCGAAATAGCCGATCTCACCGCTCGCCAGCGCCGCGTTGGCGACCTGCGAGCGGGCCTGGATGATTTCGGCCAGCAGATCATTCTCTTCGAACGTTTTCCATTTCACAGCGGCGAACAGCGGCAACACCGCGATCGACTCCGTCGGATAAGTGATGCGAATTTTTTTCAGCCGCTCTTGAGCGTGCAACTGACTTACCAAAATTAACAATCCGGTTATCGCGGCTAGGGTCGCGAAGAACTTGCTGGTTTGCATGAGCTGCACCTCGTTAGTGTTGAACTCGGTGGTTTACCACCTATCACTGGAATTGAGTGATGTCGTGAGCTTTAGATGTCATTTCGACCGAAGGGAGAAATCTTTCTTTGGCATGCCTGATCGATCGAGCTCCCTTACTCGACTTTATACCCCAGTTCCTTCGCCACTTCTCTGGCGATCCTGGCGTCGGCAACATCCTCAAAGGCGATTTTCCTGCCGCCGAACTGCCCTAATAACTGTAGCGACTTTACGATCTGCTCGACTCCCTCACGGCTGGGCACACCGTTTCCGCTGACGGTTTTTTGATAATCAGCAAATGTATCTTGCGCGGTTTCTCGGTTGACTTTAAAAAACCGGATTATCACGTCGACACTTTTCTCTTTGGATTGAAGCATGCTTCTCTTGGCGATCTGCATGGCACGGATGAGGCGGCGCATTTCGGCAGGCCGATTTTGAATCGTCGAAGCCATCGTTGTGAGGCCGCCGAGCGGCATTTTGACGTGCGCTCCGACATCCAAAACCTCCCGAAAGCCTTTTCGCTTGGCATAGTACAACAGCGGCGGATTGAGCAGCGCGGCCTCAACGCTGCCGCTTTCCAGCGCACTCATTATATTTGGATTTCCGACGCCGAGAATAACAAAGTCTTTCGGGTTTTCGCCGGCCGCTTCCAAGCCAATCCGC
This sequence comes from Deltaproteobacteria bacterium, assembly GCA_005879255.1. Next base: position 15,509 of record VBKY01000178.1, read on the forward strand.
AACGATACCTCAGTCGTATCGCCCAAGCCGCCGACGGCAAGGCGCTTCGAACGCAGTTCCTTTAATGTCTTGAACTCGGGCCGGGCCAAGAGCGAGTAAATGAGCTGATCGGAAGCAAACCAAACCGCCCTGGAAGACATCCCGCGCAAAGTCGCAGCGACCGAGTTAGGACCGACGCCGGCGAAATAATGAATTTCTCCGGCCACCATGGCGGCATTAGCCACCTGCGGCCGCATTTGGACGATCTCGACGTCGAGCCCGTTGTCTTCAAATACTTTCCACTGCTGCGCAGCGAACAAATGAAGGCAACATATCGACGCACTAGGAATCGCGATTCTGATCCTGGTTTTACCGTCCTGCGCCTGGGCCACAGCCCCACACATTGCGAATGCGACACCGATGGCGACAATCCCAACCCATTTAAGATTTCCGATTTTAGATTTTCGATTGTCGGAAAAAGAATCCTGCAATCGCACCCAAGATCTTTTGTTCATTCTCTTCGCCCCCAATCGAAAATCGGCAATCGAAAATCTAAAATGTCATCTTATGACCCGATCCGCCCGCCCCAGCACTCTCTGCGGAATCGTCAGGCCGATCTGCTTCGCTGTCTTTAGATCGATCACCAGCTCGAACTTTGTCGGCTGCTCCACGGGCAAGTCGGCGGGCTTGGCGCCTTTAAGAATTCTGTCGACGTAGTATGCGGCGCGCCTGAAACTTTCACTATCGCTGGCTGAATAAGACACGAGGCCACCGGCTTCTACGTATTCACTTGTCTCAAACATTGAAGGCAGCCGGTTCTTTATGGCAAGGTCCGCGATCTGCTTTGAGTAACGTAAGAGCAGTGTATCCCTAACTGTGATGAGCGCGTTCGCGCGGGCCTTGGCCGCGGGTTGAAATGCGCCCTCCAAATCGGGGTTCGGACCTCGCACCTCTAAGGATTGAAGCTGTATCTTTAGAGCGTGCGCCGCAGCTTCATACTCTTTAAAACCAAGAGCCGCCGATTGGTTGTCCGCAGCCCAGAGGACTCCGACTCGCGATATCCCCGGAACAACATCCGTAAGCAATTCCAGCCGTTTTCCGCTTAAGTCTCGCGCAAGCGTGGTGAGCCCCGTAATATTTCCGCCCGGCCGTGCCAAGCTATCGACTATCCCACTCGTGACTGGGTCCTGAGTTGTCACCATGACAATGGGAATCGTTTTGGTCGCCTGCTTGGCTGCGCGGATCGCTGCTAGATTTTGAATGGCAAGGACATCGACCTTGAGTTGGACGAGTTCGGCCACAAGACTTGGGACACGATCCAACTTCCCC
>VBKY01000178.1:16840-20161 GCA_005879255.1 Deltaproteobacteria bacterium
GTTTTTCCCCTCAATATAACCGAGATCTCGCAGCCCTCGCCGGAATGCTTCGACCCGAGGCCCAGGAGTTTGGGGGTCGCCAGTTCCCGACACGTAACCTATCCGGGAAACTTTCGTTGGTTGCTGCGCCTCGGCGGAAGGGGCAGTACTCAGAAAGACAGTTGCTAATAGCCAGACGAAGATTTTTCCGCTCATTAGTTTCGCTCCCGTGTTGTCGCGGACAACTGATAACTGACTACTGACAACTATCATCTGATGACTCTGTCCGCCCTCGCCAGCACGTTCGGCGGAATCGTCAGGCCGATCTGCTTGGCTGTCTTGAGATTGATGATCAGCTCAAACTTATCGACGATCTCAACCCGAAGATCCCGCGGTTGCGCGCCTGTCATGATCTTCTGAACATACTTCGCCGCCAGACGGCCTACCTCGTTAAAATTCTGACCGTAGCTGGCAAGACCACCCATGGTAACGAGACTTTGCTCCGAGAACATCGTCGGCAGCTTTTTTGACGTTGCCATATCGATGACGAGTTGCGCCTGACTCGTTACCATCGCATCCGAGATGGAGAAAAAGGCGTCCGCTTCCTTGGCCTTGAGCGCACCAAAGCGCTGCCGCAGCTCGTCCACAGAAGTGGCGTGTCGTTCGATCAACTGGAGGCCGAACTGCTTTCCTGCCTGACGGGCCAACGCGGCAGCCTCTACAGCGGTGCGGTTTTTTGGGTTGTAGATAATTACCACCCGACTAAGTTTTGGCAGCATTTCCTTTAGTATCTCGAGCCGCTTTCCCGTCAGATCCGTGGTCGAATATTGGACACCCGTAAGTCGGCCGCCGGGTTTCGCGAAGCTCTGCACAAATCCGCTGGCGACGGGGTCGCTGCCTACGGAGAAAACAATCGGGATCTCTGAGGTAACATTCTTGACCGCCGTGGTTGCCGAAGTGGTAACCGCGAAAATCAAATTGACGCGGTCCCGTTCAAAATCCTTTGCCGCCGCCTCGACCGCTTTCACCTCTCCCTTCGAATCCCGGACATTCAGGAGGAGGTGCTTCCCCTCTTCGAGCCCTAACTGCCTGAGTCCATCCCGCAATCCATCCACGACGGCTTTATACGGCCCACCCTGGTGGATAACTCCCACGCGATAAACCTTGGACTGCTGCGCCTCCGCCCTCGCCCCGCACACCGTGAGAGCGACGACTATTGCAAAAAGCGCCACCCATTTTAGATTTTGGATTTTGGATTTCCGATTACCACAATCAGAATTGAGAACTCGAGCCCAAAGCGTTTTCTCCATGTAAGTTTCTTTCCTTCAATCTAAAATCGCCAATCGAAAATCTAAAAAAGTCATCTTATGACGCGGTCCGCCCGCGCCAGCACATTTGGAGGAATCGTTACGCCGATCTGCTTCGCAGTGGCGAGGTTGAAGACTAGATCGAGCTTATCGACCGTCTCGACCGGTAAGTCCTTGGGGAGGGTGCCAGTAGAGATCCGTTGGATGTATTTTGCCGACACATGGCCTGCTCTCTGATAGCTAATACCATAACTGGCTAAGCCTCCATTGGCGACGAGATTTCCTTCATGGAACATGGTCGCCATTCTCTTGGCCCTCGCCGTGTCGATGATCAGCTGTGCCTGACTAATTACCATGCCATCTGAAAGCAACAAGTAAGCATCCATCTCCCGGGCCTTAAGCGCCCCCAGTGCCCCTTGGAGTTCCTCAACGGAAGCGACGTGTCGCTCGACGAGTTCTAATCCCATCTGACCCGACGCCTCCCGCCCGACCTTCGCGGACTCGGCAGCGCTACGGTTGCTCGGGTTGTAAAATGTTAGGATCCGACGCGCTTTCGGCAACATTTCTTTCAGGATTTCAAGACGCTTGGCCGTGAGATCCGTTGTCTGGTTGTGCACGCCGGTGAGTCTGCCCCCAGGGTTCGCGAAACTCTCAACAAGTCCAAGGGCCACCGGGTCGCTACCGGCGTAGAAAACGATCGGGAGATTCGCCGTCACCCGCTTCACCGCGATCGTGACGGACGTGGCAACAGCAAATATCAAGTCAACCTTCTCTCGTTCAAGACTCGCCGCCTCTTCGACCGCCTTGAGATCGCCCTTTGCATCCCGGATTTCCAGGACGTAGTGCTTCCCTTCGGTCAACCGCAATTCTTTCAGACCGTCCCGCAGCCCGTTGATGGCGTCATAGTACGGCCCTCCGTGCAGAATAACCCCCACACGATAGACCTTAGTCTGCTGCGCCTCGGCGGGAGACACAGTTGTCAGACAGAAAGTTGCCAGCAGCTAGATTAAAAAAATTTTGCTCATTCGTTTCTCTCCTGTAGTTCTGCCAACTGGTTACTGGTACCTGCCAACTGCTATCGAATCACCTTATCCGCCCGCGCGAGCACTTTTTGTGGAACCGTAAGACCAATCTGCTTGGCGGTTTTCAAGTTGATCACGAGCTCGAACTTCGTTGGCTGCTCCACGGGCAGATCGGCCGGCTTCGTGCCTTTCAGGATTTTGTCTACGTAGGTGGCGGCGCGCCGGTCCAAGTCGTTCTGGCTCGTGCCGTAGGACATAAGCCCTCCGGCTTCGACAAAATCTGACCTCCAGTATATCGCCGGGAGCCGGCTCTTTACCGCGAGCTCTACAATCTGTGTTCGCTGAGAAGTGAGGACGGGGCTCGGCAGCACGAGAATTGCGTCAGCACGCCCTTTGCTTCCGGCTCGGAATGCAGTCTCAATATCCTTGGGATCTAGAACGTCTAGGTATTGAAGCTTCGCTTTGAACACCCCTGCGGCGAGTTCCATCTCTCTTAACGCTTGCGCGTTGCCCGGGCTGGTCGAATTCCCGAGGACGGCCACGCGGGAGAGTTTAGGAACAGTCTCCTTCAAAAGCTCCAGTTGTTTTCCGCTTATCTCCGGGGAAAGAGTTGACAATCCAGTAATGTTCCCGCCTGGACGCGCAAGGCTGGCGACAAACCCGCTCCCAACAGGATCGGGATCGAACGTCATGACAATGGGAATCGTAGAAGTTGCTTCCTTGGCGGCATGGGTTAGTGACGGACCAGCCGTGACGATGATGTCTACCTTGAGACGCACGAGTTCGGCCGCGAGCGCGGGGAGGCGATCGAGTTTTCCCTCTGCAGATCGCCACTCAATGACAATGTTTTTTCCCTCGACGTAGCTAAGCTCGCGCAGACCTTGGCGGAATGCCTCGATGCGGCCCGACAAAGCCGCAGGGGAGGAAGCACTTAGGAATCCTATCCGGGGGATTTTCGTTGGCTGCGCCTGAGCGGAAGAGCAAAGCACTGAGAGCATAGCGTAAAGAGTAAG
>VBKY01000179.1 GCA_005879255.1 Deltaproteobacteria bacterium
TATTGCAGAGAAAATAGACAATGTGGTTTTGAGAGTTGTGCGAAATTTGATGCGCTACCTGAATTGAAATGAACTACCTCGTCAGCTTTGGTAGCCCGGCAATCCGAGCATCCTTTAATGCTGCAAATGACCTTCAGTGATCAAGAATAACCTTTGTCTTTCTTGACACGGTGGACGCTGTCACTTCCCATTTTACCTCTAATTGCCACGATTATCCCCCAAATCCTCATGGCATGTTCGTTGCTCGTGCGATTACTGCTTGGAGGAAGAAAATGAGACCGAGGGATTTTTCTGCGGTCGTTTTGCTTTGTGCCCTCTTCGCAGTGCTTCTCATGACGCAGACGGTTCGAGCGCAAACTCACCCATTATGGCTTCAAGGTGACCCTAGCGATACCGACCCGGATCTCGAACGTTTAAACCGGGCCTTTATACGATTGGCAGAAAAGGTACGACAAGCTGTGGTTCAGGTTCGGGTTGAGCCGACCAAAGCACGCGGATCGGGATTTATCATTGATCCCCAAGGATACATCCTGACCGCCCATCACGTGGTTAACGAGGCGAAAGAGATTGAGATCCGTCTTGCCAATAGACAGCGTGTTCGTGGTGAGATCGTCGCGACGGATGCCCAAGTAGATTTTGCAATCATTAAGATTAATGGAGAAGGAGAGTTCCCAGTCCTCCCCCTGGGCGATTCCGATGTTCTGAAGGTAGGAGAGTTAGTTGGGTCTCTAGGTTATCCCTTTGGATTGGAAAGTTCTTTGCACGTGGGCATCGTTAGTCGGCGTGGCAGGAGCCAAAATTCGTCTGCTGCGTTTGATCATATACAGGTGGACTCCCCAGCCAATTCCGGCGAGAGCGGGGGACCACTGGTGAATATGAAAGGTCACGTCGTAGGTATGCTTACGCAGGCTTCAGAGAATAGAACTATCGGGTTTGCCGTTCCCATTAATGTCATAAAGGCTCTGATTCCCCGCCTCCTGACGGGTGAGAAAATTGTTTGGGGTTGGTTAGGCGTAAAATTATCAGAGTTGACGCTGGAATTGGCTGACGGATTAGGCGTATCGCCTGTAAGGGGGGTACTGGTCAGTTCTGTACTGGCGGATCAGCCGGCCGGCCGGGCGGGAGTCCATTCTCAAGACGTTATCCTCTCTGTTGACGATATCGCCGTGGACAGACCTAGTGAGGTTCTGCGCGTCATTAAAGGCACGGAGGTCGGCAACGAAGTGACGCTCACTATTTTTCGCAGCGGTGAAACCTTCGTGGTCCCTGTAAAGCTTGGCAATAAGCCAGGGGCTCTAGACGACAATGAGGGGTAAAAAGGGTTGACCCCTTGAACCTTAAGTACGTATGTGCACTGCGGAAAGCGCATTTTTAGAGGACCGGCCCATCGAATTTTCAATCATTACGTCTTGGCCAGTAATCTAGAATTTTATCAGATTGGACTGAATTCTCCTTCTGTTCGATATGAGAACACTCAATTGACGCGCTACTTTTCCCACCGTTGACTCCCCTGGCCGCCGCCTCACCGAATCGCTCGGTTAAATCGTTCAGATTGGACGCTATGAAATCGACGATGCTCTTCCCGCGATCCACAGTCTCTGCCTCTTTTTTGCTTCGAATACCGCAACGGAATTTTTCGGCACGACTACGCTCTTCAAGATAGCCACCACAAACTCCTTCAGACACTCGCCTGCCAAGCGGAATGAATTCTTTCATCAGGCAGTTGGAGGTGTCAAATAGAAAGGTCAATCCCCGAAACGCTGTCCAGCACGTGACTCAGCCAGGCCAGCCAGACCAGGCACATATTGGAAGCATTGCATGAGATCCTAGGTTTTTTGGATTTTTGTTCGTTGTTCTTAGACCTCTTGATTCTCCTTCAACTCAGTTGCTGCGGTCAACTTCGCGCCCCGTAGGGTTCGATTAGAAGATTTCCTGGCCATGTGATGGTAGCCTCCGACGGATCTTAACAGCCTCCGGCACCTGCCTGCCCTTAAATTACAATCCGCACGACGCGATAGCCGTATGGGAAGCGCTGGCCATTAACCGCTTGCAGCCGCGTGTTGCGTCCAGGCTCGCGAAGGACGATGCCGACGTAACCGTTACCAGCGGGGAGCATGAGAAAAACGACGGCGACGTTAGAGTCCCGATGTTTTATCGATCCAGTTTTTCATAGCATCAAGGGTGGCTTTTTCAGCAGCCTGTTTGGAAGCGAAGCCGTCGAGGCTGGCAGGTTCAAAAACTGTAAGTCCGAAACTACCATCATTAGAATTGCAGCGAGCGGAACATTGCCAAAGGCCATGTCTTTCCTTTGTTTCAAAATCGATTTTAAAGCCGCGGTGAGTGATTGATCCTTTTGTTGCTTTCATGATGGTCCAGTTCCCTTTGTGCGGATCATCGCATTAACCAAGCCGCGCAGAATACGGCTGCTATAAGGAGGATAATTATTGGGACATCAACATAATCCATGCCGACTCCAAAGAACCCGGCCTTATCCCATCATCCAAGTATAAACAATCGCTCCGACTGCGTAGACGATCGTTCCCCCGACAACTAGCCAAATCAACGCTTTTAACCAGATAGGAAAATCTTCCATAAATAGCTTTCTTTCCGATGCAGCTTGGCCTTAGGCCATCTGGCAAGACGGTAATAAAAGACACGCGAGCTACGAAATGGTTCTCGCGTATAAAACAGAAATGTGGAAAGAAACTTGGAGGCTAGATCAGAAAGACGTGGTAGAGTTTATGGAGTTGAAAGTGTCCTCGGAAATCGAGAATCGGATCGGGATGAAAGATAGTCGGAGTAAAACTAACGAGCGCAATACCGGTCTGTTGTGTGGGATTTGCAGACTCAACGATATTGTTAGCGAGAGGTCCCCAGCCACCTCGCTTAGAAGTGGAACTGTCGCCCGGGTAACTGCTTGAAACCGCGGCTTGACCTGGAATCTCATCGAGGTCCTCGACTACGTCGAAGCACGAGAGGCTGATCCAGCCAAGGATGAGCAGCACCCCGACAAGTTTTCTGCACATACCAACGGATGATTCCCGCAATCCAAGAGATTGTCAAGTAATACTGAAATGCTCAACGCAAGCAGGCCAGATGCCGGTGTCTCCAGTTCCTCCACGGTTTGACCGTGAAGCCAACGGAGGCAGCATATTTATCGATGTGAATGATTAGCCAAGTTACCGTGGGTGTGCTCTATGAAGTCATGATGTTTTTCTCCGGACAGATCTTCCGGATCGACGTGGACGGTGACGTTCGAAAGATAGGGCAGGCTGTGCATTAGCTGATGCCTCGCTTCCACAGCAATCCCGTGTCCTTCGGCGACCGACAGTTTTGGACTTACAGCAAGATTGATCTCGGCGTGTAAACGATGGCCCAGCCAGCGTAGCCGTATTTCTGTAACATCGTGTACACCTTGGGCATGGTTCAGCTCGTGGGTGATTTCGTCGGTCACTTCAGGATCGACACCGTCGAGCAACCGGGTAAAGACGGCTTTTCCAGACTCCCACACAATCGGCAGAATGAGGGCCGTAATCAGAAGTCCTATCAGCGGATCCGCCAAAGGATAACCGAACGATACACCGAGTGCACTGAACAAGACGGCTAAACTGGTCAGACCGTCCACCCGTGCATGGTACCCATCCGCCACGAGAGCAGCGCTATTGATTTGTTTGCCCACTCGAATGCGGAAAATCGCCACTAATTCATTGCCAGCAAAACCAATAATGGAAGCTACGGCAACTGCCCACAGATATTTAACGGCTTGGGCATGCAAAAATCGATTGATCGACTCATAACCCGCTACAACTGCGCTGAATAAGATGGTCAGGACGATCACGACTCCGGCTAAGTCTTCCACACGGCCATAGCCGTAAGTGAAGCGCCGGGAGGGCTGTCGCCGCGCCAGGCTAAAGGCAATCCACAGAGGGATCGCCGTCGCGGCGTCGGCAATGTTGTGGATCGTGTCGGCAAGCAGCGCGACACTCCCGGAAAAGATCACGATCACGAGTTGAAAAACAGCGGTCGCGGTCAAGCCGACGAGAGACCATTTGACGGCCCAAATGCCGCGCTCTGTGGTGAGCAGTTCAGGATCGATCGTCCCGTGGGTGTGATCATGATGGCTATGATCCGCCTCACTATGGAAATGAGAATGACTGACAGCGCTCATATAAAAATCATACTCCTCGGCAAGGCCATACGCTATTCATATGACTTGCAGAAACCTGCTCACCGAATTTCATTGCCGGAGAGTCGAGCGGCTGTGTTGCGTTCAACCCACTCGTAAAGCACCGGCAGCAACACCAGCGTCAGGAACGTGGAGCTAAGTATGCCCCCGATGACGACGGTCGCGAGCGGACGCTGCACTTCTGCGCCCGCGCCTGTGGCTATCGCCATCGGCACAAACCCGAGGCTAGCCACCAAAGCGGTCATCAACACCGGACGGAGGCGCGTGAGTGACCCATCGATGACCGAGTCGCGGATGGATTTGCCCTCTTCGCGGAGCTGGTTGAAGTAGCTAATAATCACTAGGCCGTTTAGAACGGCCACCCCGCTCAGCGCGATGAAACCAACTGCGGCCGTAATGCTGAACGGCATCCCACGAAGCCACAGCGCAAGGATACCACCGGTGACAGCCAGAGGAATTCCGGAGTAGACCAACAACGCCTGCCGCAGGCTACCGAAGGCAAAAAAGATTAGCACAAAGATGAGCCCCAGGGCCGAGGGAACGACCACGGCAAGGCGAGTGCGAGCTTCTTGCAGATTTTTAAACTGACCACCAAATTCTATAATGTAGTTGTCCGGCAAACGCACCTGTTCCCTGATGCGCCGCTGGGCTTCGCGGACAAAACCCTCCACGTCGCTCACTTTCAGGTTCACCATGAGCGCAGCGCGACGCTGACCGTCATCACGCCGAATGGGTTCGACTGCCTTGAGTGTCGTAAATTCCACCAGCTTTCCAAGCGGGATGAGACCGGTCTGGCCGACGCGCACCGGCAACTTTTTGATTTGCTCGTCATCGGCGCGCAATTCGTCGGGCATCCGCACCACAATGTCGTGTCTACGATTGCCATCAACGATAGTGCCGACCTCCTGGCCGGCCAGCGCGACGTTGATGGCTTTATTGGCCTCGCCCGCCTGAAGGCTGTAGCGCCGCAGCACGTCACGCTTGATCTGCATCTGTAATTGCGGCGTTCTTCCCTCGGTTTCGAATTCGACCTGCGCCACGCCTGGTGTCTTTTCCAGAATACCCTTGATTTGTTCGGCGTGTTTCTCAAGCACGTCGTAGTCGCTGCCGAAAATTTTTACCGACAACTCGGCTTTTGTGCCTTCAAGCATTTCGTTGAAGCGCATCTCAATGGGCTGCGCAAAGAGTATGCTGTAGTCGGGGTTGATTTTCTTGAGCATTGCCTCGATCTGCTCGCGCAATTCCGTTTTATTCGCCGGACGCCCCTCGGTTTTCGGCCATTCGGCAAGAGGCTTATAAAAGATATAAACGTCGCTCTCGTTGGGCGGCATCGGGTCGGTGGCGATTTCGCTCGTGCCGATACGAGTGAAGACGCGCGTGATTTCCGGAAATTCCTTGAATAGCCGATTCTCGACTTCGATGTCGGTCCTAAGCGACTCCTCCAAGCTCATGCCTACGGGCTTATAGAGCATTGCGGTGATTGAACCCTCGTCGAGTTTGGGCACAAACTCCGCGCCTAGATGCTGAAAAAGCCAAAGTGAGCCGCCAAATATCGCGACGGCAACCATGACCACGACCCAGCGAAGTCGTAATGCAAGCTGGAGCGTTGGCGCATAGGCTTGCTTAACGAGTCGTATTAGCCGGTTGTCGCCTTCATGAACTTTGCCACGCAAGACAAAGGAGCAGAGCACCGGCATCAAGGTGAGCGAGAGCAGCAACGCGCCCGCGAGCGCGAGCATGACGGTGAGCGCCATCGGATGAAACATTTTTCCTTCAATACCCGTCAATGCGAGAATGGGTATATAGACGACCGTGATGATGACCACGCCGAAGAACATCGGATTGCCGACCTGTTTTGCAGCGGCGAGCACGGTATGAGATCGTTCCTCGACCGTGAGCGCGCGTCCAAGATCGTGCTGCCGTTCTCCGAGCCGGCGGACGACGTTTTCCACGATGACGACCGCGCCATCGATGATAAGGCCGAAGTCCACCGCGCCGAGGCTCATCAGGTTGCCGGAGATGCCGAAGCGCGTCATGCCGGTGAGCGCAAAGAGAAACGAAAGTGGGATCGCCGAAGCGACGATGAGCGCTGCGCGCCAATTGCCCAGCAGTCCAAGCAACACTACAACTACGAGCACCGCGCCTTCAAACAGGTTGGTCCTGACGGTGCGGACGGTGCGATCAATAAGCTGGGAGCGATCATATTGTATCTGAATCTCCACGCCGTCCGGCAGCTTGGTCTGAATCTCGGCTATACGGGTTTTGACCCGTTCGGCCACCTCGCGGCTGTTCTCGCCGGCGAGCATCATCGTCGTGCCAATGACCGTCTCGTGGCCGTTGAGCGTGGCCGCGCCGGTGCGGAACTTGGTTCCGGGACGTACTTCGGCCACATCTTTGACGAGGAGCGGTTTGACGCCGGCGCCGAATTTGAGCGGTAGGTTGGCGATGTCCTCGACATCGTTGACGCGACTCACAGCGCGAATGGTGAGTTGCTCAGTGCCGCGGCTAATGATGCCGCCACCCGCATTCTCGACGTTCTGGGCGACAAGGTTAGCCAATTCACTGAACGTCATGCCCACTTCCACAAGCGAGTCAGGTTTGGGCTGGACGACAAATTGCCTTTCGTAGCCGCCGCTCTCGTTGATTTCCGCGATGCCCGGCACGGTGCGGAGCAGCGGCTTGATGACGTATTCCTGGATTTCGCTCAGCTCGATTAGCTGCTCCAATTCGGTCGAGGGCTTGTTCTTTGCGTCGGCGCGATACTGTAGGTTGTAGTAAAAGATTTCGCCGAGGCCCGTGCTGATGGGCGCGAGTTTGGGCAGCGCCCCCGCGGGCAATCGTTCCAACACTCCTTGAAGCCGCTCGGCAACGAGCTGGCGCGCGCGGTAGATGTCAGTGTTGTCTTTGAATTGGATCGTCACCTGCGAGAGGCCGAATTTTGTCAGCGAACGCATCTCATCTACGCCAGGGAGGCCGGCGAGGGCAATTTCGATGGGGTGCGTGATGAGTTTTTCCGACTCTTCGGCGGCGAGTGCCGCAACTTCGGTGTTCACCTGCACTTGCGGCGCAGTAATGTCAGGCACAGCGTCGATGGGCAAATGCAACGCTGACCAGAGACCAGCCGCGAACAGGATTACGGCGGCCAACAGGATGAACCCGGGCTGGCGCATGGAAAATTCCAGAATTTTATCAATCATGGCTGGCAGGCCTCAAGGTTTCGGAGATTTGGTCTGAACCGCGTTGATGTTAAGGCCGGTGAGCAGTTCCATTTGTTGCGCCGCTTCGAGCGCCTCACGCCTGGTTTCCAGCAGAGCCTCTACCGCTTCGAGATATTGCTTCTGCAACTCAATGTAAGTTGCAATCGGCACCGCGCCGAGCCGGTAGTGACGATCGGCCAGCTCCGCCGCCTTGCGAAATCCAGCCACCGATTCCGGGCGCCACTTCGCCATCTCAGTTAGTTTCGTCTGATACATCAACGCCTTCTCGACTACTTGTCTTTCGATGTTCCGCTGGGTCACGTACATGGAGGTCTCCGCTTGCTTCTGCCGCGCCATGGCTGTCTCGACATTGCCCTCGTTGCGATTCCAAAGCGGCAGCGGCACGGAGATACCGATTCCGAATTGGCGCTCACGGTCGGCCGCTCGCTCCTGCGAAAAATAGGGTCCTACCGTGAGTGAGGGGTAAGCGTCCTTTTTAGACAACTCAACTTTGAATCCCTGTTGCTCCAGCTCTACCTGACGCATCAGTAACTCAAAATTGTTCGCGCGCGCCGCCGTAAGCAGCGCGTCCACTTCCGGCGCGCGGTTGAAGCTAAGATTCACCGGAGCGATTTTTATCGCTTGCTTCCATGACTGTCCGCTCAATTGGTTCAATTCGAGCAGCGCCGCCTGCTCCGCGACCGAAGCTTCGCTCGCTTTGCGTAGCATCATGATTTCTGTTGCTTCAATGATGCGAAGTTCCAACTCTGGCGTGATTCCGGCCGGATCCCTTTGTACCAGCACCTGGCGCAAAGCGTGAAAACGGTCCGCCACTTCCCTGGCTGCCACTGCTTTCTGCTGGGATGCGAACAAGCTGAAGGCGACCGAACGCGTCCGGGCGGCGAGCGCGGATTTGAACTGCGCGAATCCCAATTCGGCCAGTTGCATCTGTTGATTGGCAATGGCCTTGCGCAGCGGGATGCGCCCCGGCCATTCAAATGTTTGCCTTACCGATACCGACCACGCGAGACCTTCAGCGGCTAGTCCCCCGCCGGTCGCGCGTTTGTCACCAATCGTCGTAGAGAGATCGGGATTTGCCCACGCCGCCGCGGTTCGGGCTTGGCCTTTGGCAGCAGCAATCTCAGCATTATAGAAATTGAGTTCGGGATTGTGCTCCAGAACATCAGCAACCACCGCATCCAGCGCCATCTGGTTCGTCGCGGCCGCTACTTTGGTAGAGTCTGATGTAGTTCGCTCGGCAGCGTCCGCCTGGTAGGCGCGCAAAGCCGCGATGAGCACCACAGCAGAGATTATGCAGTAAAGCTCATACCGTAAATTGGATTTTGTAAAAAGCCAGACAAAACACCGTCGCGGCATTCGATACTCCTTTGCTCCAGGAAGGCGGCGCCTTAAACGAGCGACCGCCCGCCTAAAAAACGGATAGACTGTTTCCTTTGGGAAAAATTAAAAAATTGACGACTCTACGCGAGTCGTGGAGGGGATCGCGGTGCGCTTGGAGCGAGAAGGACCTCTGGCACAGGTGGTGGGTGGTCTCGCTTTAGGATGTGAGTGAATGGAACGAGTTGCGTATGACCTATGACCAAATCGACGAGGAAAATCTCCGGACTTTCCTCAAGGCCCGTCAGCAGAGAATCAACACTACGCGTAAAGAGAGCTGAGAGGCCGCTTTGTGAGACGACCCACGGACTGCTATCACCCACCGCGACATTCTTTTGTTGCGCATGGCGGTGATCTTGAGCTGACACGGGAAGAAAATCGGCGTGGATAATTGCGTGCTGATGCACGTGGCCAGCGTGATCGTGATCATAAACCGGATGAAAGTGCAAAGTGGGGAGGAGAAAAGAAGCCGCCAATAGAAGCGGCAGAAGTGTTAGCTGCAAGTAATTTGATCGTAATGCCGACATAACAGCTGCACTTATGATGTAACGTTGGGGAAAAGTCAACTTCACTGTCAACTATCGACTTGTTGTCGTGCTGACTGCCGTCGACGGCGAGATGCTGGCACGGCTCTAATCCAGTCCATGTTTGTTTGGCACGGGAGTGTCATCGTACTTGGGACATTGCCCGATGTGCCACCTTAGACCCTAGCCCGAAGGCCTACGTAAAAAGCTGTCTTTACTCCCGGAAGCGAAAAGAGTCGACTTCGCAGCACACCGAAAACCGAACCGGCAATCATGATTTTAACTGCGCCAATGCGCGAGATCACCAATGTGATAACGGTCGCGATTAAAATGGCGACGGCCGCAAAATCAGGAAGTGCATGAGGCGCCATCTGGCCAAGTTTAACTACAAGAATTCCCATTACAGCTGGTCCGATGCCTTTCATCGCTGCTGTGGTCCACACGAGCTTTCTGACGCGCTCATAGATTGGGAGAATTGGCAACGTGATGACGAACGACGGCAAGAAAATCGCGGCGGCAGCTAGCGCCGCTCCCCCGAACCCCGCGAGCTTATAGCCGACGTACGCGGCAACGATTATCATCGGACCCGGAGTGAACTGGCCGAGCGCAAGCCCGTCAATGAACTCTTGATGTGTGAGCCAGTGATACTGATCAACTGCCTGTTCTTGGATCAGCGCTATGATGGTCAAGCCGCCCCCGAAGGTCAGTGCCCCAATCTTGGAAAAGAAAGTACCAATCTCCGTCAGGCCTGCTGGCTGTGCCGACGCGGTTGCTTGCGCGGGAAGCGCGACGAGTGACATTGGACCCCACGGACCAAAACTCGCCCCGATGAGAAAGGCGGTCATTACAGCGAGGATAAGCGCGCCAGCGCGCAGCGAATGAAAGATTAAGATTCCCGCCCCGGCCGCAAGCGCTAGGGTTGGCGCAACTCCAACGGGGCTGAACACCACCGCAGCCGCCGCTGCAAGGGCAATTATAATCTGGAGAAACGTCGAGACCTCGGACCTGCTGAGACGATAGACAGCAACGACGAAAATCCCCACCACCACAGGTCCCAAGCCGTAGAGCCCGCCGCGCATGATCGGTGTCGCACCGAGGTGGGCGTAAGTTAATGTGAGGGCGAGCATGACGCCGAAGGCGGGAAGCACGAAACAGAGTCCCGCGAGCAAACCGCCCCAGAAACCTCCACGCGCATACCCGAGGAACATGCAGAACTGTGTCAGAGTAGCTCCAGGAATTAGGTTGGCCAGGGAAAGCCCTTCGACGAAGCGTTCTTTAGATACCCACTGACGCTTTTCTTGAAGCTCGGCTTGCAAGATTCCGTAAATGGCAGGGCCACCATAAGCTGTGGCCCCCAGCTTCAGGAAACCTGATACGATTTCCTTCCAGTTTTTTTTAAAATCGGCTTGTTCCATGATCCGCGTCCTTTTTTTGGGGTGCGTGACGACGAGTTCTAGGCGCGCTCGTGGTTTCGATAAAGAGCGGAAACGTTTTCCCAGTTGATATTGTTCATAAAGGCGTCTACATAGGCTGCCGCTTTGGCTCCGTAGTCCATGTGGAAGGAATGTTCGTACATATCGAGTGCGAGGATGGGACTAGCGCCAGCCAAACAGTAGGTGTGGTCCGCGGCTCATTGATTGATTAGTTCTTTGTCTCGATGTGAGTAGGTAAGGAACACCCGGCGCCTAACGCAAGTTCCCCGTATGGCCGAGGGAGTAACGACCCGGCTGAGGCCAGAGCGTGAGGCCATGCGGTTCTTTACCTACGGGGACGCTTTTCATTTCACCCGTTGTTGTGTCGATAGCATACACCACATTGTCAAAGCGGCCGGAAAGCCAGAGCTGTTTTCCGTCGGCGCTTACGTTACCCATATCGGGACTACCGCCGCCGGGAATCGGCCACGTGGCTAATATTTTATGCGCGGTGAAATCGATGACGGAGACGCTACCTTTGCCTCGCGGAGGACCGAAGACTTTATTGATCCCGCGGTTTGCGACATACAGTTTCGATGCATCGCGGCTCGGGTAGAGTCCGTGCGTTCCGACACCAGTCTTGATAAACCCGATCTCGCTGAATTTGTCCCCGTCAATGAGAAACACACCGTCAGCCTTCATGTCGGCCACAAAGAAAATCTTGCCGTCGGGAGATACCCGAATATCCTGCGGCATGCCACCTTTGGAGAGCGTTAGATACCCAATCACTTTGTGCTCTACGAAATCAATCTTCGCCAGTCTGCCTTGGAACTCGCAGGTAAAGATCGCGAAGCGGCCATCGATGGAAAAGTCGGCGTGATTGATCCCGCCGCAGCCGGGCACCTCCAGCGAACTTTGCATTTTCATTGTCTGCGGATCACGGAAATCGAGCCGCTTCAACTGCTCAGCCACAACGACTGCGGAATGACCGTCGGGCGTAAAATACATATTATAAGGATCGTCCACCGGAATATTTTTCCCCGGCTTTCCTGTTATCGGATTGATCGGCGTCAGACTTCCCTCAATGCGATGTTCGGCATTGTTAGCTACCCACAAGGTCTTGAGATCCCATGAGGGCACGACGTGCTGAGGATTAATCCCAACCGGGAAATGATCGACCACTTTGAGTGTCTCCGAGTCAATCACCGTCACGTTATTGGACTGACGGTTGGGCACATAGACTCGTGGCAGCGCACCGCTTACAACGGCACTGAGCTTACCGGCCTGAGTTTCGCTATAGAGGTTGTTCGAGTCGATGACCGGCGGCATGCCAGGAACGGTTTTGATCGCGGGTGCAGCAGAGTTCCCTGCAGATACTGCCGCCATGGCGCTTGTGCGTAGCGACAGTGCAAGAACGATAGCGGTACCTGCACCTGAGGTAAGAACGATACACTGAATGATACGCTTGCAGGTTAACATCGGCTCGCTTTCGACGTTGGGAGGCACAGGCGGTGTTTGGTAGCTGTTTGGTTCATGAGCCCGGTCTCCCGATGCCGGTGAGTGCGCCGTAGCTGAAGTCGTCGAACAGCGTTACGCTGTCCGCCTTGGTCCAGACGCCGACCGCGCCGGCGCCGGCGATATGATCGTCTTCCATTTCGATGTACGCCTTGCCGTCGAGCAGCACGCGGATTTTCTTGCCGGAGAACTCCACTCGCAGCGTATGCCAGGTGTTGCGCGGGACGGGCGCATCGACGTACATGAGCGTTCTGCGGCTGCCGTTCTGCGTATAGTACAGCGACACGTTGTCCTCCAGCGCATTGCCGCGCGCAACGTAGTAGTTGTCGCGGTCCTTCCAGCGCCACACCAGTCCACCGGCCTGGTCCTCTTTGCCCGAGATCGGCTTGAATTTCACTTCGACGTAGCCGTCGGCAAATGAAGTGTCCTGCTTAACGCACCACGGGTACGTGCCGCTGCCCGATTGCCTGAGCACGTTCGGCTTGCTGGGAGCCGTCGCGTCGGCCTCGACCGACCACTTCGGCGAGCCGCGTCCAGTGACACCGGCATGCCAGCCGGTAGGTAGGGTACCCGCCGTATCCTGGTCGAACGATATCGTTGCGGCGAGGGGAGTATTCATGGTGCAAGACCTGCGAGGGTTGTCAAAATAAGCGTGAGCGTCTTTTTCAAGCGGCACCTCCTGCTTCGCTAGGCAACCGGCGTCCGGCGCCTTCCCAGTTGATGTTCTGCATGAAGGCATCGACGTATGCCGCCGCTTTCGCGCCGTAGTCCATGTGATACGAATGCTCGTACATATCGAGCGCGACAATGGGGTTTGCTCCGGCTAAACAGCACGTATGGTCGGCAGCCCATTGATTGATGAGTTTCTTGTCTCGATGGGAGTAACTCAGCAATACCCAACCTGAGCCGCCGCCCAGCGCCTTGCCCATCGCCGCAAACTGGACTTGCCATTTTTCCACGCTGCCAAAATCCCGAGTCAGTGCACCCCTTAAATTTCCGTGCGCCTGGCTCTCGGCACCCAGACTGTCGAAATAGAGTTCATGCAGGATCATGGAGTTGCTGGCGATCAGCTCTTCGCGTTTGAGTCCATTGATTACGAAGATAGGTGCAGTGGCAAAATCCAGAGAGTCTAACTGAGCAGTGATTGCATTTAGGCGTTTCACCGCGCCGCTGTA
>VBKY01000535.1:0-5723 GCA_005879255.1 Deltaproteobacteria bacterium
CTTTTTTACCAGCAAAGAAGATGTCGAGCGGATGCATGCTGCGGGTCCGGCGCGAACTTACGCGACGAACGGCAATCCGCTGTTAAATTTGGTCGCAGAGCTGAGCAAACAAACCGAGCGCACTAGCGTCTTCATAGAGAGGCCGAACTTCTCCATCCGTTTGGAAAAGCGTCGGGCGCTTTGAAGGGCGACGGGCTCTGACATAAGCTCAAACTTTTGAGGTAACTCATGGCACGCGTGGCGCTGATCGGGGAAAATGAACATCCGGAGCTGGCTGATTCCATCGCCAAGATCAAAGGCGCCCGCGGCGGCCGGCTGATTAATATTTACCGTTTGATGTTGCATAGCCCGGCGCTGGCAAATGTCTGGTTCGATCTGAATCAGGCCGTGCGCTACGGCACTGAGATTGATGGCAAGAGCCGCGAGTTGGCCGTGATTCGGGTGGCGATCTTGAATGACGTGGAATATGTGCAACGCGCCCACGGTCCGGCTTATGCGTTGAAAGAAGGACTGACGCCCGAGCAAGTCGACGCGGTGGCGAATTGGCAACCGTCGAAATTATTCACTGAACAACAGCGCGCGCTGCTCGCTTACACGGATGCGATGACGCGTGAGATTGCCGTGCCGGATGGCGTTTTTGCCGACGTCCGAAAACATTTCACCGAACGTCAGACGGTTGAACTGACCATGCTCATCGGCGCCTACAACATGCTGACCCGATTCTTGAAAGCACTTAAGGTCGATCCGGAAACTTAAAATAGTTCAATGTTTCAGGTTCAATGTTCAGAGTCAGAAACCGGATTGAACCGCTTGAACCTTGAACGAAGCTTTACCAGACATGACGTCAAGATCCCCTCCCAAATTCGTCGTCGAAAACGACAGCTTTCTTCGTCTCATTCAAGTTGTGCTCGATCCGACCGCTCCTGAAGAGCGCATCGAGGCGTTTGCCCACTTTTGTAAGCACGATCTGCCGGACTTTCGCGGCTGGTGCGACCGAGTCCGCTCAAAAGCGCCGGGTCTTCATCCCGTCGATGTGCGCCTCGTCGATAATCAGGCCGAGCTGCTGGCGAATCTCTTCGACGCCAGCGTTGCCGTCGTAGAGGAATTAACCATCGGCCCCGAGGAGATAGCCGCCGCCGGAAATACGCTCAAGTTCGTCCAAAAATATGGTTTCACGACGCGCAATATCGACCGCGCCGCTTGCGAGCGCGCAGGTGTTCAAGTCCTGACTATCAAGCGCCGGGCGAATATTTCTACGGCCGAACAAGGACTGACGCTGATGCTCGCGCTCGCGCGCCAACTTACGCAGAATGCCAACCTCATAAGCGTCGAGCAGCTAAAAAACGCCGGCTACGAGCCGACCACATATAAACGTTCACACACACCCAATGGGAATTGGGCGCGTATCCCGGGAATGATTACTCTCTATGGCAGGCAATTGGGTATCGTTGGTCTCGGTGAGATTGGACGAGAACTGGCGCTGCGTGCCATCGCGCTGGGGATGCGCATCGTTTACTCCCAGCGCACGCGCCTGCCGGCAGAGGTCGAACAGCAATATCAGGCGTCGTATTGTTCTTTGGACGAGTTACTCGCGACTTCCGATTGTGTCAGCCTGCATTTGCCGCGCGGCCCGGCAACCGTTAATTTTATCGGTGATCGCGAACTTTCCGTGATTAAAACCGGCGCGTTTTTGATCAACGTATCGCAACCCACTCTGGTCGATCGCGAAGCGCTGCGCCGAGCTCTCGCTTCCGGTCACTTGGGCGCTTACGGGCTCGACACCTTTTACGAAGAGCCAGGCGATGCCGGCGACCCGCTCATCAAATTTCCCAATGTCATCGTCACGCCCCACCTCGGCGGCTCACCGCGCTGGAATTCCCTCGACGATATTGAAGAAGTGATCGTTAATCTGTCACGTCATCTTGCCGACTGATTGGGTTCCTTTCTTTTCGTGAGACTGTGTGAAAACTCCGTTCATGGTTCGACAAGGCTCACCACGAATGGACGCGAGAGATACAGAATCAAATACTTTTCCGTTCGCCCTGAGCTTAGTCGAAGGGCTCCTATCGAGTTTTCACACAGTGTGTCGCTGCGATCAACTACCCTATCGCAAACTGACGGAGCTTTAAAAAACACGTATAGAGTCGTCCACCCCCGAATGTTTTTATCTCGGGTCCAGTCAGAGATTCGCCTGGATTCCCGCCAAAAGCATGCGGGAATGACGGACTGTAGGAGGTGAGGAATCACCATTATGCAGCAAGCTCCGGGGAATTCGCCTAATTCAAATCCTTCGTGTCCTTCGTGCGCTTCGTGGCGAAATCCTTGCTTCTCAAATCGGAAGGCATTACTTCAGCACGGCCTCAGCCAACTTCGCGCCGGGAAACCAGGAATTGTTACATTTATCTTCCGTGAAGTTCTGAAAGCGGCGAAACTCGTCTACGGTCAATACATCCTTGGCGGCTTGGCCATCCAATCCTTTGGTATCGACGTCCAGGCGGCGTGTCGGCTGTTGCGCAGTTCTTCCGTGCAGTTCTTGCCCCTCTCGACTGAGTAACCAGTTGAAAACCAGCTTCGCGGCATTCGGGTGTGGCGCGCCTTTGATGATGCCGATGATGCCATTGCCGCCGCTGACGTAAGTGCCCTCCTTGAGCGTTGGCAGATGTTTGATCGGCAGGTTCGCGTCAAGAAACGCATCAAAATCACGGTAGCCGACACCGATGGTCAACGACAAAGTTCCTTTAGCCAGAGCATCGGCGATCTGGCGTGCATTGCGGCCGACGAACATTTCTTGCTGGGCCAGCTTTCTAATGTATTCCTCGCCCTTCAAGTCCAAGAGAAAAGCCCACATCGCCAGTCCGCCGCCGGGAACTCGTGGATCCCGTAGACCGATTTTGCTTTTCCATTTAGGATCGAGCAGATCGTTATAGCTTCGCACTTCCTGCGGCTTGACCAGTTGCGTGTTGTAGTACAGTGACGGCGTTATCTGCGCGACGAAGCTGTAGAGTAGATTCTTGCCGGTCTGATTATCGGCCCACAAATGGCCGCCGAACCATTTCGCCGGGTCTTTGACTTCGGGCAGAACCATCGCCGGTGCGAGCGGTTCGAACAGATCCGCTTTGAGCAGAGAATTTCCCGTGCAGGGACCGATCAAAAAAGCATCGACGGACACTGCGCCGGCTTGCTTCTCTGCAATGATCTTACTCATCAGGTTTGGTCCCGGCGCTTGGATGAATTCGGCATCGACATCGAAACGTTTCTTCAACGCCGCTTGCGCTTCGTTTCTGAAATCGCTGCCCGGCGGCGCGCCGATGACGACTTTGCCTTCCTTCTTTGCCGCGGCAACTACGCGTTGCCATTCCGCGTTGGCATCCGCGGCTTCGAGTTTGATGGGTAACATTGCGAGCAGGAAAATCGCGGAAAGTAGCGTCCATCTTTGCAGGATCATTTTTCTACCTTTTTCTCGGTTGCCTTTATGATTCGCCTCATCATCGCGGGCTCGATAAGCTCAGCGCGAGCGGGACGTCGCCGTTGTGCGGATAATAATCACGATCATGATGGTATGCTAACGATCCTCGTGCAATCTCCCGCACGATATATTCCGCCCACTGATTTAGCTTGGTTTAACGCCAGTCGATTATCGCACGTGAGGAGAAGTTGATGCGTCAATCGTTGCCGTACGTGGTTGCCATCGTGGTTTGTCTTTCATTCGTTAAAATCGCCAGCGCCCAGGAACGCATGCGCATCGCCTGGGCGGGAATCACACCCTCGAATACGCCGATATGGGTCGCCGATCAAAAAGGATTTTTTAAAAAGAACGGTTTGGCCGCCGAAGTGATCGCCATCAGCGCGAGCACGATCGTGATTCAAGCCTTGCTGACCGGCGAGGTCGATTTCATCATCGCTCCTTCCGCCACGCTCGTGACCTCACGGCTAGCCGGCGCAGACACGGTGATGGTTTCGACCAATCTGCCGCTATTCATCGATCATATCGTTTCTCTCGCTGATATCACCAGCGTCGAGCAGTTGAAGGGTAAGATCGGCGGCGTCAACCGGTTGGGAACGACGTCGGACATGACCCTGCGCCTCGCGCTTCGCCGTTTCGGCATCGATCCCGAAAAAGATACGAAAATCATCGCCACGGGAGAAAATCCCCAGCGCCTCGCCGCGTTGTCGCGCAACATCACGCAATTTACGCTGCTCGGAGAACCGTTGGTGAGAGAAGCGGAGAAGATGGGCTTTCGCGATCTTATCGATATCGGCACGCTGAAGATTTCCTACCACGTCAACGCCGTGGTGACCCGTGAAAAGACCGTAAAAGAGAGACGGCCATTTGTGCTGAAAGTGGTGCGCGCGTTCACAGAAGCGCTTCATTTTATCAAGACGAATAAAGAAGAAACCAAAGCGCTGATCGGTAAAAATCTCAAGACGAGCGATCCGGAAGGCTTGGAGCGCGCTTATCGCGCTTACAACGCGGCATTTCCGGAAGTCCCATATCCGAACGCCGAAGGCGTCAAAACGCTGCTCGACGATATCGCGCCACGCACGCCGAAAGCCGCGACAGCCGATCCAAAGAGCTTTGTCGATATGAGCGTGGTGCAGGAATTGGAATCGTCGGGGTTTATTAAGCAGCTATATAAAAGGTAGGGGCGACCAGCCAGTCGCCCCTACAATCTTTGCGTTCTTTGCGTCCTTTGCGGTGAAACGATTTTTCGTCTTCCGTTTCTTGCGTCTAGGGCGCGATGAATTGCGCCCCTACTTTGCGACCTTTGTGTTCTTGGTTATATCCGAATCCAGCTCTTACGCGAGGCCGTAAAACGCCCGCGGGTTGTTTTCGACGATCTTCTTATGCTGTGAGGCCGAAATACCACCGCACTCTTTCAAAGTCATCAGCGCGTCCAATTCCGTGGAAGAGTCGGCGTGACCATAATCGGTGCCGATCATCAACGTATTTTCACCCATGCAGCTCTTGATCAAATACGGCACGTCGTCACCGATCTGACAAGTTACAAAAATTCCGCAACGCTCCAGCAAATCATCCGGCAATTTGTTGTCAACCGTTTCAAGGCGACGGCGCAGCTCGTAAACAACCCAGGGAACCCACGACGCGGCCGTTTCAATGAATCCGAAGCGGAGCTTCGGAAACAATTTAGGTATGCCGCAATTGAGGATTCGGAATAATGCGCCGACATTAAATATTCGGTATTGATCGAAAAAATCACGGCTGCCGTCCGGATTGACCATCATGTCGACCGCCGCCATGCTGCCGTTCGACTGATGCAGGCCTATGCAAAAATCGATTTTCTGCGCCTCTTCGTACAAGGGGAAAAAGTACGGATCCGTAACCTGGCGCGCCCCTTCGAGGGGGCGCATGAAAACACCGCAACCGCCGTTTTCTTTAGCGAACTTCAATTGATCCAGCGCATCGGGCATGCTCAACAACGGCAGCGTCGCCATCCAGCGCAAGCGCCCGTTGCTCTGTTTCCATACATCCGCCAACCAACGATTGTACGCGCCGCAAAGTGCAACATCCGTATCCGGCCGATCTGTGCATTGATCGAGAAAGATGCTCGGGTAGAGAACCTGGATTTCGATCCCCAGGTCATCCATGTGCTTGATGCGGGCCGCGACATCGGCCAAATCGCGTGTCGCCATCGTTGTGGTCATGTCTCGGCCGATCTTTGCGGACTTCTTGGCCACGTCTTCCGCGCTGAAAGTGAAGCGGA
>VBKY01000535.1:5744-9230 GCA_005879255.1 Deltaproteobacteria bacterium
TGCGTGTCACCTTCCGGTTCAAACAACATCGGCCGAAATTTGTTTTCCGAAGGCGTGAGGTAATCCCACGTATGGGGACTTTCGACCACATGAGCATC
This sequence comes from Deltaproteobacteria bacterium, assembly GCA_005879255.1. The sequence continues at coordinate 5,843 of VBKY01000535.1, forward strand.
CGCGTCGATCCAACCCATCGTTCCGATCCTCCAAGGATAGTTTAGAGTTTAGCGTCCAGCGTCTCGAGTTGACACGAGACTCCAGACACTAAACCCAAGACCGTTAATGTTAATGCAGCACCGCGCCACCATTCACCAGAATCACCTGCCCGGTTACGAAGCTGCTCAAATCCGACAACAAATACAGCGCGGTGCCGACCAGATCTTCAGGGTGCTCGATGCGCTTCAGAATCCGCGTCGACGCGGTTCTTTCATAGTTTTGGAGCGCTTCTTCCGTTGGTTTCTCCTCGCTTATCGTCGAGCCCGGAGCCAACGTATTCACCCGAATATTATCGCAGCCAATCTCGCGCGCAAGCACGCGGCTAAAGCCCACGACCGCGGCTTTTGAAACCACGTAGTGCATCATGCCCTGGCCGCCGTTGAACGCCATGTTCGAAGAAATGTTGACGATGCTTCCCTGCTTGCGCTGCTGCATTGCCGGGACAACAGATTTCGCGCAAAGCCAAAGACCTTTGACATTGACGGCCATGATCCGGTCCCATTCGGCCTCGGTGATGGTTTGAAAGCTGCCTTTTTCCGCCGGCACGCTCATGAAAATCGCGGCGTTATTGACTAAGCCATCGATTTTGTCATACGCGTCGAGCGTCTTCCTTGCCATCACTTCGCAGCTGGTGAAGTCGGACACGTCGACTTTCACTCCCAGGGCTTTGCCGCCACTGTCGATGATTGCCTTCGCCACCCCATCCGCTGCGGTGTCGTCGATATCGGCCACGACCGCCGTGCCGCCTTCGCGCGCGATCCCTAAACAATAGGCTTTACCGATGCCATGCCCGCCGCCGGTTACAATCACGACTTTCCCATCGAGCAGCCCCATAACGCAGTATTCTCCCAATCTTGATTACTGAATTCGCTACCACTGCATCGAGACCGCTGTCAACTGCGCGCTGCGATCCAGCGAACGCCAACCCGACGAAAGTATGACAATCGAGGCTATCAGACTACCTGCGAGGCTCGCCACTGCTCAACTATTAAAAAGACCAGCAATACGAGCGGTACCAGGGGCGGTAAATGCGGGTAGGCGATTGTGTTAAGCAAGGAAAGCATTCCAAGTACCACGAGCGCGAGTGAAACAACCGGCGCCACGACATCGCCTGCCCATTTAAGAAAAAATGCCGACGGGACAATGAGCAATGTCAGGTCGTGGTCATGGAGGTGGGGGGTAACTAGAATCAATACAACAAGAATGCTGGTCCATTGTCGGAGAGAAATTCCATGGAGTTCATCATTCGCCCAGCTTCGAACGATAACAAGCCCCATAATTCCAAGCGCAACAATCCACCAAATGTAATCTCTCCATCGCACAGTGAAAAAGAAGTACGCCAGAGCGCGCAAATTGTGCATGCGCTCGGGCTGGATGTGCAAGTAATCCTCCCCCGCCATGTGGAAAGCGCCAAGTAACGCTCTATCCCCGTCAATCCGACCGCGGCCAACGAGACTAAACCAAGAAATCCTATGACGATGAAAGCCAGACCAAGCGCGCGCCATCTCCTCCTACTGAGCAATAGCAAAATCGGCACAAGCGCGAGCTGAGGTTTGAAAAACATCAGGCCCGACCACAGTCCAGCCCTGTCCTGCGCCGAGCCATTCCAAGCAGTAACGTAAAGTGTGAGCAGCAGTAGCGCAATGAAGGAAGTTTGCGCTTCGAGCAGCGCGTAATGAACGCCGTAATTGCAAAAGGTGCCCAGTATCAACCAGTTTGTCTGTTGCCGGTTCAATGCCAGCTTTCGTACCAGGATTTTCACCGTGGCGATCAGCAAGGCCAGATTGACAACGGTCATGGCGACGAACGCTGGCGAGAACGATAACCACGCCAGTGGAACCAAAATGACCGCAAAAAACGGCGGATAAAAATACGGCAAACCCCAATCACCGCGCGATGGATCGATGGGTTCCTGGATCAATCGTTGGCGCTCGAGGTCGTACAGTGACGATCTGTCGGCCCACATGAGCTCGGCTGCTGTATATAGACTGATGAAGTCGGGCTTGTATTCGCTGCAAGATGGATGGTGATGGCTAACGATGCTCCACCAGCAAGGACCGATTAAGGCGCTCAGCCCGAGCCCGAGACCCAGCGCCAAAGCGCGAATGCGATTATGCCAAATTTCCCGCGAAGACATCGCTTGGGAGGTCTAATATCGAGGGAGGATTAAAATCATAGAAAAACGTGCGCAGATTGTCCTCGACGCGCAAGAACTGGCACACGTTGCAAGCGCGATTTTGAAATCAGGCGTGCCTCTTGACCCAGCCGAGAATGACCGCGTTGGTTTCCTCCGGCGCCTGCCAGAAAAATCCATGGGATTGGCTTTTGAGAATCTTCATTTCCGCGCCGGGAATGCGTTCGACCAATACTTTCGATTGCGCGATGTGATTGCTGCCGACCGTATCGGCTTCACCGATCAATACGAGGGTCGGCGCTTTGACGTCGCCCAGGCGGTGCGTGCCTTCGAAGTTATGGCGCGCGATGCACAGGTGAACGAATTCCGGCAGCTTGGCATGCGTCACCCAGGCCAGCTTGAAGAACTCTTCTACTTTGTCGCGGTGGCGCTCGCGATACTCTTTGGTAAAAAAAGTATCAGATTCGACGATTTCATCGTAGATGAATTTCTCAAAGCCCATTTCAACGAGGTCCACCACCATTCGGTGCGGCAGCCCCGGAATACAATCCGAGCCTGGCCGCGCCGCTGGACCGGAACCGCTGGCTGCCATGATTAAACTTTTCACCCGTCCGGGAAAATTTTGCGCCAGCGACAGTGCGATTCTGCCGCCCATCGAGTGGCCGATCAAATGCGCCGCGGGAATCTGCAAATGATCCATCAGCGCGACGATATCCAAGGCCATCTGTTCAATGGTGTAGACACTCTGCGTGGCGACCGAGCGGCCGCAGCCGCGCGGATCGTGGAAGATGATGTTCAATGATTGAGCGAGGGGCATTTGCGACGGCTTCCATACTTCGCCGGAATAGGCCGTGGACGGCACGAAGATCAGCGGCTCACCTCGGCCATGTGATTCGTAGTAGAGATCGACGCCGGTCGGTAATTCTACTTTGGGCATAGTTGTCCTCCGCTTCGTTCAACTGCATTTCACCGGCGGCCGAAGCCGACGGCCCGCCACTCGACCCCAGCCCGGCCTTACAAAAAATAGATTCCCCCGTTCCACTCGAAGCGACTTACGCTAGCTTTGTCACTTAGTAACCGCACCCTTAAAAAATCCCTCTGTCTCCAACTGGCTCACAAACCGGTGATCGATAAAATCGTCGGGCTTGGCCTGCTTTGCCTTGGGTTCGCTAGGCGCCAGCTCGGAAATGATTGTTTCAAGCCCCTTACGGGAG
>VBKY01000535.1:9296-11094 GCA_005879255.1 Deltaproteobacteria bacterium
TGGATCGCGCGCATCGTCGCTGCTTTATTCGATTTCAGAAAACCGATCGCCTCACTGTAAGCGCGAATCAGGCGCCGAGTAGTCTCCTCATTGGCCTTGACATAGGCGCGCGTGGAACCGATCGCCACGGAAACGTAATCGAGACCTTCCTTCGACAGATCGATGAGTTCGCTCAGCCCGGCTTTGCGCGCCCGAAAACTAGTCGGCGGCGAGAGCGCCCCGGCGTCGATCTGGCCGGCGACGATTGCCGTGAGCACGTTGGGCACCTCAACGAGCGGAACGAGTTGATAGTCCTCCGGTTTGAATCCGGCGCGCGACATAATCCAAAGCGTGACCGTATGACTCGAAGAGCCGATGCGCGTGATGCCGATTTTTTTTCCTTTGAGATCGTTTACTCGTTTGATCTCCGGTCGCGCCATTAAGGAAAACACGAAATGGTTGGCAACGCCTGCAAGCATCACGACATCCGCTCCCCGCAGATCGGCCTGAACCGCGTTACGTCCGTCGGTATAGGAAAACCCGACCTCCCCCGCCAGCATCGTCTGAATCGCTCGCGAAGTCGACGGGATATGCAGCATTTCGACGTCTAAGCGACCCAACTACCGCTTAGGTTACTGGCAGGCGAAGTCCAATTGAATCGCACCTTGGTTTGAGCGGTGGCAATAGATTGACACGCTACCGTTATAAGAAGAATCGCGGTTGCGATCACGATACGAATCAATTCGATTCGTCCCAGGGTGACCATGATTTACGTTTGCTGTGCCACCGGATCCTACAGGTCGGCATCCCCAAACCGGTCCGCCGGAATGACCGATCAATTCGGCAACCAACACACCGCCGCGATCTCGCTTAATTCTCTTCTTAACTTCGTCCACGATGCGCCGCTGTCGTCACTCCGGTAGAGATAGCCATACCGGCTCGCGGCGAAAATAGTATTCGGGTCGTCGGAATTTGTGCCGAACGTCCACATCGTCGAATTCGGCTCCACCGGCAGTGGCAACAGCCTCCAGCTCTTGCCGAAGTCTTCGGTTTGCGCGATGGCGCCCGACGTTCCCGGCGTAAAATCACCGAAGCTCAAGAGGATTCTTTTCGGATTCGCCGGATCCACCGCGATACCGCGCAGATAGTTTTCTTTTCTCGGATACTCCCACGGCAGGCATTTCTGCATTTCGCGCGGCTCCCCGCGTAAATCTCGCGATTGGCGACGATGAACACGGTTCGTGGCGGGCCGGCTGTCACGGCAACGTTGTGAATGTCACGACGGCCCGTGACTTCCACGATACTCCATGTGTCGCCGCCGTCACTGCTGTGGCGCGCGCCGTCTACTTCGAGGCCGATCCAAATATTATTCGGCTCAACCGGATCGACGGCGATCCCGGTGACTCTCGGCGTGCCGACGGCCTCGCACTCCGCCGCGACTTCCACCGGCCGCCTCTCCCAACTCCGGCCAGCGTCCTTCGAACGGAAGATCATCGCCGGCGTCGGCGTGCCGGTCCCGACAAACATGTTTTCCGGATTTACCGGGTCGATCCCTATCGCCCAGACATAATGGGGATTGAGCGCCGAGTCGATGTACTGCCATTTGGCTCCCGTATCCTCGCTGCGATACAACCCTCGTTCCGTACCGGCGAAAAGAATATTGTGCTGCTTCGGATGCATCGCGATACAACGCACCGAAGCTTCGTAGGCAAACCCACGGCGCGGCCCAATGCGCGCCCAGGTCTGGCCATTATCTTCACTCCGCATGATGCTCTGCCCGATAGTACCAACGACGATTGTTACCTCTTTCATGACTGCC
>VBKY01000512.1 GCA_005879255.1 Deltaproteobacteria bacterium
ATCACGCGAGCGATGGACCAACTGAAGACCCAGGGAATCGCGCGCAGATCTTCGATGCGATCGGAAGCCGTACGCGACGCCGGGCGGCTGCCGACGTGCAGATCGGCGATCTCTCTGATCGGCGTGGCGATGCGGAAGAACTCGACAAAGCCCGGCGTTTGGTAAATCAGCGCACGGTACGCCCGGTAAGCGTGCTCGGAGAGCTCCTCCATCGCGTCGTGGTCAATCTCCTTTGCTGGCGCGGCGCGGTGGAGCAATGTCGCTTCCAAGGTCGCCGCCGCCAGCGTTTCAAGATTTCTCCGGCCGATTTCGGGGTCGGCGTACTTACTGCTGATCACTTCTCCCTGCTCTGTGATGCGGATCTGTCCCGCCACACTTCCCGGCGGCTGGGCGAGGATCGCTTCGTAACTGGGCCCACCGCCGCGGCCCACCGTACCACCGCGACCATGGAAAAGCCGCAGTTTGACTCCGTGGCGGCGTAAGACTTCGACTAAACCGACTTCGGCCTTATACAACTGCCAGTTGGAGGTGAGATAACCACCCTCCTTGTTGCTGTCCGAATACCCGAGCATGATTTCTTGGGCGTCGCCTCGGCTGGCCACCAATTGCCGATAGATTGGCATATTCAATAGATCGTCCATGATGCGCGTGCAGTCGCGTAAGCCGGCGATGGTTTCGAACAGCGGCACGATGTTCATGTCGAGGCGCGGTGACTGGCCCGGCCGCATCAGCCCCGCTTCTTTGAGCAACAAGGCCACTTCGAGGATGTCGCTCGCTTCGTTAGCGTTGGAGATGATGTAGGTCGGCAATGCCTCTTGGCCGTAGCGGCGTTGCAGCTCGGCCGCGCAATCGAAAATATTCAATTCCTTGGTTGTCTCGGCGCTGTACGGGAGATGAGACGAGCGCAGCGGTCGAGGAAGCATGAGCTCTTCGAACAGCCAGTTCCTTCGTTCCGGCTCCGCGAGAGCGCCGTAACCGTCGCGCTGAGCGCCGGCACGAAACAACTCTGCAACGACCTGTTGATGTACGCCACTATGTTGGCGCAAATCTAACTGCGCCAGGTGAAAGCCGAAGACTTCGACAGCGCGCCGCAGCGCGCGCAGCCGGCCGCGCGCGATGCGGGCGGAACCGTGACGTTCGAGCGAGTCGGAGAGGGTCAGGAGATCCCGGCTTAGTTCGCTGGAATCGTGGTAGGGTTCACAAAGCCCATTCAATGCGCCGGACGGGGAGTCGTGACTAAAAGCCGCCAACGTCGCCGAAAGCCGCTGGCCGATGCCGTTCAAAGCGCGCCGGTAGGGTTCATCGCGGCGGTGCTCGGAGTCCTCGCCCGAACGCGCGGCAAGCGCTTCGAGTTCTGGCGACACTTGCACCAAGCGCACTGACTGTGCCAGCTCGCTGCGCAGTTGTTGAACCTGCTCCAGATAATATTCCAGGGACATGGCGGACTGGCGCGCCAGCGCGTATCGGGTAACATCGTGGGTCACGTACGGATTGCCGTCGCGGTCGCCGCCGATCCAACTGCCCATCGTGAGGAACGCCGGAATGCGCCATTGGCGCTGCGGCCAGCGGGCGTTGAGCTGATCCTCGAGTTCGGCATACAAGCGTGGCAATTGCTGTAGAAAGGTATACCGATAATAAGCCATGCCATTTTCAATTTCGTCCTGTACGGTCAGCCGAAGCTCGCGCAAAATCCGGGTCTGCCAGAGAGAAAGAATAGCGCGCCGCAGGCCCTCCTCGTTGGTTGCCAGCTCGTCGGGCGTCAGCTGCATTCGGTCGCGCGCCTCCAATAGGGAAGCGATCTCACGGTGACAGTCCAGAATACTCTTGCGCTGCACTTCCGTGGGATGAGCGGTCAATACGGGCGAGACCAGTGCCCCGGCAAAAAAGGCGCACAATTCCTCCGGCCCTAACCCGGCTTCGGCGATCCGCCGGATGGCAAGCACGAGACTACCTTCTTGCGCCGGAGAGCCTGCCAACTGATGTGCCCGTCGCCGCCGATTATGGTGCAGGTCCACGGCGATATTGCTGAGCTGTGAGAAGTAACTGAACGCTCGTACTACGGAGGTGGTCGCATCCTGGTCGAGTCCGCCGAGCATGATTTCCAGCTCCGCGCGCGCCTGCTCATCGCCCGAACGGCGGAAATGAACCGCTGTCTGGCGAATGCGCTCAATGAGATTGAAGATAGCGTCGCCTTCTTGCTCGCGCAGCGTGTCGCCGAGCAAACGGCCGAGTAGCCGGATCTCCTCTTTCAGCGGCAGGTCTTTGTCAATCTCTTCCTCGGGGGGCGGTGCAAAACTCATATCGCTCTCGCCGCATGGGAGACCATTGATGGCATACGAAGCGGCTCTGGGCCTCGCTCATTGCGCGGCACTTGGGCAACTGGCGAGAATCTAATCAGGTCTGGAATCCAGCAGAGTAAGTCGAGTGTTTGAAGAGGACGGACTGGGAGGCCGTGTAACGCACAGGTGAACATTCTTATGGTGGAGCAGCGAGACAAACTAAAGAACCTGTGTGCACCTTCTCGTTCCGCTTACCGGACCTGCTACGAAAGCCGCGCCCAAAGGCGATATGAGCCGGACGTGATCGAACCAGCAACTCTCACAGCTGGAACTCGCCAGAACCGGCGATTCCACATTGGCAATAGTACAGCAATTTTCTTAAGACAAATACTGGTCAATCAGACAGGCCCAGTCAGATTCAGTGGGGACAGTGAGCAAACCAGGTAATAAGCCATTTGATCGATACGGTGATCGTCTGACCGACGATCA
>VBKY01000264.1:0-15300 GCA_005879255.1 Deltaproteobacteria bacterium
TTTGGTCACGCTCGGCGTAGAGAGTTACGCCGGGGTGCCGCTCTTGAATAGCCAAGGTGAGGTGGTGGGTCATCTGGTGGTGATGGATAACCAACCCCGTGTCTTCGGCAAGCAAGAGCTAAGGATCTTGCGCATCTTTGCGACGAGAGCCGGGGCGGAGTTAGAAAGAAGCCGCTCCGAAGCTTCACTCAAGCGCAGTGAAGCTCAGCGCCGCATGCTGCTCGACATCAACAATGCCGTCATCTCCAAACTCAGTCGCGAAGAGCTGTGGACGGCGATCGGCGAAGCGGTTCGCCGGGTGGTGCCGTTCGATCGCCTGGCGCTGTCCGAATACGATTCCAAACAAGACTGTTTGCGCATTGTGAACTATGCGGGTCCTTACCGACGCGAAGATTACACTCCCATCGGCCGGCAGCTCGTATTGGGCGATAGTCCAGCGGGTTTGGCCTTTACCAGCCAAAAGTACGTCCTGCGCGGCGATCTCGAACTAGAACGTCGGACGGCTTCCGAAGAGCGTGCCTACGCACATGGCTTTCGTTCGATTTGCGCGCTGCCGCTCGTTGTGCGCGGCAAAAGTATCGGTGCGATCACCATCGGTAGTCTTGACAGATCGCGCTATTCAGAGGCGGACGCCCAGTTTTTGATGGAAGTCGCGAATCAAATCGCTATCGCCGTGGATAATTTGCGGGCGCATGAAGAAACCAAGGCATTGAAGGCGAGATTCGAAGCGGAAGCAGTTTATCTCCAAGAAGAAATCAAGACCGAGCACAACTTCGAAGAGATCATCGGTCAGAGCTCGTCGTTACGAGACGTGCTGCGAAAAGTCGAGCAGGTGGCGCCAACCGAAGCAACGGTGTTGATTCGCGGCGACACCGGTACCGGGAAGGAGCTGCTGGCGCGCGCCGTGCATGATCGGAGCCGGCGCAAGGATCGACCCTTGGTCAAAGTGAATTGCGGTTCGATTCCCTCCGGGCTGGTGGAAAGCGAGCTATTTGGACATGAGCGGGGCGCGTTCACGGGAGCCACTCAACGGCGCATCGGCCGGTTTGAGTTGGCCAATAGCGGAACGATATTTCTCGACGAAGTCACCGAGCTGCCGCTCGACACTCAAGTGAAACTTCTGCGCGTGCTTCAGGAAGGAGAATTTGAGCGGGTCGGCAGCAGTCAGACGATCAAAGTGGATGTGCGCGTCATCGCGGCTACAAACCGCGACTTGAATGAAATCGTCAAGAACGGGAGTTTTCGCGCCGACTTGTTTTACCGGCTTAACGTATTTCCGCTCGAGTCGCCGCCGCTGCGAGAGCGCAAGGGCGATATCCCATTGCTGGTGAATTTTTTCTTGAGCAGGTTTGGCAAAAAGCTCGGCAAAGAAGTGCATGGAGTATCGCAAAAATCGATGCAGAGTCTGGTCCAATACAGCTGGCCGGGAAACATTCGCGAATTGCAAAACGTTATCGAGCGGGCGGTGGTGGTGGCGCGTAGCCCGATGGTGCAGATCGACGACTCGGTGCTCTGCAGCGAAACGGGCTCGATGGAAACCTCAACGATCGATACTTTGGAGAACGTCGAGCGCAGCCACATTGTGCGCGCCCTGACGGAAACTCGTTGGGTGATTCACGGTAAAAAAGGCGCGGCGGAAATCTTGGGAATTAATCCGAGCACACTGCGCTCGCGCATCGATAAACTCGGCATTAAGAAACCCTCGGCGCGCTAGACTTACTTGCCGGACGGATGGCCGCAGGATCACATGTCGCCCCCACCTGAGCCCCCGCCACGGTAGCGGTTCAATTCGTCGCGCTGGGCCTGGTCAACTTCGTTTTCGATTTTGAGGCCTAACTGCTCGACTCGTGGAATTACGCTGCTCCAGTCCACCTGTGGCGCGGAAACCGCTTTGATCAATGCCAGCAGTTCGGTGCTCAGCTGGCCGGAAGGATCCCAAAATTCACCAGCCACAGTGAAGCGTTTGATGTACTCGATGCGGTCGTAGACTCCCTGCAGCCCCGCTTGAATCTGTTTGCGGCTGGTTTCATTCATCTGCTCGCGCGCGCCGACGAGGCCAACGTAGAGCCGAGCGACGTCGTCGTCCTTGTTTTGTGCGAGAGCGCGATCCAGGGCTTGGCGAGCGAGCGAATATTTCATGGTCCCGTAGTAGGCGCGCCCGACGTAGGTCCAAGCGCTTTCTTGCAGCGGCGAGCCGCCGTTTTTGCTGTCGAGTGCCGCGGCCTGCTCGAAGTGGTGCACAGCGGCTTCCGGATTACCGGTGAGAAGCGCGAGTCTGCCCTCTTGGATTTGGTGCGCTGCTTGCGAGCCGGCGCAACCATACACCGACGCAAGAAGTAACAATCCGCAGATCAAAGCCGTCAGGTTCATCGATCCGCTGCTATCAGCTGTTATTGACCGTGACTGAAATTCCGTCAAGCAAACGTTTCTCGGTACCGGGTTTTGCGACCGCCGTTAGGGTTTAATGATACCGGCAACGAATCGTCTTAATATCATGCCCGAATCCGGTGCGTAAATGGAAAAACCCGCCGTCCAAAGACGGCAGTAAGTGCCGCAAGGAGACTGACTGATCGACAAGCTTAACGGCTCGGCGCCGTCAGCGCCTTAAGAGTTAGTCGCGTGGCGAAGAACGACGACCACTTTACGAGTAGCCGGTAACCAAGGAGCAGAGTTAAAACTATCCCATATTGGACGGGGCGGCTTATATCCGCCTTCACCAACCAATAAAAGTGAATCACGCCGGCGACGGCGGCGAGGTAAACTAAGCGGTGCAGTTGCTGCCAGCGTTTGCCGAGGCGGCGAATCATACGCGCGGTCGAAGTGAGCGCCAGCGGGATCATCATCATGAAGGCCGTGAATCCTGCTGTGACGTATGGCCGCTTGAGAATATCTTTGGCGATCCTGTTGAGATCGAAGAAATGATCTAGGCCGACAAACGTTGAAAAGTGGAGCAAGGCGTAAAAGAAAGCATATAGCCCAAGCATGCGGCGAAACTTAATGAGCTCGTTCCAGCCGGTGATCCGCCGCAGCGGCGTGACGGCCAAGCTCGACAACAAGAATATCAGCGCCCATGAGCCCGTGAAGCGGGTGATCGTATCGATGGGGTTTGCGCCGAGATCGGCGTTGTAGGCGCGATAGGCGAGCTGGCTGACTGGAACGAGGCAAACTAGAAAGACCGACGGTTTGAGCCAGGTACTCCATCTTGGAACAAGATAATTTGAACTTCGCAATTTTTTTTGGCCCTTCAGTAGTACTTCTTCAGGTCCATTCCCTTGTACAAACTTGCCACCTGCTCGCCGTAGCCGTTGAACATGAGCGTCTTTCGGCGAAGAAATTCGCCGATGCGCCGTTCGGTGGCCTGGCTCCAGCGCGGATGATCGACCTCCGGATTGACATTGGAGTAAAAGCCATACTCCTGGGGCTGCATTATATTCCACGACGCCGCCGGTTGCTTCTCGACAAAGCGTAGTTTGACAATGGACTTGATGCTCTTAAAGCCGTACTTCCACGGCACGACTAAGCGCACCGGGGCGCCGTTCTGCGCCGGCAGAACTTCGCCATACAAGCCCACGGAGAGAAGCGTCAGCGGATGCATCGCTTCGTCCATGCGCAGTCCCTCGACGTAAGGCCACTCGAGCGCGCTGCCAAAGATACTCGGCTTCTGAGCTGGCATACGCTTGGGGTCATGGAGCGTGACGAATTGAATGAATTTAGCGTTGTTAGTGGGCTCCACTTGATTGATCAAGGCACTGAGCGGAAACCCGACCCACGGTATCACCATCGACCAGGCTTCGACGCAGCGTAAGCGATAAATCCGCTCTTCGAGCGGGCTCAATTTCATGATGCCGTCAATGTCCAACGTCTTCGGCTTTTTCACTTCGCCTTCGACGGTTACGGTCCACGGTCGCGTCGTCAAGTACTTCGCGTTCTGCTCCGGATCTCCTTTGTCAACGCCAAGCTCGTAAAAGTTGTTGTACGACGTGATGTCCTTGAATGAGTTGATTTTCTCACTAGTGTCGTACGCCGGCGGCCCCTTTTTTAAATTCTTCAATTTTTCGCCGGCGAGAGATTCACCTGGCGCCGACAGGTCGATTCCCGCCAACGCCGCGCCGGCGGCGAGCGCTACAGCCGACGCTGACGCGATGAATTGGCGACGGTTTAGATACAGCTCTTTCGGCGTGATCTCAGAAGATTTTATGTCTACTGGTTTCTTAATCAGCATCGCTTGTCCTCCACGACTATCTATGCATGGTTGCTAACAACAGATTGTCTGTCAGCTTCCCTCTGCGAGCAACTGTTTGATGACCGATTCAGTTTTCTGGTAAGCGCCCTCGCCGACATGGCTGTAGCGGATCACGCCTTTTCTGTCGACCACGACAATGGTTGGCCAAGCCCAGACGCCAAAGCGTTTCCAAATATCAAACCCATTGTCTTGCACAACCGGAAATTTGATGCCCAACCGCGCGGTTGCTTCCTGTACTTTAGCCAATCGTTTCTCCCAAGGAAACTCTGGTGAATGGACGCCAACGATGGTCAGGCCGGCTTGTTGATATTTATCATGCCACTCCCGCAACTGCGGGATGATGTTGCGACAGTTAATTCAGCCGTAGGTCCAAAATTCTACCAAAACCACCCGGCCCTTTAAGTCCGCCATGGCCAATGGCTTGCTGTTGATCCAATTTTCCCCGGCGACGTCCGGGGCGACCCTTCCGGCGGTGATGGCCGTGCCGTGCTTCGGCCACACCGTCCCGACAGCAGCTAGCACGATTAAAGCCCAGAAAGTAGCCAATCGAAACATCTCGCTGCGCCGCTCCCTTCGATCTGTCTGGAGTTGATATATATTTTTTTGCGCTGCCGATTATTGGATGATCGGCACCGTGCTTTGGTTGCTGCCGATCAATCACTCCCGTTCAAAACGTCAAGTATACTGCTAAAGTTCCCGAAACGGAGACGCGCAAAAAAAAGGGGAGCCAAGGCTCCCCCCGAGAACGCTGAGCTTTTTAAGGTGTCAGTGAATGACCTGGCTGGAGGCCGGGAGAGTTTCGAAATCTGTATCTAGATCAACCACATGTGAAGTTTTTCTTCTAAGAATCTCGATGAGCGCGAGCTGAGCCAGATTGTAAGCCTCTTTATCATTATCTGAGAATTCGAATGCAACCTCGCTGGCAGCCGCTATAAGTTGTCCCAAAGTGGTGTCGAGTTTGGCGCCACGGTGTTTTTCCATTGATTTATTCGCTCCTTTCATGACTCTCGGCGCGTGCTCCGGTTTTGATTTTGCCGGGGGTCTCTTACTTCTTTAGACGAAGCCCAAGGGGAAAAGTTGTAGGGCTAAACCAAGACGGGCCGAAGAATCCGGCAAGGGTCGTGGAGGTTGGAGTCGAAGTCTCACGGCTACTTCCATCCGAGCCGCTCAAACTTGCTGTAGTGGGCCCGAACGGGAAGCGCACAGATTGGCGTGTTTCTAGTCTTCCTCAGGCAAGAGCGGCGCCGCTTCCTCGACCTTGTGAAAAAGTGGAAGTTGTCTGGCGCGCTGGTATTCCTCACTGCTGAGATAACCGACACTGGCGAGCCGGCTGAGAATCACGTTTCTACGGTTCAATAGATTCCGCTCGTGCGAATTGCGCGGGCTGGGTAGTAGCGCGGCGAGAGTCGCTGCTTCAAGAGGATCTAACGACGCGGCGGACTTGTCAAAGTAGAAGCGCGCGGCGGCCTCGGCACCGTAAATATTTCGGCCAAATTCGACGACGTTCAGGTAGATCTCAAAGATTCGCCGTTTCGAGAGTTTTTGTTCGAGTTGCCAGGCGATAATGAGTTCTTTTATTTTGCGCAGCGGATTTTTCGACGGGCTCAAGTAGAGATTTTTTGCCAGCTGCATGGTGATCGTGCTGCCGCCGCGGCTGAAGCTCCAAGTTTCCCAGTCCTTTTTCAGCGATGCCTTGAGTTCGTTCAAGTCGACGCCCTTGTGGCTGTAGAACGCGGCGTCTTCGCTAATCAACACCGCCTTTTTCAGGTGTTCCGAGATCGCACCATAAAATATCCAGTTTTGTTGGCGCGGGCTGCGGATATTTTTCTTCTTGTACTCTTCTTCACGCAGCTCCATTAGCGCCGTTGTCTTGGGATTTTTCTGGTTCAATTCCGACACGTCCGGAAGCGTGTAATAAATGTAAAAACCCAAGCCGACGATGACGGTCACGAGCACGCTTCTAAGAAAGACTTTTTTCATGAATATCGAAGACGCGAAGCGCCTTCCTGGTCATCGACGACATAGGATAGTTGGTGAAATGGGACCGTTGGATCCAGCGCCAATGCGGGGCAGGAAAGCGCATCTCAGTGGCAGGAAGATAATCGAAGAGGTAAATCGGCGCGCGAATGCGGCGGTACGTGATGCTGTGGCGGAATTCGCCGATTCTCCGCGCTGTGGAGAATTCAGTGGGGAGAGCGCGCAATTGCCACCGAAGCGTGGTTTCCAGTTCGTTTCGCTTCATGGCTTCGCCCCCAGGAAATTCCCAGAGATGCGCCAGGAGACCTGTGGCGGCGCGGCGGCGCAGCAGAAGCTTGCCGCTGTGATGAACAATCGCCAATGGCCAAGTCACAGCGCTGATTGCAGGTGCGCTCCGCCGCTGCGACACTGCGGCTAAATAATCGCCGGATCGCGCGGCGCAATCGGCAGCCACCGGACACGCGGCGCAATCCGGCTTTCGCGGCGCGCAAAGAGTCGCGCCCAGTTCCATCAAAGCTTGATTGAAATCTCCGGACCGGGACCGTGGCACGAGTTGGAGCGCGCGGCTATGAAGCTCTGTGTTGTCCGTCAGATTGAAAAGCCGGTTGAGAACGCGGCGCGCGTTGCCATCCAGCGCCGGGTATCGTTGCTGATAGGCGATACTCAATACCGCTCCAGCGGTATAGTCGCCGACGCCCGGCAGAGAACGTAGCGCATCATGATTGCGGGGAATTTTTCCATCGTAGCGCCGCACGAGCTGGCGCGCGGCCTGATTCAGATTCTCGGCGCGCCGGTAATAGCCGAGGCCGGACCACATGCGCAGGATGCGTTGTTGCGGCGCCCGTGCCAGCGCTTCGACGGTCGGAAAAGCTTTTAAGAATCTTTCATAATAGGGGATGACGGTCTTGACCTGGGTTTGCTGTAACATGGTTTCGGCGACCCAGATCGCATAGGGATCTCTGGTTTTTCGCCAAGGCAGATCGCGTTTGTTCTTGTCATACCAGCGCAAGAGTCGGCGGCGGAGCGGGGCGAGATTTTTGGCGGACATCAATGCAGTTCGGTGAGTTTTCGGTTATAAAGCACTTTAAACGAAAAGAGCTGTGAAGGGAACTAACGGCCGTAGGGGTACATTCACGTCTGTTTGTTCCAGACCCTTCGACAAGCTCAGGGCGAACGGACAAAGGGAAAACCCGTTCGTGCTGAGCTTGTCGAAGCATGAACGATTGTCGCCAAGATATTGTCACACTGGACGAGCAACGCGCCGTGCTGCCGATTCTCTTCGGTCTTCTGACATCCCTTTGTTTCGCGATCGCCAGTTTGCTCGCGCAGCGCGGTTACCACCGGGGCCCGGCCCCGTGGGGCGCGTGGATCACTATCGCCGTAAATTGCGTTTTCTTGTTCGCGGGTCATTTTTTGCTCGAATCCGAAACGCGACTTTTCATCGCCGACAATTTCATTTTCGTGGTCGTCGGTCTGTTGGTGCCGGGCGCGACGCGGGTGTTGAGCTTTCGTGGCATCCGCACGATGGGCAGCGCAATCACATCAACCATCATAAACACGACGCCGATGTTTTCCACGATCCTAGCGGTGCTCGTGCTCAGTGAAAGGCCGGGGCCGTTGGTTCTTCTCGGTGTTGCGCTCACCGTAGCCGGGTTGATCACAGTTTCATGGGTGGGGCGGCAAGCCACGTTCCAAAAGATCGAATTGATTTATCCCTTTTCCTGCGCGCTGCTTTTTTCCCTGAAAGACGTTACGGTGCGATGGGGACTCGCGGGCGGCGGCGGACAACCGATCCTCGCCGCCGGCATCGCCGCCCTGACATCGACCGTCGAGATTTATTTTATTACTCGTTATATCCAGAAGGAAAAGTTCGTCTTGCCACCGCCAGAGGTGTTTAGCTGGTTTGTCTGGTCGGGAATCTTTACCGGCGGATCGTTTCTGTTCATGTATATCGCGCTCAGCATGGAGCGTGTGACGATCGTCGCGCCGCTGATCAATAGCTACGCAATCTTTGTTCTTCTCTTGACGCCATTCATGGCGCGGCGAATTGAGAGCGTCACTTGGCGCAAGATCGCCGGGGCTGGTTTGGTCGTCGCCGGTATCTTCTTGGTTTCGGTCGGTAAGGACTGATGGCTTTCAGTTATCCCAAAGACATAGTTAGCCACGAAGAGCCTAGCGCGGCGAAGCCGCAAGCAAAGTGAGCGTTGGAGGAGGGGACTGGCTACTTTTTCGATCACCGGTCATGGGGGACAGGCAGCTTTTTGAAATACAAAAAGCAGCCAGTCCCCGACAAAGGTCGCCGAAAAAGTTGCCTGTCCCCGTTTCGCGTGCAAATCGCGTGTCACGGATTGACTCTGACGCGAGAAAAGCGCTTTGCCCGGGCTCAGCGGCCCATGCCACCGACGGTGAGCGTCAGGCTTGTTTCGTTTTTTTCTTTGCTGATGGCTACGAGCATCGTCTTACCTTCTTTGCTGTAAGCCAGCATGGCGCCACCGCTCCGCACATTCATATCCGGTTGCCAGCCGCGCGCGGGCATTTCTTTTTTGTAGAACTCGACGATCTTATCGGTATCCATGTTGCCGTGAAACGTTGCCTGACCGGCGCCGAAACCAAGGAAGGTCATTTCAACCGGCTTTTCTGAGCTCCGGGTCATCGCCTTCGGTACAGGAACCTTGACGTCAGAGATGGTTTCCTCATAAGAGCGATTGCAGCCCGACACAAGAATAGGAAGAAAAGTCGCAGCGACTAAGAAAGGCCGGAGCGAGTGACGGATCAGGTTTCGCATACGTGCTCCTCAGGGTTCTCACTACACCAACCCTTTGGCGTGATCAATGCAGATGAATCGGAATGCTCTAGGAGCTAGATTCCGGAGGGAGCGGCAACCCGACGAAAAACCAAGCCACGAGGAGCACGACTCCGAGAAGCTCTGGGAGCGAGGGAGAAACGTGAATCAGCGCGCCGCCGAGCATGCCGCCGAGAGACGAGCCGATAAAGCCAAAAAAATTATAAATACCGCTCGCCGTCCCTCGGCCGGCTGTCGGGACGTATTGGCTAAGAAACGCGGGAAGTATCGGTTGATAGATGGAGTAACCGAAGAAAAACGCCGCGCCGCTGACATAGAGTAAAAGATCGTATTGAGCGCCAAACAAATAAATGCCATAGCCGACCGTGGAGGTAAGCCAACCGATGAGAATGGGCACGCGGAACCGGCCCTGTTTCTCGGCCCGTCGCATGTATGGAAAGACAAAAAAAACGCTCGGTAGAAAAATAACCAAATAGACTTTCCAGAGCTCCGCTTTTTCCAAACCGATTTCGGTCCAACTCAAAGGATAGGTGAAGAAGAATAGGTTCAGCGCGAACGACAGAACGAACGTCGCGACAAAAATCGGCCGCAGCTGGTTGTGAGCCAAAATCGGCCTGACCGCCATCGGCGGGTTTGCTTGCGGGCCGCGTTGTTCCGCCGGAAAGGAAATAGCCGCCAAAATCAATGAAAGGCAGCTCAAGAAGGCCAGCACGTAAAATAAACCGCTGAGGCCGATCTTTGCCGCCAGCAACGGACCGGCCAAAAGACCGAACATAAAGGAAATGCCAATGGCGATGCCCGTTATCGTGTACGCCTGCGTGCGCACGCTTGGCCGTGTGAGATCGGCTAAAGCGGCGAACGCGACCGAGCCGACGGCTCCGGTCCCTTGCAAGGAACGCGCGAGTATTAAACTGTAAATGTCATTTGCCAGAGCGCAAGCGACGCTGCCCAGCGCGAACAGCGCGAGTCCTATAATCAGCACGGGTTTCCGTCCCCAACGGTCGCTCGCCCACCCAAGCGGGATTTGAAATATGCACTGCGTGAGCGCGTAGATGCCGAAAGCGACGCCGGCAAGGCCTGCGGACGCGCCTGGGTAGCGCACCGCGTAGGCGCTGAAAATCGGCAACATGAGAAAAATGCCTAAGAGCCGCAGCGCGGAGATCAAACTGACGACGATGATCGGAGTAATTTCGTCACGAGTGAACGAGTGTTGGCTATCAATCAATGTGCAGTGCGTGCTCCATTGTCGGCGGTATTCGTCGCGTCAATTTACACCGTTTGCTGCAAATGGGAAGAGGGATTCATGCGCGTCGCGCAAGCTTGCTCAGGAGTCTTTTACTAACTGGCTCATGATGCCGGCAAAGGGGTGCTCGCCGGTTTCGGATTCGCGGGCGAGGAAATCACGATTCCGTGCGCCGGCAAGGCATACTTGAGCCGGCGGCGGAATTCACGGCCGACCAGATATTGTTGCCCGGGCAAGGTCTTAAAGCGGGCTTTGATCGTCACCAGGGTTTCCGTAAAGTTGTCCACTCCGAAAACTTCGATCGGTTCCAGCATCACGCTGGCAAATTCCGTTTCAGCTTTCATTTCGGCGCCGACCCGGCGCATGATTTCCATGACCCGATCGGTATCTACCCAGTAGGGGAGCGTGACGTCGAGCACATAGGCGGACCAGTCCAGGGTCGCGTTCGCCAGCGTGTTGATCGAACCGTTGGGGAAGACATAGACCACGCCCGCTTGGTCTCGCAATACGACCGTGCGAAATGTGACGCCTTCGACCGCGCCCGCGGTGCCGTTGATGATGGCCATGTCGCCGACCCGAATTTGGTTTTCGAGCAAAATAAAAAAGCCACTCACCAGGTCGCGCACCAAATGTTGCGCGCCGAACCCGACGGCGAGACCGACTACCCCGGCGCCGGCGAGGATCGGACCGATGTTGACGCCGATCTGGCTAAGAGAGACGAGGGCGACGAGAAACCATAAAAGGCCGCAGCTGATGGTCCAAAGCACGCTCGCCAATGTTTTGATCCGTTTTGCCGTGCCTGCCGTTGCAGTGTCGGTTCTAACAGCGGCGCGTATCAAAAATTGCTCCAGACGGTTTAGTGCCGCGCGCAGCAATTTCGTAATGATGTACGCGACCGCAATGATGAGCGCGATTCTGATCAGCGCCTGTACGGCATCGACTCCCATATCCAAGAGTCTGGCGATGAATGACTCCCAAGCGTGAGCGGTCATGATGGCCTCCTCGTCCTTTGTCGCTTCTGATTTGTCGCAAAAAAACCGCGAAGATGCCAGCGCAGTGGGACAAACGCCATTTTTCGCCGCAAGAATTTCATTGACAAGTCGCGGGGCTGCGATAGATTTCCGGCATCCGAAAACACGGAGGGTTTATGCGAAAAATCGTTTCAGTCGGCGGTTGGCTGTTGTTTGCGCTGTTTTTTGCTGTCCAGCTTGTGGGGGCGGCGTCGGCGCCTGATAAGATTCGGTTCCCATACTCGCCGATGTCCTGGAATAGTTTGCCATGGTGGATGGCTAAGGACGCCGGGCATTTCGAAAGGAACGGTCTCGACGTGGACCTGTTCTACGAAGGCGCGTCTTCCGTGATCGTTCAGGCCATGCTCGCGGGCGAAGCGAATTTCGCGGGGCTGGCGGGTCCCGCGGTGGTGAGCAACGTTATCAACGGCGGTGACGTAATTCAGATCGCGGCGGTGGTCAAAACTTTTACGGTTCCGATGTTTTCGGCACCGGCCATCAAAGAGGTGGCACAACTGAAAGGACAAAAAGTCGCCGTCAGCCGTTTCGGTTCGATCTCACATATCGCCGCGCTGAATATTTTTCAAAAGGCCGGCGTCACCGGCGTGACGATCTTGCAGTCCGGCGGCACGCCAGAATCGGCGGCGATGCTGATGTCCGGTGCGGTCGCCGCCGCCATGGTGCCGCCGCCGCAGAGTCTGATGCTCAAGGAAAAAGGTTTTCGAGAGCTGGTAGGCGTCAAGCAGTTTCGTGAGTGGAATATTCCAGTGGTCGAGAACGGTATAGCCGCCCGCCGGGGCTTCGTGGAAAAGAATCCGAGCATCGCCAAGCGGTTTATCCGGGCGGCGTTCGAAGGGATTCAGACCATTTACACGAATAAAGAGCTTTCCATTAAAACTTTGGCGAAATACACCAAGGTCAACGACGAGAAAATCCTCGACGAGAGCTACCGATTTTCCGTCGAAGGACTCAGTAAAGAGGGTTTCATGCCACCGGAAGCGTTCAGCGCATTGGTAGAACAATTGGTCAGCCAAAAATCGATCGACGAGGCGGCAAGTAAGAAACTGCCGCTGACGTCTTACTTCGACAACCGTTACGTCAATGAGTTGGAGAAGGAGGGTTTTTTCAAGAAGCTTTGGCAGTAGAATTTAAGTTTCGAATCTGTTGCTTTTCAACACAGGGATTTTCGAAAGTTTAGATTCTCGACCCTTGACCGTGCGACCATTTCGTTACATAATGTCGGCACATATCAATAAGTGCCGATGTTTGGTAACGCTATGCCCAAGACTTCTAGGACCAAAAAGGTTCTCAGCATCGTCCAGAAATCAGGAATCCTGCGACCCCGAGACCTAACTACTCACGGTATTCCCCGCACCTATCTGCAGAGGCTTGAAGAACGGGGGCTTCTGGTGAAGGAGACCAGAGGACTCTACCAGCTTCCAAATGCAAAGATCACCGAGAATCACAGTCTCGCTGAAGCTTGCAAGCGCGTTCCTCGCGGCGTTGTTTGCCTGCTCTCGGCGCTCCAATTTCATAAACTAACCACGCAAGCTCCCTCAGAGGTTTGGCTTGCTCTCGACAGAAAAGCGCGGGCGCCCAGAGAGGGAGGGCAGCCCTTTCGCCTCGTACGGATGTCGGGAAAGGCTCTGACGGAAGGCGTCGAAGAACACTCCATCGAAGGCGTCACAGTGAAAGTTTACAAACCGGCGAAAACAGTCGCCGACTGCTTTAAATATCGAAACAAGATTGGTCTCGATGTCGCCCTGGAGGCGCTCCGTGACTACAGGCAGAAGCGCCGCAGTGGAATGGACGAGCTCTGGCGCTTCGCGAAAATCTGCCGCGTCGAGCGCGTGATGCGGCCTTACGTTGAGGCGCTGGCATGAAGGGGAAGGCTCCTGAAGGCACAGCGGTTCGGTATGCATCAATTGCGCTGTCCCGTGCTATGATACCCCGACCACCACGCAACAATATCAAGGGAGGGAATTATGGCTCGGGATCAGGGAATAAAGCGGATTGAGGAAAAAATAAAACAGTTGCCGCCCGAGTTGCGAAAAGATGTCGAGGAGTTTGTGGAGGGCCTTCTGGAGAATCCGGAGCGGAAGGCGAGGAAGCAGCTACAGTTCAAATGGCGGGGAGCGTTGCGTGACCTGAGGGATAAGTACACGTCTGTAGATCTTCAGCACAAGATTTCGGAATGGTGGGGTGATTAGTGTATCTTCTGGATACGAGCATCATTCTCGAACTCTTGCTCGATCAGGAAAAGGCGGATGATGTCGAACAGTTATTGCGAGAAACCCAATCAGGGCGTCTTCATCTGACTGAGTTCACACTTTACTCACTCGGCATAATCTTAACCCGACGAAAACTCCAAGACACTTTCTTACAGGCGCTCGACGAGCTGTTGGGTACTGGCACTGTGCGATTGGTACGGCTGCTAGTCAGAGACATGAAAGCTGTCGTGGATGCGTCTCGCCGTTTCAATCTCGACTTTGATGACGCTTACCAGTACGCTGCAGCCGAAAAGCGCAGTCTGGAGATCGTGAGTTTCGATCGGGATTTCGACCGTACACCGAGAGGAAGAAAGACGCCCACGGAAATTTTGGTTCGCTAATTTGAGGACGATTAATGCGTGATTATCATATCAACATCTTCTACAGCCACGAGGACGGTGGGTACATCGCCGACATTCCGGATCTCGAAGCTTGTTCGGCTTTTGCGGATACTCCAAATAAAGCTCTGGCAGAAGTGGAAATCGCGAAGAAGACGTGGCTTAAAGCAGCGCGGAATGCGGGCAAGCTGATTCCTAAACCTAGTTACCGACCCTTCATTAACCAGGTCCGGCAGTGATACTTACAAGACCGGCGGGATCGACATTGCTGACATCTTTGAACGCAACTTCGAGCAAGCCATTGAACACGCCCCTTGTTCCTTGCCACAACTTGCTTCATTGCTCCGTTCGCTCGGCTCAATGCGCCAATTCCCTTGGCACTCTGCGCCAAATCGCATAGAATCCGCAGACAGTTTCAAAACGTCGCTACGTCATAAACACTCCCTGTGATCACCGAAGCCGATACCTGTAGGAAATCCATCCTTCCTAAACTCTATGCCGCTGGCTGGAACGATGATCAAATCAGCGAGCAGAAGAGTTTTACCGACGGGCGCATTCTAGTGGTCGGCAACAAAGCGCGCCGACGGCCCTGCAAACGCGCTGACTATCTATTGCGCTACGCCAGAGACTTTATGCTGGCGGTTGTCGAAGCAAAGGCGGCCTATAAGCTTCCCGGAGACGGTCTTCAGCAAGCAAAGGAATACGCCGGAATTCTCGGCGTGAAATTCGCCTACTCAACCAACGGTCACGGCATCGTCGAGTTTGACTTCACAACCGGTCAAGAGCGGCACGTTGATTCCTTCCCGAAGCCGGCGGAATTATGGCAACGCTTCCGCGCCAGCGAAAAGATCGAAGATGAGGAGGCCGCGACCAGACTCTTAACCCCCGCAAACGGTGCCATAGGTAAAGGCCAGCGCTACTATCAAGAGATCGCCATCAATCGCGTTGTACAATCGGTATTGCAAGGCAAGAAACGAATTCTTCTCACCATGGCCACAGGCACCGGTAAGACCGCTGTGGCATTTCAAATTTGCTGGAAGCTGTGGAACATGCGATGGAACCGCGCCGGCGAGCACCGCCGCCCTAAAATTCTTTATCTCGCCGATCGGAATATCTTAGTCGACGATCCCAAGGACAAGATGTTTACTACTTTCGGCGATGCCCGATGGAAGATTGAGAATGGCGAAGTGAATAAAGGGCGCGAGATGTACTTCGCGATCTACCAGGCGATCGCCAAAGACGAACACCGCCCCGGACTTTATAAAGAATATTCCAAGGACTTCTTCGACCTGATCATCGTCGACGAATGTCATCGCGGCAGCGCCAAGGATGAGAGCAATTGGCGCGAGATTTTAAGTTACTTCCAGCCCGCGTATCAATTGGGTATGACTGCGACGCCGTTGCGGAAAGAAAATC
>VBKY01000264.1:15353-18617 GCA_005879255.1 Deltaproteobacteria bacterium
CGAGGATGGGTTTCTGGCGCCTTATCGAGTTCACCGCATAGTTACCGAATGGGACGCAGCGGGCTGGCGGCCAAGTCAAGGCGACCTCGATCGTTATGGCCGTGAAATTCCGGACAATGAATACCAAACGATGGATTTCGAGCGGGCCGTCGCGCTCAAAGCTCGAACCGAGGCGATTGCGCGCAATATCACGGACTTTTTAAAAAAGACGGATCGCTTCGCCAAGACTATCGTCTTTTGCGTTGACCAGGAACATGCCGACGATATGCGGGGCGCTCTCAATAATCTCAACGACGATCTGGTCAAGAAGTATTCCGATTACGTTTGCCGGATCACATCCGACGAGGGAAGCGTCGGCAAAGGATATCTCAGCAAGTTTCAAGAACTCGAAACCGTGACACCCGTGCTGGTAACCACTTCACAATTGCTTACGACGGGCGTCGATATTCCCACCTGCAAGAATATCATCATTGCCCGCGTGGTTAGCTCGATGGTGGACTTCAAACAGATTATCGGGCGAGGAACCCGCGTGCGCGACGACTACGACAAATACTATTTCAATATCCTGGACTATACGGGCTCCGCGACAAGGCTTTTTGCCGACCCTGATTTTGACGGCGAACCCGCCTTACTGACCGAGCTGGAGATGACTGAGACGGGCGAAACCATCAAAGAAATTACCACGGATCAACCGACGGTTGGCGAGATCGAAGAAGGCGGCCCGACGATCTCGGATGATTCGGAAGGCGTGCGGCGGAAATACTACTTCGACGGCGGCCGCGTCGAGATCGCTACACATTTGGTTTATGAGCTCGATCCGGATGGCCGGCAACTGCGCGTCGTAAAGTTCTCCGAATATGCCGCTGAGAAGGTGCGCACGCTTTATCCTTCCGCCGCCGACTTGCGCAAACAATGGGCCGACCCCGCGCTCCGGGCCGAGATCATCGCAAAATTGGAAGAGCGCGGCATCGATTTCGATCAATTGAGGAGTTCGAGCAACCAACCGGAAGCCGATCCTTTCGACCTGCTCTGTCATCTCGCTTTCAACGGTCCTTTACGGACACGGCGCGAGCGCGCGGACCGGGTCAAGAAAGATGAAAAAAGTTTCTTCGAGAAGTACGGCCCGGAAGCGCGAGCGATCCTCGCCGATCTCTTGGAAAAATACGCCGAGCACGGCACCGCGCAGTTCGTCATTCCCGACGTTCTCAAGGTCCCACCGATTTCGGAACGGGGCAACGTGATCGAGATTGCCCGGTTGTTCGGCGGGCCAGAAAAGCTCAGAGACGCAGTAGCCCAACTTCAGGCGCTACTTTACGCCGCATAATAAGTGGTGACAAAATACTTACATTCTATGTAAGGTTCTGGTAGGGCTTAATCTGAATCTTGTAAAAACCTTAAAGTTAGTTTAAGATTTATGTATGAAAACTAGAGGCGAGAAGTCTGATAGCCTTTTCGCAGTGGCGGAGAGCCAACAGGGATACTTCACGTCTGCTGATGCGAAAAGTCTGGGCTATGATTACCCTCTTCAGTTTTTTCACGTCAAGCAGGGAAATTGGGTTCGTGTCGATCACGGTATTTACCGGCTCAAAAAGTTCCCCGCGGCGCGCCATGAGGATCTGATGCGCTGGTGGCTGTGGAGCCGCAAGAAAGCTGTGCTATCGCATGAGACTGCTGCAGCGCTCTATGTGCTTGGAGGATTTTCGGAAGAGGCCAACCAAGAACCTCGTCCTTAATAAAGCAGACTTGCGCAAGTCGGAGATAACGATGCGAGAGGATCTTCCTGTTACCACGCCGCTGCGCACGGTGCTCGATCTTGCACGGACGCATTTGGATGACGAAAGACTTTCGGCAGTTACTCAAGATGCCATACAGAAGGGTCTCTTGAATAGAAGGGAACTGCTTGAGGCGCTCGCGAAATTGCCAAAAGGCGTCAATCCATCAGCTCAAGCCACACTGCAAATCGCCGCAACTCGGGGCAAGAGTGAATACGGTTTCCAAGCAGCCTCCGATAACGCACCGCAAGTCCGAGAAGGATTGGTTCGCTTCGGGCAATCACAGCTCGCTGTGCAAGATATTCTGCGCGAACTCAAACGCGGGCTCCAATTGATCTATGGAAAACAGTTAAGGGGAGTCTATCTTTTTGGGTCCTACGCCCGTGGGGATGCGGAGCGCGAGTCGGATGTTGACGTCTTAATCGTGCTGCGAGATTTTGAACGCTACGCGCTCGAAGTCGATCGTACCGCTGAACTTGCCGCAGATCTATCATTAAAGCAGGGAGTTACCGTCAGTCTAGTATTCCTGCGTGAACGCGACTGGTTGCAAGGAGATAGTCCCTTTTTGTCCAACGTTCGCGATGAGGGTGTCCCGGCTTGAAGGAGTCAACGGAAAAATTCTTAGAGAAAGCATTCCGGTCATTGCAGGCTGCAGAGCGCCTGACAAAAAGTGGAGATGCAGAATTTGGCGTCGGCAGAGCGTACTACGCCATGTTTTACGCGGCTGAAGCCTTGCTCAATGAAAAAGGGTTGCGGTTCCGCAAGCATGCAGGAGTACATAGCGCATTCGCTGAGCAGTTCGTCAAGAGCGGATTGATAGACAAAAGATATCATCGTTGGCTGTTGGCAGGCTTTAGCAAGCGGATTACTGCAGATTATGGTATAGAGGCCGAGCTAACGCTCGAAGATGCAACTCTTTTGATAGGGCAAGCGCGTGAATTTCTAGCAGCCGCGAAAACGTTTCTTGAAAAGAAAGTTTAATGCGATCGGCTAGACACTTTGTCATCTGCGATTTACGATCTGAAATTTGCAATTTGAGATTTGAGATTCCGCGAAGCGGAAGAAGCAGCTATGCAGTACAAACGTTTTGAACACTTGCCAGTTTGGCGTGACTCTGCAGAGCTGGCCCGGTCGATGTATGAGTTCACTGCTCTCGAACCGTTTCGGCGCCATCCGGGCCTGCGCGACCAATTGGAGCGCGCGGCTCTTTCGGTCTCTAACAACATCGCCGAGGGTTTCGAACGCGGAACGACTAATGAACATTTAGCCTTCCTCTACATTGCCCGCGGCTCGGCAGGCGAGGTCCGCTCGATGATGCGGGTACTGGAAAGATGGAATATCTTCAGCCATTGCAGATCTCAGATTTCAAATTTCATAATCCAGTGTGAAAAGATCTCAAAACAGCTTTACGGTTGGATCGAAAGTTTGAAAAATTCAGAGATACCCGGCCAACGGCGGTTAGATGAAAAGGCAAAAAATCGCTATGCGAACA
>VBKY01000513.1 GCA_005879255.1 Deltaproteobacteria bacterium
GATGAACCAGACGACCTCGTGGGATCCCGACAGCTATTCGAAAACCGCGCGCTTTGTTGCTGATCTCGGTGCACCGCTCTTGCAGCTCCTTGATCCAAAGCCGGGCGAAGTGATCTTGGATCTCGGCTGCGGTGACGGCGTGCTCACGGAAAAAATCGCAGCAGCAGGCAGCGTTGTCATTGGCGTCGATGCCAGCCTCGCGCAACTTCGAGCGTCACGTAAACGAAGCTTGGATGTCCTCCTGATGGACGGGCAACGGCTCGCGTTCAGCAAACCATTCGACGCTGTCTTTTCCAATGCTGCGCTGCATTGGATGAAGCATCCCGAGTTAGTCGCGGCAGGCGTGGCAAAGTGTTTAAAACCGGGCGGCCGATTCGTCGGCGAGTTCGGCGGCAAAGGCAACGTCGAATCTATCCGTGCCGCTCTGCACAACGGCTTACGCAAGCGTAGTATCGACCCTTGGGTGGTTGATCCGTGGTACTATCCGTCGGCTGAGGAATATTCAGAGTTATTAAGCAAATTCGGTTTCACAGTTGAATATACCGAGTTGATTCCGCGCCCAACCAAACTTCCCGGGGATATCGTTGCCTGGTTGGAGGTTTTCGCTCAACCGTTTACGAATTCGCTGCCCGAAGCAAAACGCGACTCTTTTCTTAAGCAAGTGAGGATCGAATTGGAGCCGAGATTGCGGAAAGCGGACGGCAATTGGTTCGCGGATTACGTGCGGCTACGATTCAAGGCCGTCGCAGGACGGTGAACAGCTAGTTTAGGAGCGAGGCCAAACCGTTTTGAACGATTTGAATCTCTGGAACGTTTTGAACGGGACTCTAAGACTTAAACCCGCCGTACACCACCATCGTCGTAAACTTCCAGAAGCAATCCACATCCTCGAATCCGGCCTCTCTGAGCCAGGCGAGTTCTTCTTCGAGATAGCCGTTGTTGTGCGGGCCATGATAGGTGCTCGGGGACGCCGCGCGGACTTCCGCCAAGTTCGTCTTGCCGCCGCTGGATTCCCTGACAAACTGGTCGAGGTATTCATCGCGTGCTCGACGATATCGTTCGCCAAGAGATTTTGTGCTTGCTCTGACATTGTCGGCGTTAATGAAGCATCCCCGGTCCCGAATTATTCCGTATACTTCTTTGAAGATGTAACGCCGTCGCTGGTTCTCCGTGAAATGGTGCAGCGCACGCGCCGAGATCACAGCATCGAAGGTTCCCTCTACGGATTTGATCCAATCCGATGTTTCAAGTGATCCTTGAATAAAGCTAATCCGGTCCTTGAGGTCTCTGTTACGCTCGTTGCCGAGCTTCAGCATCGCCTCGGAAGCGTCCAAACAAACCGCGCTCGCATTGGGCCGATCCCTAAGAACGGCTGCGGCAAGCGCGCCGTACCCCGCGCCAATGTCGAGAATTCGAATGGGCTCATCAATGAGATGGGGAATCATCCGTAAAACCATTGCCATCTGTACTTCGCGGATGGGCGCCTGCCAGCCGCTCTTGTTCGCCCAACGCTTGATGAAATCCGAACTACCCCAGGTTTGTTGCCACGAAGCGTCTGCCGTAGATGCTGAGTTGGAATCCGCCATATTGCCTCCCCGACCGAATGCAGATCACACATAGCTAGCCCAGGGTGTTGAGCCTGTCAATCTAACGGCGCATATGAATCTATCGAACGGCTTGAAAAAATCGTTCGATTACTGCTAAGCGAGTAGCAACGTTAAGTTGGGAGGTCGCATGCAATTTTGCAGAATTTACACCGGTAAAGACGACAAATCTCATTTTGAAGATTTTGATCAGAGTGAAGGATCGAAACACTTTCTGACCAATCTTTCCGTGAAGACATTAGTTTTCAAAAACGACACCAATCGCGATGATCTTCACGGCTGGCACAATGCGCCGCGGCGCCAGTGGTGCATCACTCTTTCAGGCACAGTAGAGATCGGCATCGGCGACGGCACGAAAAAAACCTTCCGCCCCGGCGATGTCTTTCTCGCCGAAGATGTCACTGGTGAAGGCCACACCGCGCTGCCAAAGAATTGGGTGCGGGCGTTTATTCATTTATAATGTAGATCCCGCAATCGCCTACAGACAGCGAGAGCAAACGATGAAAGACATCGATGAATACGAAGCCTTTCTTACCTCGAAGCTCGACGCCTGGTCGCCTGAGCAGCGGGTCGCGTTCGCCGCGGCCATGGTGGATCGCTGGCTGCATACTTATGAGAAATTCTCAGCTGATGAACAATGGGGAGATGCGGTCAATTTGCGTCGAATTCTTGACGCCGTATGGGGACATGTGCTGGAGCGCCCGCTATCGCCGGCAGACTGCGCCCGGTACGCCGCCCAGATCCAAGAGAGCACGCCACATCTGGACGATTTCGACGCCAACGAAGCAATGGCTACCTGCATAATTCTCAGCGAAGCGTTGGACGCATGCGGTTCTTCCGAAAGCGCGACAGCAGCTGTGCGCGCCGCCCTGTCTGGCTTCGAAGCGGCCGTACCGGACTGGGCCTTCGACCCCGAAGCTCAGCCGCGCATGTGGCGCAAGATCGCTGCGCGCAATGAACTCAATAAACAACTCAAACTGGTCGAGCGTATTGGTGCCATGCCAAGCTTTGACGTCGCGAGCATTTCCGCCTTGCGCAAAAGCTTAAGCACCGCCGAGCTCATCGGCAAAGCCTCGGCACCGTCGAAGAAGAGCAGCGCTCCGACCGGCTTGACCAATCAGGCGGCGTTTGAGCAATACCGCAATATGATGACTAGCCAGTTGAAGGAAAACCCTTGGGAGCCACCGGATGGACTTGCCTTTCGTCTGGCTATGAAATTCACAACACCGTGGATGGCCAGATATAGCCGCAGACAAAAAACCATAAGCGGCAGTTATGGCCGTTTGGCGGATGTCTTCGCTCAGCAAGCGCTGGTGGCGCGGAATATTGCGCGCGACGCAGCCGACAATAGAGTTCCCCTTTGGGATTCCGACACACGACAGTACGTCGAACTGATTTACCAAAACCCTGGCAATGCTCGACGCCAAATCTATGGACCAGCCCCATGGCTACGGTCCATCACTTCGCTGGCTATGGGTCGAGGCCAAACACCTCGGCCAATCCGACCAGGAAGCTTGCGCTAGCGTTATTCACTGGGCGCGCCACCAGCCGGGGGCCTGGGCAGTCGAAGATCAACGCAAGAAAAAGGGCTGGCGCAGGTCAACCAGGCACTGGGCGACTATCTGGCGCGACAACTTACATGGAGTCCGACGGGCAACCACGATCATCCCTGGGGCACTGAGGTCGATGGCCAGAGCTCGCGCGTGCGGCTGAACGATTTTCCCGATGATTTTATGTACAGCTTGCTGATCGGTGCGGACGAGATTGGCCCGTTTCACGATTGGCCTAGCAATTGGAAAAGAAGCTAAACCATCCACTTCATCTAGTAGCCAAGAATTCACGAATCACTTGGTGCGCCGTTTCAGGATCGCTGGCAAAATAATTGTGCTTCTGATTCGGCAGTACCACGAGCTTCGCATTGGGAATTCCCTTGACCAAGATATCCGACGACATG
>VBKY01000265.1 GCA_005879255.1 Deltaproteobacteria bacterium
CTGTACCAGCCTGATAGCAAACCAAATCATGAAAAAAAATACGGGTACTTCCGATAACAGGTAGCCAACTCTATCCATTGTCTGTCATTGCGTTCCCGTTCGGGAGCGGCTCCTTTGATGTTGTATTTTCAGCACTGGCCCCCTAATAAATTTCTATAAGAACCGTCGATGCATGTCAAAGCCTCCAATTCGCGCACGAAGATAACCAATTCTTCATCGATCTTGTGTTCGAGCCGATGGTGGCCAAAGCAAGTGTTTGGCGAGAGCGGCGCAGCGCTCAATAGAACCAACCTCAATGGTGCTGCTGGATGGCTGCCACGACAGCGGTGACCGTCGGACCGGGATCGGTCTGATCTTTGAAACCGGCAAGGCGCTCGCAAATTTCTGCCGCGGCGTTGTGAAAACCTGCCGGCAGACCGGCAGCCTCGAAGGCCTCAGCGATCTCGCGCATCTCGCCAACGTATCGCCACATTTTGGGTGCCGCTACCGCGGCGGCTCGCACGCATTTATTTTCCAGCGCCGGTTGAGAGATACTCCATTCTTCGAGCAACGCTTGGTCTACGCCTTGATGAGCCGCCAGCGCGCGGATGGCGAGGATAAGAGCGTCGGTACCTTTGGTCCAGGCGGCGTAGACGACTTTGAGTGCGGATGCTTCGCCAGGAGTGGCGCCGATACTGCGCGCGTCCAGCATGCTTGCTGAAAATAGCTGCGCGATCTCCTCGGCCTTTTCGCCTGAGAGATACAGTCTTGTCGTGCCCGCTTTCTTCACTGGCGATCCGATGATACCGCCGTCGACAAAACTTGCTCCGGCTTTGGCGACGATGTCGCCAATCTCTTCCGCGGTGGCGCGCGACACGGCATTGGCATCGACGTAGATGCCTTTGAATTCTTGCGCGGCCACACTCACGGCGATTTCCTTCGCGAATTCCGGCGGACAGACTGAGAACACGATCTCGCTCTGGGCCACGGCTGCGGCTAAGCTTTCCACTTCGATCAAGCCGGCCTGTTTAGCGCGCGCCCGCGATGCGGCGCTTCTTTGTTTCGAGGCCCACAGCACGCGCGCGCCACTGGTGGCGGCGCAGGCGCCGATGGTCGAGCCCATGTTTCCTGGGTGAAGCAACGCGACAGTTTTCATGTTGAAATCCTCCCTCGTTGGAAACTAGTCGAGATGATCTCCGTGAGTCAAGAACAGTTTGCCGGCCAGTCTGTCTTGACGATGTCAAGCCGCATTGATATTCCAGCAACCATGCTAATACTCAGCAACGAGGAAATCGAATCGTTTCTGTCTATCAACACCTGCATCGATGCTCTACAGAAGGCTTACGGTAGCTGGGACAAAGGCACGGCGATCAACCGGCCGCGTACCGATTTGGTTCTGCCGTCGTCGAACGAGGCGGGCGTTTACGCTTTCAAGTCGATGGAAGCTGGCCTTTACGATCCGCCGATCGTCGCCATGCGGATTAATTCGGATATTATCCGCTGGAACCAGAAGGGCGATAGAACGATCAAAACGAAAATTCCCGCGGCGCCGGGTGACAAGTACGTCGGACTCGTCATGTTGTTTTCGACCATTACCGGCGAGCCGCTGGCGATGTTTCCCGACGGCGTCGTGCAACGCATGCGCGTCGCGTCGAGCAGCGCAATCGCCGCCCGGTACCTTGCGCGCGAGGATGCGAGCACGATGGCGCTCTTCGGTTCCGGTTGGCAGGCGGGCAGCCACCTGCCGGCGATGTGTGCCGTGCGGCCGATCAAAAGAGTCAACGTGTTCAGCCCGACCAAGGCCAACCTCGACGCTTTTGTGAAAGAACTCCAGCCCAAAGTCAGCGCCGAAGTGCGAGCGGCGGAATCTCCCGAAGCGACGGTGCGCAACGCCGACATTATCGCCACCACGACGAATTCTCTGACCCGCGTCGTCAATCCCGATTGGGTAAAACCTGGACTGCACCTGACGTGTGTCCGCGTTCCGGAGCTCGGCGACGAAACGATCCGGCGAATCGACCGGCTAGTAATTCACGCGCACCAGCACGCGCCGAAAAACTACGTCGCCGGATACGGCGAAGAAGGAATCGAAGCCCACGACGCCATCGACATCATTCGCAAAGGTCCGGCGCATGTGCGCGAGGTAAAAGTCGAGCATCCCTTTTGGCTGTCAGCCCCGGCGCTAAAGGAGCTCGTCACGGGTAAAGTGCCCGGCCGCGCCAGCGCCGACGAGTCGACGTGTTTTCTCAATAATATCGGGATCGGCCTGCAATTTGCCGCCGTCGGCGCCGCGGTTTTCAATGAAGCTAAAGCGAAGGGAGTCGGGCACGAAATTCCCACTGATTGGTTTTTGGAAAGTGTGCATCCGTAGTTCGGCTGGCGATTCTTGCGGGTTTGAAACGGGAGAAACACCAGCGCCAACCTCGCGTTCTTGGTTGCTCGTTTTGGCTTCGTTAAGACTTCGTTCCTTATCTTTGATCGGATTGACGAACGCTTGGAATCGCGCTAGCGGTAAGATCCAGAATACTAGTGCTGAAAGGAGACTGAATTATGGCTCTTAGATTAGGTGACGTGGCCCCAGATTTTTCTGCTGATACCAGTGAAGGCAAGATCAATTTTCACGAGTGGATCGGTAACGGCTGGGCGATTCTGTTCTCGCATCCGAAGGACTTCACGCCCGTCTGTACCACCGAGCTTGGCTATATGGCCGGCCTCAAGCCCGAGTTCGAAAAGCGCAACTGCAAGATCATCGGGCTCAGCGCCGACCCGGTGAGTGATCACAAAAACTGGGCCAAGGACATCCAGGAGACGCAGGGGCATGCGCCGAACTACCCGATCATCGGCGACGCGGATTTGACGGTCGCTAAGCTCTACGACATGCTGCCGGCCAGCGAGACCCCCGGCAAACGCACCGCGGCGGACAACCAGACGGTCCGCTCGGTGTTCCTGATTGGGCCGGACAAGAAGGTAAAAGCCATGCTCGTGTATCCGATGAGCACCGGCCGCAATTTCGACGAGGTGCTGCGCCTGCTCGATTCGCTGCAGCTGACCGCGAAGCACACTGTGGCGACGCCGGTTAACTGGAAACCGGGCCAGGACGTCATCATCCCCACATCGGTCTCCGATGAGGACGCCAAGAAGAAGTACCCGCAGGGTTACAAGACACTCAAGCCATACCTGCGGGTCGTTTCGCAGCCGAATAAGTAATCGTTTTTGCTTTCGGGCAAGAATCGAACAAGCGAGTGTTGACCGGCAATCCTGCCGGCGCACTCGCCTGTGCCGCGTAATCTCGCCTATTCTTTGCCCCTTCTAACTATGAACACCTATATTTTTACGATTGACTCTCGCGGGTTAGTCGCGTTATGTTTGCGCGCCTCTTGCGCCAGCATGACTAGAAGGTTTTTGAATACGGGAGCAACTGTGTATGCTGATTGATCGGTTCGCAAGCATCATCGCCGCCATTTTAGGCTTGACGGGAGTGATGTTCGTACTGAAGGGTGTTTCTCGCCTTTCGCCCGACTTGATTGCCAAGGTGTCACAGACTTATCTCGATTTTAATATTACCCAAATCCAGAACTTAGCGTCACAGAAAGCCGATTTCGTGACAGGCGCCGTGCTCGTTTTGATCGCTTGTTTAGTACAGACGGGTGCATTGCTCTTTATTCGCGCGCCATTCCTGATCTTTGAAGATTACTGGCAGGCCGCGGGCCTGGCGGTTGCCACTAGCGTACTAATTGTGATCGTCTTCTTCGGGGTGAACCGAGGAATGTCCAAGCACTATCAAGAACGCGCTAAATTCAGCCTTGCAAAATCGTATTTTCAGGCCGTGCTGAAACAAGATCCTATTTTGTCACAACATTTGAAAACTACCGAAGACGTGGCATCGTCATTATTTGGTATTGAAAAAGAACCGGATGAGAGCGGCAAAGAGTTCCTGAGCAGATTGGCAAAAAGGTTTGAAATTTCTCTTCCGAGAGAATTGCATTTGGAAGAGGAAGGCTCTCCAGGCTAACTCTTCATCTAACGCAGTGCGAACGGACGACAACCGCAATCCCTCATGAATTTCCACTGCATCTCAGTCGGTCGAACTATCAGAACTGCTATCCCAACAGGCGGCGTCCGGAGGAGGGCCGCTGCAGCCGTAAAGAGATGGCGCAATCTCTGGGCGTGCAGTATTCAACCGTCACTCGTATTCTTTCGGTGGCGGCGTTGCTTCGGTCAAATCCCCAGATGCTGATGCTGCAGCTCCGGTTTCCGACGTAATTCACTACTCGTGCCTTCGAAGACGACGCGGCCTTTGACGAGAATCACATTGCGATCCGTGAGCGCCGAAACAGCGTCGAAGTTTTTGTCGACGATGATTGCCGCGATGCCAGATTCTCGAATGGTTCGGATGATACGCCAAATTTCTTGGGCAATGAGTGGCGCGAGTCCCTCAGTGGCTTCATCAAGGATCAGCAACGTCGGGTTAGTCATGAGCGCTCGTCCGATAGAGAGCATTTGCTGCTCGCCGCCGGAGAGTTGCTGTCCACCATGGGAAAGGCGTTCAGCAAGTCTTGGAAACGTTTTCAGGACACGCTGGTAATCCCAATCGCGCTGTCCGTTCAGGCTCGCGCGAGCCGCCATGGTAAGATTTTCCTTGACTGTTAGGTTCGGAAAGATACCGCGTCCTTCGGGAACGTAGGCGATGCCTTGGCGCGCTATTAGATGAGCAGCGGCGCGTGTCATGATGCGCCCATTGATTTTGACTTCACCGCGACGAGGCGGGAGATGGCCCACTAGCGAACGAATGAGAGTAGTCTTGCCCATGCCGTTGCGGCCCATCAAACCTACCGTTTCGCCGACGCTTATGGAAAAGTCGATGCCATGCAAGATATGGCTCGCGCCATAGTAGGTATGAAGCTCGCGAGCGTCGATGATCGGTGTGCTATTCATCACGTTTTATCCGCACCGCCGAGATAGGCAGTCTGTACCTCGCGATTGGCGCGAATCTCTGCCGGTGTGCCCGATGCCAGCACTTTTCCGTCGACCATGACCGTGAGGACCTTTGCCAGCTGGAAGACGGCGTCCATGTCGTGCTCTATCAACAGGATGGCGTGGCTTGCCGTAAGCCGGCCGATCAAATTCACCATTCTGAGGGATTCTTCGGCGCCCATACCGGCGAGCGGCTCATCAAGCAGCAACAGTTGCGGATCGGTGGCGAGGCACATGGCGATTTCCAGCTGGCGTTGCTCGCCGTGGCTCAGTGCGAATGCCAATTCATTGGCTCTATCGGCCAAGCCGGCGGCGTCGAGCGCGCGGCGCGCCTGTTTCATGACGTCATCGTAAGAGAGGGCGTCGCGGAACCAATTCAGCGCTCGCGGCTCGCGCACTTGCGCGGCGAGGCGGCAATTCTCCAATGCGCTGAATCCAGGAAAGATGTTGGTCTTTTGATAGCTGCGGCCGATGCCCAAGCGCGACCGCTGCTCTGGTGTGAGAGACGAAATCTCACTGCTGTGAAAAAGAATGCTGCCCGAGCTGGCAGTCAGATCGCCTGAAAGCAAGTTGACCAGGGTTGTCTTGCCGGCGCCATTGGGGCCGATCACGGCATGCAGCTCGTCCGCTCTGACTTCGAGCGACACATGGTCGACGGCGGCGAGGCCGCCGAAATTTTTGCACAGCTCACGTACTACTAGAATCGCAGTCATATGGCGTCGTCGCGATCCCCATTCCGATGAGTGTACGAAAAGCGGCGCAAAGCGACGTCGATAAAACCGCCGATGCCGTGCGGCAAAACGAGCACGATGACGACGATCAAGCTGCCCATGGCGAGCTGCCAATGCTTTGAATACGCGCCGAGCAGCGCCGGAGCGGATACGGCTTCCTGAATCAACACATACGAAAGCGCGCCAAGCACTGCACCGTGGAGGCGGCCCATGCCGCCGAGAATGACCATCATCAGGACGATGCCGGATTGATGCCACGCCAAAATATCCGGATTGACAAATCCGAATTGACAGGCCGCAAGATACCCGGCCAACCCCGCCAGTATTCCGGCAAGCACGAAGGCAGCGAGCTTGTATATGAAAACCGGATAACCGATGGAGCGCATACGCTGTTCGTTTACCCGAATGCCGGCCAACGCGCGGCCGAATGGCGCATGGAGCAGCCGATCGAGAATTGCGTAAACAACAACGAGAAGAATAAGCGCTAGATAGTAAAACTGCGCCGGACTTTCGAGATCGAGAGGTTTGAAGCCGGCGACGCTAAGCTCCGGGCGCACGTAGATATAGATGCCGTCGGAGCCGCCGCCGAGCTTGGTGTCATGAAAGATCGAGTAGATCATCTGCGCAAAGGCAAGCGTCACCATGATGAAGTAGACGCCGGCGGTACGAACGACCAAGAAGCCGACGACGAACGCGGCGGTCGCGGCAGCGGCGAGGGCGAAGGGCAGGGTAAGCCAGAGGTTGGCCGCCTCGTACTTTGGCGAGATGAGCGCCAGGGCATAGGCCGCGATGCCGAAATATGCAGCGTGTCCGAGACTTACCAATCCGGTGTGGCCGACCAAGAGGTCCAAGCTCAATGCGAAGATCGCCATGATCAAGATTTTCGCGCCTAGCTGGACGTAATATGTCGCGCCGAAGAGGGGAAAGAGGGCAAGCAACAGCGCGATCCCAATCAGGAGGGGGCGCGGGAGGGTGATATGGGTCACGTCGATGTTACGCTTTATTCGCGATGCCCTGGGGGCGCCACAAAAGAATCACTGCCATGACCAGATAGACGGCGACGCCGGAGTATTCCGCCGCGACCACTTTGCCGAGGGTATCTGCGAGACCGATGGCCAAAGACGCGATCATCGCGCCGTTGATCGAACCGATTCCGCCGATAACCACGACGACAAAACAAATGATCAATATTTGATTGCCCATGCCGGGAAATACCGACGAAATCGGCGCGGCGATGGTGCCGGTGAAAGCGGCGAGAGCCATACCAAAGGCGAACACCAACGCGAACAGCACGGGAATATTGACTCCGAGCGAGGCAGCCATCTCGCGGTTGCTATTGCCGGCGCGAATCATCATGCCGACGCGGGTACGATGGATTACGAGATAGAGCAAGCCTGCGATCCCGAGGCAAACGGCGGTGACGAACAAACGATAGACCGGATAGGAAAGCGTCTCTGTGAGGGGAATGGAAAAATCGAGCAGCGCGGGCACGGCCACGCCATGGACTTCGTCGCCGAAGAGAATACTGCGCAGCTCCTCGAAAACCAAAATCAAACCGAAAGTGAGCAGTACCTGATAAAGATGATCGCGTCTGTATAGTCGACTAATGATCGTTGTCTCCAGCAAAAGACCGATGCCGAAGGCGATGGCGATGCCGATGGGAATTGCCAGCCACAGACTGCCGGTGAGCTTTGCCAGCCAGTAGGCGAGGTAGGCACCGATCATGTAAAAGCTGCCGTGCGCCAAATTGATCACGCCCATGATGCCGAAGATCAGTGTCAGTCCGCTCGACAGTAGAAATAACAGCAAGCCGTACTGGACGGCGTTCAGCAACTGAATGAGATAGAACATGAAAATCTTTGTTTCAAGTAGTTCCAATCGTTCCAGTCGTTCCAAACGTTTCGGGCGAGAAACTGCGTCGGTACCTTAGTAAACTCCGACCGAATTAAACGATTGGAACCATTTGAACGATTGAAACGTTTGGAACGCGGCGTCCGCGCCGCTACATTTTGCATCCTCGCGCCGGATCGGCGAGGGCTTTGTGAGCGACGTTGACGAACCGGTTTTCGCGGCCGACCACTTTGCGCAAATAAATATCTTGAATTGGGTTGTGCGCTTTCGACATCGTCCAAGATCCGCGGGGGCTATCGATCTTGGCCTTCTCCATGGCGGCGATCATTTCTTTGTGCTTTGTGATATCGCCTTTCACCGCGTCGAGACCAGCGGCGAGCAACAGGCTCGCATCGTAGCCTTGGACGGCGTAGACGTCAGGAGCGAACGTGTATGCTTTAGAGTAGGCGCTGCGAAACTCGCGGTCGCGTTTTGTGTTTAATCCATCCGCGTAGTGAAGGGTGGTCTCGAGTCCCTGTGCCGCCTCTTCCGTAGCATCGAGCACGCCGTCGGTGAGAAAGCCGGAGCCGAACAGTGGGATGCTTTTTCTCAACCCCGCCGCCGCGTAATCTCTGATGAACTTCGCCGCGCCACCGCCGGCGAAGAACACGAACACGGCATCGGGCTTGAGCGAGGCGATCTCGGTGAGCAGCGCTTGGAATTCCACATTTGGAAAGGGAATCCACAAGCCCCGCACTGATTTGCCACCGGCCTTGATAAATCCTTCGGTGAAACCGGCAATCGCTTCTTCGCCGGCGCCGTATTTCCAGGCGAGCGACACGACGTTTCGCACGCCGCGATCGGCGAGCACTTTGCCCATCGGGTAGGACGGCTGCCAATTGGAAAACGAAGTGCGAAAAATATTTGGTGCGCATAACGCTCCGGTGGCGGCGTCGAGCCCGGCATTAGGGATGATCAGGAGCGTATTATTCTCCTTTGCGATCTTCACCATGCCCATCTGCACGCCGCTATGCACCGTGCCGACGAGCACGTCGACCTTGTCGCGCTGTACCAGCTTGTTGGTATTTTCCGGTGCCTTTGCCGGCTCGGCTTCGTCGTCTACGGTGAAGTATTCCAACTCGCGTCCGCCGAGCTTGCCGCCGCGCTCGCTTACAGCCAGTTTGAAACCGTTGGTGATAGCGGTGCCCAGTTGGGCGTAGGTTCCCGTGTAGGGGAGCATGAGCCCGACGCGGATTCTCTGCGCCTGGGCGAACGCGAGCGGTTTCGGGATCAACGCGCCAGCCGCAAGCAGACCGGCTGAGGTCAAGAATTTTCTTCGGTTCATCTCGTGGTCAAGTTTCATCTTTGCCTCCATGTCTTTGACTCGTCGGAACGATGGAGTATTGGAGTACTGGAGTGGTGGGAATCCGGAAACCCAATACTCCAACACTCCATCACTCCAATATTCCGCTTCATCATTTTACTTGGCGCGCAGCTTGAAGCGTTGGATCTTGCCGGTCGCGGTCTTCGGCAATTCCGCAACGAATTCGATCCAGCGCGGGTATTTGTAGGGCGCAAGGCTGCCTTTCACATGTTGCTGCAAGTTGGCGGCAAGCTCAGGCGTTTGCGGTACGTTGGGACGTAGAACGACATAGGCCTTCGGTTTGACCAGGCCGTTTTCATCGGCTTGTCCGACGACTGCGGCTTCTAGCACAGCCGCGTGCGACGTCAGCGCGGACTCGACCTCAAAGGGCGACACCCAAATGCCGCTCACTTTAAGCATATCGTCGTTGCGGCCTGAATAGACAAAGTAACCATCGTCGCTTTCGGTGTACTTGTCGCCGCTTCTGGTCCACGGCCCGAGAAAAGTGTTGCGGCTTTTGTCGCGATTGTTCCAGTAATACGCCGCGCCGGTCGGTCCAGACACTTGAAGCTCGCCGATGTCGCCTTTCGCAACCGGCGTGCCCTCCTCATCGACTAGTCGGACGTCGTAGCCGGGCACTGGCTTGCCTGTACTACCGTACCGTACGTCGCCGGGCCTATTCGACAAAAAGATATGGAGCATCTCCGTAGAGCCCAAGCCGTCGAGAATATCGATGCCAGTATGCTCGAGCCAGCGTCGTCCCACGTCTGGCGGCAGCGCTTCGCCTGCGGAAGTGCAGCAGCGCAGATTCAGCTCTTCGCGCCTGGGCAGGTCCGGACTCGCCAACAGGGCGCTGTAAAGCGTCGGCACGCCATAAAAAATAGTCGGCCGGTATTCCTGCAGGATGCGGCAAACTGCCTGCGGTGTCGGACGATCGCTCAGCAGCACCGTGGTCGCGCCAACGGAAAGTGGAAAGGTCAGAGCATTGCCGAGGCCGTAGGCGAAGAACAACTTGGCTGCCGAAAAGACAACGTCGCTCTCCTTAATGCCGAGAATTGGCTGAGCGTAAAGCTCGGCGGTGCGAATCATACTCGTTTGCACATGCACGACGCCCTTAGGTGTACCGGTGGAGCCGGATGAGTAAAGCCAAAAGCAGGCATCGTCGGCGCGCGTCGGCGCCACGGTGAATTCCTTGTCTGCTTTTGCCATGAGGTCGTTGAGCCGCGGCTCGGTGGAGTTGTTTTCGCCGGACACGATCACATGCTTTAAGAACGGCTGACTTTCTAGGATCGGTTCGAAAGCGGGCAGTAATGTTTCGGAAACGACCAAGGCTTGAGCGCGGCTATCGCGCAGCATGAAATCGAAGTCGCTGCTCGTCAGCAAGGTGTTGACCGCAACTGGCACCAGTCCGGCTTTGATTGCGCCGAGAAACACCGACGGAAAGTCGATGGTGTCGAGGAGACAAACCATGACGCGCGTTTCCAGCACTAGGCCGAGGCCGGTCAGTGCGTGGGCGCAGCGGTTCACTCGTTCGGCAAGCTCGGCGAAGCTATAGCTGCCGCGCTCGTCGATATAGGCCATTTTCTCCGGCCGCGCGGCACGATTACGGTCAATCAAGTCCACCGCGGCGTTATAATGCTCCAGCGTCGCCGGTTGCGCATTCATCTGAGCCTCCGAATCACGCGTGCCTTGTTCGATGTCCTTCGGGTCGTTTTGTTTCCTGAGTCTCCATTAGAAACGGAACGAGGTAGGTTCTACTATAGAATCGGATCGTCCGGCAAACGGCGCAATTTGACTTGGCATGCACCGAGACGGCCAAATTGAAGATTTCAGGCCGGCTCGCGACTACTTAAGATAGCCGCGCTCTCGGTAGAATCGTTTTGCCCCCGCGTGGAGCGCCACGTCGTAGGGCGCTTCCTCATCGTTGGCGCAGAGTTGGGCAATATCGAGAGGCTTGTAGTTATCGGTGGGTACGAGGTCGCGCCGCTTCTCGATCGCCTCGCAGAGCGCGTAAGCGACCTCGTCGGGCATGTCGGCATGTACGATCATCGGCCAGCCGCTGAAGTCGATGGTCGGGATGTCTTCTGCCAGTCCCTTAAAGTGTGAGTTCGAGAGGACCGCAGGTCGGTAGCCGAGGCTCGTTAGTTGCTTGAGCACTTTCCCTTCGACCGGCAGGTAACGAAACCCGTTGTCCAGAGCCGTTTGTCCCCAGCTCTTGATGCCCTCGTCGAAGATCGCGTTCACCGTGCCCTTCTCGATGGCCGCGCGGCGGCTGGGGTCGCTCGGCCGCGGCGCCTCATGGATTTTGCCGCCCCAGCGGCGCACTTGAGAGAGCGAGAATCCTGCCGCCTTGAGCACGGCCGAAACCGTGAACATGGTCGCACTGCTGGCGAGCTCATTTTTGGGAATTCGCCCGGTAGAAAGACATAACGGAATTTTCCCCCGAGCGATTTGTGCGAGGGAAGTGATGCCGGTGGACTCATGCACGGCAAAGCCCATGACGTCCCAGGAGGGAAACACGGCGATCGCCGTTAGCGGCAGCCGTCTGCGGAAGGGGCC
>VBKY01000030.1:0-5557 GCA_005879255.1 Deltaproteobacteria bacterium
TAAACGGAAATTCATCGCCGGGGACGAAATGGCCTTCCAAAGCCGTTGCAAAACGGCCGGGCATGGCAAACTCGTAATTGGTGAACGTGCGGCGCGACGCGGAAATGTGCGGCACAGCGCCGTCGAAAACGATTCTTCCTGCTTCATCCTGATTGAAGCCTTGGTAGATCAGGTCCTTCAGAAAACGTCCGCTCTGCGACGAGCCAAAGCCGATGGCCCAGCGCGGCGGCAGACCGGCTAAGGGATTGCCTTCGGTGGTGTTGTAGCGGAGATAGGAAATCAGGTCGCGCGTGGCGGCGAAGCCGAGACCCATGACCGTTGGATCGCGCGCTTCATAGGTCACTTCGTAAACGAAGTTGGGCGAGAAACCCGCGGGCAGGCAAATATCCGTGGTGCTGGCGGTCTGGGCTTTACCATCGGGGCATCGCGCAAACGACCATTGATCATTGGGAATCAGTTCGCGCTGCGCGTGAGTTCCCGCGCGACGACAGAGCCGAGCTTTCGGCATACTTTCTTCGACTGCCGCATAAGGTTTTATGTCCAATGATTCGCGATCGAAGCTCAGCGGCACGGAAAAGTTTGGCTTCTGAAAAACGAATTCCGAGGTAATTACCCATCTGATCGAACTGCCGTCCGGATTTTTCGCCACGGGAAAACTCCCGGTTAGCCGTCCGCCGGCCGGTGAAAGATCTCCCTGCCAGCCGCTCCATACCAGTGTATAGCCCTGGCGCATCATGAAGCCATCGCCGGCGTGAGCGAGTGTCGTCGGATTGTTGCTGCGGATGGCGCCGTGGTTGACGCGCAGAGCTTGATTGCCGCGATTCACGACATCGTAGAAAAGCGTCTGATTGCCTCGCTTCATGTCGAGCGGCTTAAGGATGAAAAAGTCCATCGAGTACTCGACGCGGCCTCGCTCGTTTAGCGGCGCCTTTCGCAGATTTACGATGTTTTTGTTGTGGTGTTTCTTGGGATCGACTTCGCCGTAGGCCTTGCCGATCAGTTTCTCGTAGGCGCCGGTGACGCCGAATTCGTTTCCGCCAGCGAAGGGCTCGCGCTTCTCGACAACTATCTTGGTGATTTCCGCGGGCGAGGCTGTGGGATATACAAGGAGGAGAACAAATAGAGCGAATAGCATACGAACCTCCAGAGGGTTGAGGCGTGGTTTATGTTATCGGGCGGCGACTTGCTTCCGCGATCATGCGCTCGGCATCTTCAGGTAGCAAATATCTTTTTTCCACCAAGATTCTGGCGGCGCGGCTTACCTGGCTCACGTAATCCGCGCGATTCCTGTAGCGCTCTTCGATCGATGAACGTGGATCGCCGGTCTTGCGCCGTTTCGCTTTGGTCTCGGGAAACGGCACGAATGAGCCCAGCAGACCGGCCAATTCACCTTCCGCCAAACCGCGCGGGCGCAAATTCCAGCCCGTGTACGTCGCGATCGGCACCTGAATCGCGGGCAAGCGAATTCCCGCAACGTCGTTGCCGTCACGGTCAACTTTCGGCACGAGGATTGTGTACTCGCCGCCGTTGGTTCGTGGCGGATGAAGATCCAACTTTCCGCGCAAAATCTTTGGTCCGTAGTCGAGCAAAAGTTGGCGATTGTGTAACCCGGCGAAACGGACGCCGGGAATATTTGGAAAACGAATGCGGCGCGGACGCGGCTCAACCAGCGTTCCTTCTTTGACCGTTGGATACTGACTCGGCGGCGGTGCAATTCCCTTTGTCACCCATAAGTCCAGGGAGACCATCAGCGCGCGCAGCACATCACCGGCGGGCAACGGATTCACCTGAAACTGGCTGCCGTCTTTTTCCGGTTCCGAGCCGAAGGGGCTGTTGTGTTGCGCGCTGGCGATGACGTAGATGCGCACCTTTTCCGGCAGGGCAATGTCGTTGCCCTTGCCGTCGCTGTGTGCCAGACAGCCGCGCTTTTGCCAGTATTCGGTTGAAGTCTGGGTGTGGAAAACCAGCGGATCCGTCTTCGGCCGTTTCAGAATTCCATCGCGTCGTCCGGTCTGCGCGTCTTTGATAATGTTATAGGCATGCGGGAAGAGCTCGGGATCGAGTTGGTTGGTATGCTGTTGCGATGAAGTCACCGGCCGGGCGAATTCGTAGTTCAAATAAAGCCTGCCGCCGCCGGCGACGTGCGGCGCCATGGCGTCAAATACCTTTCTACGAGATTCGTCTTCGTTAAAGCCGTGATAGACAAAGTCTCTGAGAAATCTGCCGCTCTGCGAGCGGCCCCAGGCGTAGGCGTGACTGATCCCCGTTGATTTCTTGCCGGGCGCCAGCGGATTTGGCCGGCCCGCGCGATCTTTAAGGTGGAAGCGCAAAAAGGAGATCAAATCGCGCACTACAGCAAACCCTAGACTCAAGACCAGGGGATTTTTTGCCGAATAGATGAATTCATAGATGTGTC
Source organism: Deltaproteobacteria bacterium (assembly GCA_005879255.1). The sequence continues at coordinate 2,417 of VBKY01000030.1, forward strand.
CCGGTTTGAAGCCGGAGCGCAGATGGAGATCCTTGGCGCTCGGCTTAACCGTTTCCTTGCCGGTACGCGGATCTTTTACATACGTGGCGAATTCCCAGTCGGACGACGGCACTGGGATTCGGCGACCGTAAGATTTCTCGCGTACAGTGAGCGTCGTCTGCAACTTCACGCGTGTGGCGGCTTCGTAGCTTTTCACCCGCTCGTCGGCGCTAAGCGGTTGCGATTTGACCCCTCGCTCACCGACGACGATCTCGGTGCGGACCTTACTGACAATTGGTTTGCCGTTGTTTGTCGCAACTGGAACGTTCAGCGCCAGCCAATTTTTGACCGGCATTAAATCGCCCTGCCAGCCGCACCAAACGATGGTGTAGCCCTGACGCATGAGAAATCCATTGCCAGCGTCTTCGAGGGTGCTGGGATCATTGGATGCCGGCGCGTCGTTGAGAAAGCCGAGAATGCGCTTGCTGCCGCGATTGGGCGCATCGAAGAAGATTTTGCCGTTGCCGCGCGCCATGTCGAGCGGCTTCAAGATGCAAAAGTTGCCGGAATACTCGACGCGGCGGCGCTTGTTGCGCGGCGCTTTATTCAAATTAACGATGACACGATTGAGTCGGTTTTTCGGATCGACTTCGCCGTAAATCTTGCCAACCAGTTTTTCATAGGCCCCGGTGACGGGAAATTCATGGCCTTTGGCGAAGGGCTCTCTTCTTTGAATGACGAGGCGGGTGATCATTGGCGGCGACTACAAAATCGCTGCTATGCAGCAATCATCAATATTCGTTGAACATCCTTTGCAGCTCGCGCGGGTCGTTGGTTTTCGTCAAACCGAGCATGAGCAGAATGCGCGCTTTGTGCGGCACGAGACTATCGCCCTGAACAAAGGGGTCGTTCCAGTCGACCGGAATCCGCCCTTGGCCGCCCCGATTGGAGAGAACGACGGGAATTCCCGATGCGGCGATTTTTTCTATTCCCGCAAGCTGATCCGCCGACGGGCGACCGTTGTAGGCGTAGCCGCTGATCACCAGCCCCCGGGCGCCGGCCGCAACGCAGGCTTGTGCCGCGTCGTCGTCGCCGACGTAAGCCGCGATCACGTCGACCCGCGGCAGCTCGCGAATTTCGCGCATGTCGAACTCGGAGTGGAACGTGTGGCGGCGGATCGGCGCGTAAAAGAAACTGACTTGATCGTCTTCGATATGTCCGAGGATGCCTCGTCCGAGAGAATGAAAGCCGCCCGGACGCTGATTGGTCTTGGTGACTTCGCGCGCGCAGTGAATTTCTTCATGCAGGGTGACCAAGACGCCCTTGCCGCGAGCCTCCGGGCAAAGCGTCAAACGAATTGCGTCGAGCATATTGCGGTCGCCGTCATTGCCGACTTCGTCGTGCTTGCGCTGCGATGCGACGACCACGACAGGCTTTTCGGTGCGGACGACGAGATGCAGGAAGTAAGCGGTTTCCTCGGTGGTAAAGGTACCGTGGGTGACGATGATGCCGTCGACTCGCGCGTCTTCGGCGGCGGCGTTCGCCATGCGCGCGATGTCTCCCAATGCGCCAAGCGAAGCGCCCCGCTTCTTACCCGAGTCGCTTCGCTGACTTCGAAATCCGCCATAGCGCGCGCCTGGGGGATGTCTTTGAGCACTTCATCGATGCTAATGAGGCCGTGCCCGGTATTGGCGATGGTGCCGCCGGTGGAGATGATTTTGATGAGCGGCATGATATCTCCTGTTAAGTTGTCAGCGTGCTTGGATGAAACATTTCTTCGGGCTCGAACCTGCGCGTCGTCAAGCCTTGATGGTGGCAGTACTCGAGCAGCTTGTTTACCTCAGGTCTCGTTTTCTGAAATCCCCACAGGTATGGATCTTGACCCGCAACAGCTTGTTCTTCTTCCCACAAAGCGCGGTACCAGAGCGCGGTCTGGTGCACGCGTTGCCACTCGAGCCATTCGTAGCATTTTCTTTTCGACTCCTGCCAGGCATTGTACATGCTCATGGCGACCCAGGGATCTTTCTCCAAGACCGATGTTTTTATCAAGAGCGTGTGCATAATCGGGAAAAATCCCGTACGCCGGAAATAATCACGTTCCAGCTCGGGGTAGTTTGGAAACAAAAAATCGATTTCGGGGTGAACGCTCGGCGCCCAGGTCCCTGTCGTAATGGCCGCGTCGATCGTCCCGGCGGCGAGGAGATCGAATTGTTTTCGCTCTCTTCGAACGATCTCTATTTTCAACCACGCGGGCGGCTTCCACTCGCCAACGCCTGATACGCGGTCGGCTGTCCATTTCACAGATTTCGGATCGAGACCGTACTCGTCTTCCAGTAGTCCCCGCGCCCATACCGCGGTTGTCGTCAGCCAGTTTTGCACCCCGATGCGCTTGCCATTCAGATCGGCAGGCGACCGGATCTCGGCGCGCTCATTAACGTAAATATAAGAATGGCGAAACATCCGTTTGACGAAAATCGGAATTGCCGTGTAGCCGAGCGTCTTGTAGTGCAGATCGGCGATGTACGTACCGGTGTAAAATTCCGCGGCATCAAATTCCTTGCCATCGATCTTGGTATGCCGTCCCGGACTCGTGTTGACGTGAACTTCCAGATCTATGCCTTCCGGTTTCACCGTGCCGTCGATCAAGGCTCGGGCGCGGTCATAAGGGCCGCACGTCATGGATAATTTCAAAGACATGTTAGTTGAGTTTAAAAACTCGGTTGAACTCTTTGCCGAGCTGCTCATACTCTTCGGAACTTACATGCATGGTAAAAGCCTTCGCTCCCTTGAGGAGAGGATTCCTTGGGCCAATGCCGACTCGTCCCGGACTTCTGCCTTTGTCCTGGAGCAATTTCTGACCTTCGGCTGAAAGCATGAAGTCGATAAACAATTTCGCCGCGTTGGGGCGCGGCGCGTTTTTGAGGAGCGAGATTTTGTTAGGATCGCCGCCCACGAGCGGGTTCGGCGCGATCCACTGCAGCGGCGCGCCTTTCTCGGCGTATTCATCGACCCTATGCTGGTAGAGCGACACCGCCACGGGAAATTCACCCGCCGACACGAGCTCGCTGATCAATGTGTAGCCCTTGCGGAAATTTACCTGTTGCTCTGCGAGCCGCCGCCAGAATTCCAATCCTTTGTCTTTCCCTCTGGCTTTCATCAAGG
>VBKY01000030.1:5583-9493 GCA_005879255.1 Deltaproteobacteria bacterium
CCAACGAGGGTGAAGCAAGTCCTCATAATTTTTGGGGACGGCGTCGGCAGACACGAGTTTGGTATTATAGCCGATGACGTAGATCGTTTGATGCAGTCCCATGCCGAAACCGTCCGGGTCGCGCCAATCGACGGGAAAAATTGTTGCCTCGGGGGATTGGTAACGATCGAGCGAACCTTTTTCTTTTCAGATCCCCGACTGAATGCCGCTGATCGCCGCGACATCGCCAAGAAATTTGTTGGCGCGGTGTTCGCTCAAGAGACGGGTCAGGGTTCTCTCGCTACTCGCTCTTACGGTTTCGACTTTCAGCGGCGCATATTTTTTCTCAAAGGCTTTGACGACATAGTCGGCATCGCTCGGTCCCCATGAGGTGTAAAAGACGACTCTTCCTTCTTGCTTGGCTTTGGCGAGGTCCTGCGCGAGGCCAGCGCAAAAAAATAGCGGAATACTTAGAGCCGCTATGATACTTGCGACGAGTCTCATAACATTGTCTTCGCTATTTATAGACGCTATTCAGAAACCCTTCGCGGTCCAGTTCATCCATCACGCTCGTGTCGACAAAGTCACGCCAATCGCGCTGTTCTTTTACTTGCATGAACTCCAGAAAGACGGTCGCATCCTCGGGTCCCGGGTTGGGAACCCTAGGAAATACCTTTAGCCAAAAATCGTAGGTTTCCTGCAAAATTTTGGCGTCCGGCTCCCGTAGATTTTTCCCCAGCACTCTGGTGCCGAACTCGCGATCAGCGCAAAATCGGGCCAATCCCGCGACAAATCCCTTCATGAAGTTCTTTACCGTTTCACGCTGAGATTTTATAAAGGATTGACGCGCCGTGATCTGGTTGATCGGATATTGAACGCCGCTGCCGACCAAGTCATAGAGCGGCCGCAATCCGATCTCGCGGGCGCGCAAGGTGAATGGAGGAAGCAACAACGTTCCTTGGACCGTTCCGGATGCCAGCGACGCGAGACGAGTGCCAAAGTCGCCGACCTGCAACATGGCGACATCTTTGTCGGGATCCAGACCAAGTTTTCTCAGCGCGTATTGCATGGCAATGTAGCCTGAGCCGCCGACCGTGCTCACTGCGAGTTTTTTACCCTTTAATTCAGATGGGTCGCGAATATCTTTGCTGACGTAAAGCGTGTACGGAAACGCGCCGACGGTTCTGGCGATGACGACCGGGTCGGCGCCTTTGAGGCGCGCGTTGATCACCGCCGCGTCGCCCGTGGTGCTGATTTGAATCTCGCCGCCGATCAAGGCTCGCGTCACGGGTTGGCCGCCCGAGAACTGGATGACTTCGAGATTCTTTATTCCATACTTCTCAAAGTAGCGTCCTTCTTTTGCGGCCCAGAGGGGCGCCCGAGTAGCGCTGAATATGGTTCCGGCGCGCAGCGGTTCTTGAGCGAAAAGCGATTCTGGAGCGAACAATAGAACGGCCGAAACGAAAGCGAGTTTGCATAGCTCACAACAATTTCTAACCACGGAGAATGCAAAGGGCACAGAAAAATTATTCATAGATCGTCTCGCGCCATTTAGCGCGCACTTGGTTCTTTAGCTCTTCGCTCGACTCGGCGATGGGTGGAAATTGATGGCGCCGTTCGAAGGGCATACAGGCGTCGATCAAGCAGCGCGAGCTATGGCCTTTGTTCTCGGGTGGAATGCAGACATCGAGCGATCCGCTAGCCGCGCGCCTGATGATTTCCACGGCTTGATCCGGATCGCATCTTGTCGCCATCGCCCAGAGAACGTCATACTCGCTCGTCGGATCAATGTCTTCATCCACCACCACGACGAAGCGCCCGTTGTATGCGCCTCCGAGAGATTGCGATGCGAGAAAAAGAGCTTGGCGCGAATGGCCGGGGTAGGCTTGCTTGATCGAGATCACGTTGAACAAACTGCCGATGCCCGATTCGAGTGACCAAACGCCCTTTACGTTGGGCAAGCCGGCTTTTTCAATACGGTCCCAAAGCTGCGCGGCGCGAATCATCCCCTTGGAGAGCGAATAATCCGTCGGCGGGCGGCCCGGCCGAGCAACGCATAGGATTGGATCGTTGCGATGATAAATACGCTCGATGCGCAGCACCGGCGTGTCTTCCATCCGAGTGCCGTAATATCCAAGCCACTCGCCGAAAGGTCCGTCGGGTTGGATGTCGCCCGGATGGAGAAAGCCTTCGATGGCGATTTCCGCGTGCGCGGGAAATGGCAAGCCGGTGACTTCGCCTTCGACGAGGTCGTAGGGTCGACCTCTGATGCCGCCGCAGTAGTCGTATTCAGAGTAACCGAGCTCGATGGGGTTGCCCGCAGCCAAAAGCAACAACGGGTCCTGGCCGACGCACAAGACGACGGGACAGGGCTTTCCTTGCTTGAAATATTTTTCCATATGCATGCGTCCGTGCTTGCCCGCCGACGACATGAAAAGTCCCACCGAATTCGAATCATGCACCATGGCGCGATAAGTGCCGAGGTTGAGCCAGCCTTCCTCCGGGTCGCGTGTAATGGCGATGCACGCCGTGCCGATAAATCTGCCGCCGTCCAACTCGTGAACCTTTGGCACGGGAAACTTGAGCACATCGATCTGATCACCGGCCATTTTGTTTTCGAACACGGATCCTGTCTGCACGAGCCGCGGTGGAATCGGACGGAGTGTGTTGAGTTTTTCTTTAAATCGGCTGACTAGCCTTAGTCCCACGCTGTCCATCGGCAAGCCGGCCATAAGCGCGAGACGACGATAAGAAGTTTGCTGGCCGAACAGAATCCGATATCCCTTGGGATAACCTTTGATGTTGTCGAATGCAGCGCGGGGATCGTACCGGTGCGCTCGCGATAAATGAGCTCCGCCATCGTGCCGATCTCCAGATTCCAATCAGCGCCGTTGACGCGCTTGAGCTCGCCCATTTTTTCAACCAGATCCAGCCACTGTCTGACGTCGTCGTAGGGTCGCGGCAGATTTCCTTCGTCGATTTGGTCGGGCTCTTGAGAGGTAACCAATTTAGTTTCCTTCCGTCTGCTGCCGTTTTGCACGATAAAGTGAAAGATCGAGCAAATCGGATACAGGTGTATTCTTTTTGCTAGTCACAAAGAACGCGAAAATTTTAGACATGAATTCAGCAGCGTCATTGCGAATTACACTTTCGAGTCAAATCTAGTTCAAACCAAACGCCCTGCGAAAATCCTTTATGTGCTCCGGGTTGGTTGGGATCTCAGGATCGAGAGGCACGAGCTTAAGTTTCCGCGGGTCCATGTCGGGAACGAGAGGCGGGACATCGTGCCTAGCTGAAGCTCGCCGAGTCTTTTGCAAGATTTCCTGGCCTTCCCTCGAAATGCCGTAGTTCATGAGCAGCTTGGCCGCGTTTGGATGGGGCGCCTTTGCCGCAACGCAAACCGGAGCGAGATTGACCAGAATCGGATCCGTGGTCTTGACCCACTCGACAGGCTGGCCTTTGAGTTTCATCTGCTCGATCTGATCCGGATAAACGACTACGGCAACGGGAAATTCTCCTACCGACATCAGGTCGGCGAGTAAAGCATGTCCGTTACGGAACTGTAGTCCTTGCCGGCTCAGCGCCTCCATGTATTTTCGGCCTTTGTCTTCGCCCCAATGCTTGAGCATGCCGGCGTGCCAAAAATATTCCTCGTCGTCCATCCCCAACTTGCCTTTCCACCGGGGGTTCAAGAGATCTTCCCAGTTCTTGGGCGCTTCACCTTTGGGGACGAGCTTCGTGTTGTAGCCGATCACACTGTAGCCGCTGTAGAGCGATACCCAGAAATTCTGTGCGTCTTTAAAGCCGGCGAGATATTGATTCGCCTCAGGCGCGGCATACGGCTGCAGCAAACCGCGGTTTTGCAGAACTTTGAGCGCAAAAGCGTTGAGCACATCGTAGGTGGTCTTTCCCGCCATATGTTCCGCAATCG
>VBKY01000030.1:9499-30664 GCA_005879255.1 Deltaproteobacteria bacterium
CACCGCCCGCACGGACGATTTCGACCTTGATGAAGGGGTACTTGGCTTCGAATCCCGCGGCCAACGCTTTTGAATCGTCGATGCGCATGGAACTCCAGAACACGACCAGGGCCTCTTTTTTCGCGCCGCGAATCAGCTCCTCTTCCGATTGGGCGAAGGCGGTGGAAATGACAGCACAAAAAAGGACGCCGAGAACACGGACGAAAATAATGCGCGACACAGCTGTTCTTCTTCTCTTGGGCATCGGCATCTCCTTCCACCTATGATTTGTTAAGCTGTTCGAGCAGCTTCTCCGCCGACATCGGCAATTCCTTTATGCGCACGCCGGTTGCGCGAGCGATCGCGTTGGCTATAGCGGGAGCGATACCGAAAACGGACATCTCGCCCACGCCTTTGGCGCCGTAGGGCTCCGAGGCATAATTTCTTTCGACGATGATCGGTGTCGCGGCCGGAATATCGCGTATGGTGGGGATCTTGTAGTCGGCGAAGCTGGCGTTCGTGATTCTGCCATCTTCAAAGACAAGTCCTTCCGAGAGCGCGTAGCCAAGCCCCATCATGATGCCGCCCTGAATTTGGCCTATGACCGCCAGAGGGTTGATTGCTTTGCCGACATCATGTGCTGAGGCGACGCGGATGAGCTTGATCACGCCGGTTTCGCGATCCACTGCAACTTCAACCGCCTGCGCGCCAAACGGCCAACCCGGGGCGCTGGAATCTTTTGCTTGTTTCGATGCGTCTTCGGCCCACAGTCGTTTGCTCTGGCTAGCGCCGACGCCAATGACTTCCCTTGCGCGTGATTGAGCAAAAAGTTCGGCCAGCGCTAATGGTCGATGGCCTTTAACGATGATTTTCCCGTTCTCGATTCGGATTTTTTCGGCTGCTGAGTTCCAAAGTCGAGCGGCTATTTCGAGGATCTGCCGGCGTGCGTCGGCAGCGGCAAACTTTACCGCCGCACCAACGTAAGGAGTCACCCGACTCGAATAGGTGCCGTGATCGAACGGCGTCAACTCCGTATCGGCGATGACGACGTGAATTTCTTTCAGCGGAATGTTTAACTCTTCGGCGGCGATCTGAGCAAGGCTTGTACCGGTGCCGCCGCCGACGTCCGTAGCGCCGATGGACAATTCAACCTTGCCGTCCGTGTGGATGCGCACGCGGGCATTAGAAGAAGAGGCTGAAGTCGTCGGCGACTTGTGCAGCAGCGCAATGCCAAATCCGTGATTCACTGGCGCGCGCTTTTTCCAACTATTGAGCTCGGCAGAGACTTTCATTAAACATTCGCGCAGCGCGATATGATGGGCGCGATCTCCGACCGGAGTTTCGTCGCCGGTATCGAGACAATTTTTTAGTCGAAGTTTCACCGGATCGATGCCGAGCTTGTCGGCGATGATGTCCATCTGCGATTCGCCCGCCCACACGGCTTCGGGAATTCCCAAGCCCCGAAAGGGACAGCCGCGCAGTTTATTGGTATAGACCAAGGTCGAAGCGACGCGAATGTTGGGGATTTTGTAAGGCCCGACGCCGTCTTTGAGGGCGCGATTGCTGCCCGGCAGTCCTTCTGCATAAGCGCCGGTGTCCCAGGTGAACTCCATGGCGCGCGCCGTGATCGTGCCATCCTTTTTGACTCCCGTGTGGACGCGAACGGTTGCCGGTACCGAACCGGCCGCCGCAGCAAATTCTTCCGAGCGACTGTTGACAAGACGCACCGGTTTGCCGGTTTTGAGCGTGAGCGCCGCGGCGTAGGGTTCCAGGCGCATGGCATTCTTGCCGCCGAAGCCGGCGCCGATTTTCGTACCGATGACGCGGATCCGGCTTTCCGGTAAGCCGAACAGGTCGGCCAAACCTGAGCGCACGAGAAAAACTTTTTGCGTACTCGTCCAAATCATCAAACGCTCGCCGTTCCAGTCAGCGACCACGGCATGGGGTTCTAAAGAACAGTGCTGCACCTGCTGCGCGCGGAAAGTGTCATCGAAGATTTCGTCGGCTTCGGCAAAGCCTCGGTCGATGTCGCCTTTGGAGAAAATAGCTTGATGCGCAATATTGGTGCCGAAAACCGGATGCCAGTCGCGCGCCAACACGCTATTCATCCGATAGGAATCGAGCTCGTCGTGCACTAACGGTGCGTTTTCCCGGAGCGCGTCATCCGGCGTCAACACCGCGGGCAGATCGTCATAGTCCCAATCGATCAAACCGACGGCTTGCTCAGCCACTTCATCCTCGACGGCGGCCACCGCGGCGATGACATCGCCAATGTATCTCACCTTGTCGCCGGCGAAGATTTGTTCGTCCTGGACGGAAAAGCCGAATCGTTTGCGCGGCACATCGTCGGCTGTCAACACCGCCGCAACTCCCGGTAGAGAGAGCGCACGACTCGTGTTGACGCGGCGAATTCTTGCGTGGGCTACGGAGCTACGGAAGAGTTTGGCATGGAGCATCGACGGCAGGACGACATCCACGGTATAGGCGGCCCGGCCGGTGACGGTGTCAGAACCGTCGAGCCGAGGATGGGGCTTGCCGACGACGGTGAAATGTTTCACGACGCGGGTTGCGTTTTCGGTGGCGCGTAGAGCTGCAGTAAATTGCCGTCGGGGTCGAAAAAGTAAAAGCCTCTTCCGGTGGGACGATCGACGGTCGGAATGCCATAAACTTTCACGCCCCAATCTTTCATTTTCTTTGCCGCTAGCTCGAAGTCTTCCGGAGAGACCATGAAAGCCTGATGCGTGGCGCCGTCTTCTTTCACCGCGTCTTTTTCTTTCGGCGTGGGCCGCTGAAAAAGAACCACCATGGAATCGCCGGAGCGAAGATCCGCCCGGTTGAGATGATCCCCCATATCGTCGCGATTGAGCTTGGCAATCGTCATACCCAAAATCTCGGTGTAGAATTTAACCGCCCGTTCCACATCATTGACGGGAATGCCGATATGGTAAACGCCCTTCGTGGTGATCATAAGACTCCTCCTTACAGATAGGTTTCGGCTGTAGCCGACTCGATATCCATCCCGATTACCACCTGATTATTCCACCCGTCAACCGCATTCCCCGAATTGTTTTTCTGTCGCGACGACGTCTTCAAATGTTTGCGTCGCTATCGTCAAATTGTTAAGAGAGCAATCACGTGGACTCGCTCCAAGCAGGAATCAAATGGGAGATCACTATGATCAAACGGCTTGTCGAATTCATTGGGTTCTTAATCATTACTTTAACCTGCCATTCAATGCTTTTGGCCGCTGAAGCGAAGCGGCCGCCCGAGTGGGACAAGACCTGCTCGCGATTCCACCGGCTACGGAGCTGCGAACCGGGTTGGAGCCATTGTTGAAGCAAAAGTTTGGCCTCGAAGCCGAGCTTGTGTCGGCGCCAGGACCGAAAAACGCAAGCCGCATCGCCGCCGAGAAGAAGGCGGGTGTGAGCTATTTCGACGCAATTATTTGTGGCACGGGCACGGCGACCGGACTGACGCACGACGGCATGCTCGAACCGATCGAGTCATTCTGGATTCTTCCTGAGGTCAGAGATCCCAAACAATGGTGGGGCGGACATATCTGGGAGGACAATGTCAGTACGAACAAATTTCTCTATTCCTTTCTCGCCGACGTCAGCACTCATAGCACTTGGTACAACACCAGCCTCGCAAAGCCGCAGGAGTTACGTGCTTTCGAGGATTACTTGAATCCGAAGTGGAAAGGTCGCATCGGCTTCAGCGATCCACGCGTTCCGAGTTCAGGGCAATCAATCTGGTCGTTTATGTGGGAACATCGCGGCGAGGAGTTTTTGAAAAAACTGGTCGACCAAGATCTTTTTTTGACCCGCGATTTGCGCCAACTCGCGGATGCTCTAGCCAAAGGAAAAGTCGCGATTGCTTTCGGCTTGGGCCGCAGCCAAACCGAACCCTTTATCAAAGCCGGGCTGCCGATCAAACCCGCGCCGGTAACCAAAGAAGGGTTGCCGGCAAGCAATGCATTCGGCGTTATTGGCGTCATTAAAGATCCGCCCCATCCGAGCGCGACCAAGGTCTTCATCAACTGGTTCTTGAGCCGCGAGGGGCAGGATTGGTACGGTCGAATTATGCAGAATGGTACACGCCGGCTTGACGTAGACACGAAATGGTTGAAGGAGACGGGCATTTCTGCGGCTAAGGATGCCTTGACCGTGCAGGAATATCACCGGGTGCGCAATCACCTCGAAGACAAATACACGAAAGTCAGAGTTCCAGCGGGGAAGTTCGCGGAGACGATCCTGAGGTGAAGCCGTCGTTAGTCGCATTCTTGCGGCCCTGGGGACGATTTAATCTGGGGCGACCAGCCGGTCGCCCCGGTAGAAGACGCGTTGTGGAGGCTCGATCATGAAGCTCATGAAAATCCTTGCGACAGTCATTTTATCGTTCCTGTCCGGCCCGTTCGTGTTCGCGGCGTCCGTGGAAGAAGTCGCGCTTTATAATAAACCTGACCGGCAAAAGATTCTCATCGAAGCCGCGCGCAAAGAAGGGAAGATCATGTGGTACACGTCGCTGATCGTGGATCAGGTCGTGCGTCCGGTGAAAGAAGCCTTCGAGAAGAAGTATCCGTTTCTGCAGATCGAATATTTTCGCGGCAACTCCGAGCGTCTGGTGCAAAAAATGTTCGCCGAGTATCAGGGAAAGCGCTACGAGGTCGACATCGTCGACGGGACGGTAACAGCGCCGATGGTGAAAAAAGGAGGGTACTTACAGCGTTTCTATTCTCCCCATCTCGTCGAATACCCTGCAGAGCTTAAAGACCCGCAGGGTTTTTGGGGAGTGAGCAACGTTTATTACTTCTCCCTTGGCTACAATACGCGAATGGTGAAAGCCAACGAGGTTCCCAAAACCTATGAAGATTTGCTCAACCCGCGCTGGAAGGGGCAGATGATGTGGTCGACGAGCCGCGGCTCTGGCGCGCCGATGTTTATTGGCAACGTTCTTCAGACCATGGGACAAGAGGCGGGAAAAGCCTACTTGCAAAAATTGAAAGCACAAAACGTCGCCAAGACCACCGCCAGTAACCGCCAGTTGTTAGACTTGGTCATCGCCGGCGAGTATCCGATTGCGCTGCATATCTTCAATCATCACGCGCATATCAGCAAGACTGCGGGCGCGCCCGTCGATTGGTACGCTCTGGAACCGGCGTCGGCGACCATCAACACGATTTCTCCGGTAACACGGTCGCCCCATCCAAACGCATCGATGCTGTTGATCGATTTCATCTTGTCGGAGGAAGGCCAAAAAGTGTTTCAAGCGGTCAATTATTTGCCGTCTCATCCAAAAGTTGCCGCGAAACAAGCGGATCTCAAACCGGGCGGTGGGCGGTTCAAACGGGCGCTCTACTTCACGCCGGACGCGCAGATGAACGAGGGTGAAGCGTGGGTGGATTATTTCGAGAAGAATTTCTTGAAATGAGACAGCTGCGCGAACGCGGCTTCGCTGATCGGCCTCCACGCGTTATACCTTGACAAGCCGCCGCAACTCAGACTAGCTTCGCGGCAGATCGAATCGTTTTCAGTGTCGAAGGAGAGCTCCGCATGTCGCTCGTGAGCCAACGGCTATCCGCCTTCTGCATCCTATTCGCGCTTGGCGCCGGGATCGGGTTGGTGCCATCGTCCGCGGCGGCAACCGTCGAAGAAATCGCTCTCATGAGTCGCGCCGATCGGCAAAAGGTTCTCATCGAGGGTGCTAAAAAGGAAGGCAAAATTTCCTGGTATACCACGCTCATTGTCGATCAAGTCGTTCGCCCAGTCAAAGATGCTTTCGAAAAGGAGTATCCCTTTCTTCAAGTGGAGTTCTTCCGCGGTAACGCCGAGCGCCTTGTGCAAAAAATGCTCGCCGAATATCAGGCCAAAAGATATGACGTCGACATCATCGATGGCACCGTGTCGCCGACCATGGTGCGGCGTGCCGGCTATCTTCAGCGCTTTTACTCGCCGGTGCTCGCGGAATATCCAGCCGATCTCAAGGATCCCCAAGGATATTGGGGCACGACCAATCTCTATTTCTTCGCGACCGGCTACAACACGAAGATGGTCAAACTCAACGAGATTCCGAAGACCTACGAGGATTTGCTCAATCCACGCTGGAAAGGGCAAATGATGTGGTCAACGAGCCGGGGCTCGGGCGCGCCCATCTTCGTCGGCACGATTCTCAACACGATGGGACAAGAAGCGGGTAAAACTTATCTGCAAAGACTGAAGGCACAAAATATCGCCAAAAGCACCGCGAGCAACCGGCAAGTTTTGGACCTGACGATCGCCGGCGAATATCCGCTCGCGCTGCAGATATTCAATCATCACGCCTATATCAGCAAAACCGCGGGCGCGCCGGTCGACTGGATGCCGCACGAGCCCGTGACTGCGACGATTCAAACGATCGCTCTTGCAAAAAATTCACCGCATCCGCACGCGGCGATGCTATTGATCGACTTCGCCATGTCCGAGAAGGGACAAAAAGTTTTTCAGCAATCCAATTATCTGCCGTCACATCCGAAGGTGCCCGCCAAGCAAATCGATTTGAAACCCGGGGGTGGGAAGTTCAAGCGGGCCTACTACATCAACCCCGACGCGCAATACGACAAAGGCAACGAGTGGGTCGACTATTTTAATAACGTCTTCGTGAAGCAGTGAAGACGCTCGTCGAATGCCGTGGCGAAACAAACGTCATCTGGAGCCTATAACCTTCCAATAAAATCCGCCGATACCAGCGCGGCGCCGGGCGTTTTCCGTTTCCGCTCGCTTTTACGCTTCGATGCCGCCACCGGCGTGATGATCGGGGTCTCGTTAGTCACCGCTTATCTCGTCTTGCCGCCGCTTTATTCGGTCATTCAAACCAGTCTCTTCACCACCAAGCTCACCGGCGAGATCGACGAGTTTACTTTTCGCTACTACCAAGATCTCATCCGGGAACTGCAGGTTGTCGGACCATTTCTGAATACGATTTATTTTTCGGCCGGTAGCGCGCTATTTGCCACATTGCTCGGCGGTTCCATCGCGTGGGTTGTCACGCGGACGGATACGCCGTTGCGCGGCTTGGGTTACTTCACCGCCTTTGCGTCCTTTGGCACGCCGTTCATCTTGTACACCATTGGCTGGCTACTGTTGCTGGGTAAAGCGGGACCAGTGAACTTCTGGCTGAAAACAATTCTCGATCAACCGGGGCCGGTCATCAATATCTATTCGTTGTGGGGCATGATTTTCATCGAATCGCTGCTTTGGTCGCCATTCGTGTTTCTCATGTTGGCGGCGGCCTTTCGGTCCATGGACCCGTCGCTCGAAGAGGCGTCGGCAGTTTGCGGCGCGCGGGTTTGGCAAACCATGCGCCGGGTATCGCTGCGCTTGATGCTGCCGGCGTTTTTCTCCGTGGTGCTGCTGATTTTTATCCGCTCGTTTGAGTCCTTTGAGATTCCCGCTCTGGTCGGGCTGCCGGGCGACATTCGCGTGCTGACGACGTCCATCTATCTCGACGCGCAAAAGCTCCCGCCGCGTTACGGCAGCGCCGGGGCATTCTCCGTGCTGCTCATGTTCGTAGTGGCCGGTACGCTTTATCTTTACTTCCGCGTCACGCGCGAAGGCGACCGCTTTCATACCATAACGGGTAAGGGGTATCGACCGGCGCTCATCCATCTAGGCCGCTGGCGCTACCTCGCCGGCGCTGGTTTGCTGGCTTATGCCTTGGTGCTGCTCGTCCTGCCTTTTCTGATCATTCTCTGGGCTTCGCTGTTGCCTTTTTACATGCAACCTTCGATCGAAGCGTTGTCCAGGTTCACGGCGAAGAATTACGTTACCGCGATTCACTTCCCGAAGATCACCGATTCGATCAAGAACAGTATCCTGTTAGGACTCGGCAGCGCCAGCGCGGTAATGGCGCTGACGCTGCTCGCCTCTTGGTTGCTGGTGCGCACCAAAATGCGCGGGCGCTGGTTGCTCGATCTATTGACGACCCTGCCGCTATTATTTCCAGGTATCGTCATGGGACTCGCGATACTGCGCTTTTACTTATTCGTGCCGATTCCGGTCTACGGAACGTTGTGGATTTTGCTCATCGCTTTTGTCACGCGTTACATTCCCTACGGCATCCGCTACACTCATTCGGGCTTGTTACAGCTGCACAAGGAATTGGAAGAGGCCGCATATACCGCTGGGGCGACATGGTCGAACTGTATGCGACGCATCGTCTTGCCACTCGTGACGCCGTCGTTTCTCGGCGGCTGGGCGTTTATTTTTCTCCTATCGGCGAAGGAACTATCGATGTCGGTGTTGCTCGTCAGCCCGCAAACGCCGGTGGTCTCCGTGGCGATCTTCGAGCTGTGGGAAAATGCTCAAGTCGGCGAGCTCGCCGCCTTCGGCGTGATCTGGACGGTGATCTTGGTTTCCATCGCGGTCATCTATTATCTCTTCGCGCGTCGCTACGGCGTTCAACAGAGCTGACAAATACGATTTAAGGCAAGGCCGACTTTCCGCGCTGCACAACCAACCAATTCAACCGCTGCTTTCGAGTGTGTGCACTGAGCCGTTTAGGTTGTGGCAAAAGGCGTTGCTCGCTCCGTTAGAATGCTTGAAATCTGCTAGAGTATCGGGCAAACACAAGTTGCTGGTCAAATAAAACGGCGAGCTTCGCCGACGGAAACATCAACTGAACCGCAAACCACGAGAACCATCTGTCCTTAAGACCGGTTGATATCATTCGATCCAAAGGCTGGGCGGTGTTTTGCCTCTTTGGATTTGTAGGGGCCCAGTTTGCGTTTGCTCAAACGTCCTCGTCCTCTGATCATTCGGCGGCACGGGACTTCATGGAATACTGGGCCGCTAGCCGTTTACTTGTGTTTGGTGGCAACCCGTACTCTCCGGAAGCGCTTTTCAGCCTACAACAACCGGCTGGGTGGGGCGGCGCCGCGCCCGTTATCATGTGGAATCCGCCGTGGACTCTATTGTTCACACTGCCGTTCGGTTTATTCAGTTATACTACCGGTCAGTTTTGTTGGCTCTTGGCCCATGTTTCTTTGATTCTCGTCTCAGTGCAACAACTTTGGTCGATTTACGGAAATACAACAGCACCCTCCCGGCTGCCATGGCTGCTCGCGTTGACGTACGTGCCAGCGGTTTGTGTTCTAATCATTGGCCAAATTAGCCCCGTCATCCTGGCAGGTTTAACGGCGTTTCTTTACTTCGAGCGAAAGCAAAAGTCGTTTGCCATGGGCGCGTCTGCTGCGGTTCTATCAATCAAGCCTCATCTTCTATACTTGTTTTGGATTGTCTTCGTGCTCTGGATTTGGAAAAACCGGCAGTGGCGGGTAATTTCAGGGACGGTGCTGATTGGCTTGAGCGCGGCGCTCATTCCTCTTCTACTCGACCGGCAAATCTACTTTCAATATTTCGCGCTTTACACAATTCCCGATATACCGAGGCCCCTGGATTGGCTGACTCCGACCTTCCGAAGTGCGGTGAGAGTTTTTATTGGGCCAGGTCATGCGTGGCTGGAATTTGCGCCGTCCGTCGTCGCCATTGCGTGGGTTCTCTATTATTGGCATCAGTACAAGCACGGGTGGCAGTGGTGTGAACAACTGCCGCTTATTGTTCTAGTTTCAGTGGTGAGCAGTTTCTTTGCCTGGACCTATGATCAGGTAGCCTTTTTCCCGGCAATCATTGAGGCGGCGATCTGGATACGTCAAAAACCACTTCCTTGGCATGCGTTCTGGGCCGCCCGGCTTTATATTGCGATCAATGCTTGCCATGCGGTTCTAAGGATTTGGATCGCCGACGAGCTTTGGTATTTTTGGTTAGCGCCGGCATTTTTTGCAAACTACCTAATTTTCCGGTGGGAGATGAAAAAAATGGCTCCCTTTAAATCGATCGACGTTTGAGATTTGCTCCGCGCGAGTCGACGGAGCGAAGCCTTTGGATGGATTTCGAAATTTTCTGAATGACGGATTTAACTACTGTTTAGGAAAATCTGCTTTTAGGTCACCCAGTGTTTCGTATTTCCCGTTGCGCGCCGTGCTCGCCAGCCCGACGTTTCACCGCTGGCATCACACTTCGCTGAGGAGGGGCAGGATAAAAACTTCGCGGGCCTGTTGCCGCTGTGGGATATATCGTTCGGCACCTACTATATGCCGGGAAAACAGCCGAAGGAGTTTGTTGTTCCGGATCCTGTCCCAGCTGATCTAATCGGCCAAATTATATGGCCGTTTCGACGTAGACACGCGTCTCTATGAGATCTACGTCACGACTATCTCAAGAGCGCTCTTTGTTCCATGCAATTTTGGGCGCGGGACAAATGCGCGCCGTTTGATTTCAGTTTTGAGCTTTTGCGCCATGGGCGCGCGCTTGCCCCCAAACCGCTGGTGGGCGAAAATACAGGCCGCTATGAATTACTCGATGAATTTCATCGTCGCCGCCATCTTCGTAGGCTTGGCCATTCGCATCGTCATGCATTTCGTCGACAAGAATAGAATTAAGGACGAAATCGAGTCGAAGGGCGGGCGGGTTGTTTCAATTGCGTGGAATCCTTTTGCGCGCGGTTGGTTCTTTGAAAAAAACGAGCGCCATTATGAAGTCACCTATGTCGATCGTTCAGGACAGACCGTATCGACGACGTGCAAAACGAGCCTATTCACAGGAATCTACTGGGCTGAAGGGCCACAATTGGAGCAACCTCCGCCACGGATTATTTCGCGCCATCATTGTTCCGCATGCGGCTATGCGTTAAGTGCAGAGTGGCGAGCTTGTCCCAACTGCGGCAAGACAACGAATTTAGCGTGATCCGACTCGAGTCAACGATCGAACCAATTCGTCGGAATCTCGTCAAAGGATTCCGCCAGCCGCTTGGCCATTTGTTGCTCGCTCTTCTCCTCGCTGTGAGTTCGCTTGGCTGCGCCACCGGCCCGAGCCCGCGCGGCGGACCAAATCTCGCTTCGGCCCGCTTTGTGATACTTGTGCGACACGCGGAACGAGATTGGCACGGAGAAGATCCGCCGCTCACTGCGGCGGGGGAAGCCCGAGCCCAAGCGCTCGCCGCGACGCTTCGAGACGCAGGGGTGACGGCAATCATTACAACTCAATGGCGACGCACCCGAGATACTGCCAGGCCTCTGGCGAGTTTGCTGAGAATCACGCCGGAAGTGGTTCCACTCTACGAAGGAAAATCTCTCGAGAATATCCAGGAAGTCGCCGCCGCGGTGCGCCGACATAAAGATGAGACGGTACTGGTTGTCGGCCACATCACGGTTACCGGCGTGATTGGTGCACTGGGCGGGCCGCGCTTACCCACTATCTGTGAGAATGTTTTCTCAGACCTGCTCTTTTTTGCCCCGGCCGCCGGCGAGGATGGCTTGGTGCGCTTGCGCTACGGCGCGGCCGAAGATATCTCGCGCGACTGTAAATAAATTTCGGCCTTGCTCCGTTCCTCAAGCCGTCGGCGCACTTTCAACATCGGATGACGGGCTCGTTCTCGATTGCCAGCGGAAGATGATCAACCCAAGGGCGATGCCGCCAATGCTGACGTATCTCGTAGCCTCGTCGGATAATGCGATGCTGGCTAGACATAATGCGATGGGCGGGATGCTGATGGCAATGACTCCGGCAGTGCCAAACGGCACTCGAAAGGGACGGGGGAGCTCCGGAGCCCGTATTCGCAACCAGATCAGCGCGGCAAATTCCAAAATCAGGGCCGCCGCATAGAGGAACATGTCGACTTCGATCAGGTCCTGGAAAGAAAACGGGATCAACAGGGAGACGCCGATGCTGTTGAACAAAATCGCCGGCCACGGGGTGCCATAACGTGGATGCAATCGGCGCAGCGGTTGCGGCAACATATGACGCTCCGCCATGGCGAATGGCACCCGCGCGGACGTGCACAGAAGAGCATTGAGCAATCCCGCGGCGCTGACCACGCCAGCGATCGTGAGCCAAGATCCGAGCCACGGACCGCCGATCTGCGCGGCGACTTTGGGAAAATAACCTTCCTTCCACGCAGCCCAATTGGCATCGACGCCGACGCCGACCGCCACCGGGAACAAATAAACGGCCGATACCGACAATACGGTAATAATCATCGCGCGCGGATAGGTTCGGTTCGGATTGGCGACTTCCGCGGCGCAGCAACCCGCGTTATCCCAACCGGAGGTATTCCAGAGCAAGACGCTACAAAGCAGCGCCCAGTCGATCCCGTCCGTGCTCTTGAACCAGTTCGATACCTGTACTTGCGGTGCGCCGAAGGCAACCATGACTCCGAAGGGCGCGAGTACGATGAATAGAAAGACGATCGAGCTCAAGCCGACCAAGCGAATACCGCGCACGTTCAGCCAGGTAATAAGGCTGATCATAGCGGTACCGATCAGCCAGCGCTCCATGGGCGACATGTCGCCACGGAGGTAAGCGAGATAATCGACGAACATGACGGGATAGAGCGCGTTGTCGGCGAAACTACAGAGCCAGCTTAGCCAGCCTTCTTGAAAGCCCCAAAATCGCCCGAAGGCTTTTTCGACCCAAACCACATAGCCGCCGTCTTCGGGCATCGCGGTCGACAACTCGGCGGTCATCAGCGCGGTAGGAAAACTCCAGAGCCAGGGCAGAATTACGATTCCTAAAAGAACGACGAACGGCCCGCCGGCGCCGATCGCGTCTTCCAATCCGTAAGCACCACCGGCTACGCAAAAGAACGTCAGCGCGATCAGGCCAGGCAGATTGAGTCCGCGGCGTAAGGCCTGAGAAGGGGGTTGATACGCTCGCGCAGCGAATGTCGGCATGGGAAACGGTTGCGATACTTAGAATGCGAATGGCGCAGCATATCGATCCGTCGGTAGCCTTGTCAATTACGCGAGTCGCCTAGACTGGGGCGAGGATTGCTTTGTCGCTTGCGAGTAAAGCTGGTAGACTCCCCGCTAAATTCCCCCTATGTCCGAAACAGCACCGAATCTGCCATGAGCCCATCCACACAGCAGCCAAAGCGGTCATTTCAACAAATGAAGACCAGAGTCTTCGATCAATTTCTCGATAGCGAGCTTTCGGAACTGAAGCAGTTTAGGAGGTTGGTTCATTCCTCCGTCAAAATCGCGCTCATGGTCGGCCGCGATTTTTTTCAAAACCTCGTGAAACTCCAGGCGATGGCTTTAGCATTCAAGACGCTGCTCTCTCTGGCACCACTCTTGGCAGTCGTTTTTTCACTGCTTAAAGCGTTTGGCGTGCACAATCGCATCGAACCGGCCCTGGCCGAAGCGCTCGCGCCGCTTGGTGAAAAGGGCGTAGAGATCACCGAGCATCTGATTGGCTTTGTCGACAAGATGAAGGCAGGAGCGCTCGGCACCGTCGGATTGGTCACGTTGTTCGTTACCGTCTTGTCGTTGATGGGAACGATCGAAGAGGCTTTCAATCATATCTGGCGCGTCAAGGCGCCAAGAAAACTGACGCGTAAGTTCAGCGATTACCTAAGTGCCGTGCTCGTCGGCCCGGTGCTGGTTTTTGCTGCAGTCACGATTACGGCGACTCTACAAAACAATTCGATCGTTCAGGCGCTTCTTTCGCTGCAGGCGCTTGGCACAGTGATTTTGATATTACTGCGACTGGTCCCTTATCTGACTCTGTGGGGCGCTTTTACCTTTGTCTACATCTTTATACCGAACACGCGGGTCAAACTTCAGTCCGCGCTGGTCGGCGGCTTGGTGGCCGCGGTGCTTTGGCAAACCGTCGGTTGGGGCTTTGCCGTCTTCGTCGCTTCGTCGACGCGTTATTACGCAATTTATTCGAGTTTTGCGATTCTGTTGCTTTTTCTTCTCTGGCTCCACATCGGCTGGGTGATTGTATTACTGGGCGCGCAAGTGACGTACGCGCATCAGAATATTCATGTTTTCCAAGGCGATCGAGAGCTGCTGGCGCAGAGCCCGGCGGGCCGCGAGAAGCTCGCGCTGCATCTGATGCTGCTCATCGGGCGTAATTTTTACCATGGGCTCGACCCGATGAGCCTGTCCGAGTTGGCCGCTCATTTACGCTTGTCCGCAGGTATGGTCAAAGAATTTATGGAGATGTTTGCACAAGCCAAATTGGTCTTGCCGTTGGCCGATGAGGAGACGTTTGTGTTAGGCCGCGATCCTGAAACGATCGGCGTCAAGGAGATCCTGGATTGTGTGAGGAACTCGGGAAGAAAAGTAAAACTTCAAGGCGAGCGAAGCAGAGAGGAAAGCGAGATCAACGGGCTGCTTCTCGATCTCGATCAGTCCAGCACCAAGATCCTCGAAGGAAAAAATTTGCAGGGGCTTATTCTCCGCCTTAGTCCACCGAACGGGCGACGCTGAAGTTCGCTGACGGCCTCAGCGGTTGCGGAAGAGCTGCTTGAAAAAGGAACTGAATCCTTTGTCCATTTTTTGTGGCAATCCGGTCTCGGCAATCTTTTGAGCATTCAAATTGACCGAAGGATTTTCCACCGGTCCGGTCACTTTCAACGGCACAACGACGCGGCCGTGGCTGTCTTTGAAGAATGTCGACGCGTGGCCGCGGCCGACGCGGGCCGATGCTTGAGGCGATAGGCTGGTGTCGATAGTGAGATTCAGCGTCGGTTGTTCTATGGTCATGGTGCCGTTTCCGTTCACTTCCAACTGCGGATTCACCAAGTAGAGTCGGGTGAATTCAGCGAAGCCGCCGCCGATGATGAAGTCTGCCTCCATCGTGCGAAACGTTGTGGCTTCGCGCCGTTCGTCCTTCGAAAGGCCGATCATACCCGTGACCCGCTGGACCTTATTGATCAAATCGACATTGGTGAGCTCGCCGTCGCGGGCGACGAGTTTGCCGTTGCCCTGCAACCGTTTGCTGACCGACCCACCGCCGAGCGGCAGGCGGATGAAAACTTCCCCGCTCAAATTGCCTTTCAATGCGCGCTTGCCGTTAACCTTGACGCCCTTGAATAGTCCGCGAATCTGCGTGACGAGGCTGTTCGACGGACCGCTGACATTCATGTATAGACCCATGGGACCGGAAATTTCAGTGTCGCGTGGCGCCAAGTTAAAAACGGACAGGATCTGGAAAACGGGTTGAGCATCGACATTGTCGCTCCGCAAATCCAGCTGGACCCGGGGAGTCGTAAAGAGGCTGCTGATATTGCCTTGCACAGGAAAGGTCAGGTCTTGGATCTTAAGACGGTTATTCTTGAGCTCGAGAAGCGCTTTTTCTTCTTGATAGGAAAGCTCTCCTTTCAGCGATATCGTGTGTAGCCCCGGATAGCTAAAAGCCGCTTCAAACGGGAAGGGTGCTTCGCCGGAAAATTCCTTCACCGAGAGGTCGATGCCTCGTATAACGACCGGCGTTTGACCTTTGGTAGTGACATTGAGCTGTCCGTCTCGGATGCGCATGCTGCTCGGGATCACCAGCGGTGCGGGCGAGGCATCGGGTGCCCTTGTTCCCTCGGATCGCTTCCTCGCTTCTCGGCGGGCGTGGGCGGGAGTTTTCTTATTGGCGATATCGGCATAGTTGAATGTGCCGTCGGGTTGTTTGAGCAGGTTGAAAACCGGTTTGTCGAGAACCAGTTCGGTGACTTCGAAGCGGCCCCTCAAGAGCGGCAAGAACTTAACCCGTAGCTGGACCTGCTGCGCGGAGAAAAAAGTATTGTCTGCAAATGCCGGATTATCGGAGACTCTTAGCTTCGACAAGCGGATCGACGGCGTGGGGACGAGGCTGAGCCGGACTTCGCCGACATCCACGCGCCGGTTAAGCGCTTCCTCGACAAGGGGCAAGTAGGTGCGTTTGAACAGTCCCAGGTCAACGAAGTGCGGCACGACCAAGATCGCCGTGATCAAAAGCCCGACTGCCGCCACGCCGATCCACGCCGCCTTTTTGATTTTGTACAACCACGACGGCAGGGTTAAAGCTGGCGATGAGACGACTTCTTCAGACATGCTTCACACCGTTTCGGACGAGTATTATACGCGATCGAGGAGCGTTGCGAAATGAACAGTCGCGTTCCACACGGGCCTACACGACGCCCCCTTCTTGTTCTCCATGATTGCGACTGCCTTTCTTATCATGCAGCCAACATCATTCAAGGCTCAGGTACATGTATCAGTCCGAAATTTCTCATTGACGGCGCCATCAACCAAGCAAAACCGACCGAAAATTGCACATCCAGCGCTCGAACAGTGGCGGGGGAAACGGCTATTTGTTAGCATAACGGCCTCTGAAGGGTCAGCATCGACTTGGAACTCGCACTGGAAATCCTCCCACAAGTCCTATTGGATGGCGTCGTTTTAGGATTCATGTACGCCCTGATCGCCTTGGGCTACACGATGGTCTACGGCGTTTTGGAGTTCATCAACTTCGCCCACAGCGAGATCTTTGTGCTCGGCGCCTTCGTCGGGGTCGAAGTCTTGTTGCTGCTGCAGAGCGCGGGGCAATTGGCCACACTTCATCCCGCGGTGATACTGCTCCTGGTCATTATCACCGGAATGGTCGTCAGCGGAGTTGCTGCCATGGCGCTGGAGCGCGTCGCCTATCGTCCGTTACTGGGCGGTCCTCGTCTCGTCGCGCTGATCTCGGCGATCGGCGCGTCTTTTTTTCTGCAAGACGGTCTGCGACTTTTCGAAAGCCTATGGCGCAACACGTTTTACTTGAACTATCCGAGTCTGGAATTTTTCGAGCGCAACTTGCCCGTGACCGCAAACCTGGTCATCCCGGTGAAGTCACTGCTGGTCATTGTCACCGCATTGCTGACTTTGGCAGGGCTCTACTTTTTCGTCAACCACACTAAGTTGGGCACGGCAATTCGCGCCGTGGCGCAGGACCCGGACACGGCGTCGCTCATGGGTGTGCCGGTGAACCGGGTGATTGCGCTGACGTTTTTCGTCGGCGGTGCCCTGGGCGGACTCGCCGGAGTACTGTTCGGCATTCATTACAGTTTGGTCAATCCCTATAGCGGGTTTGTCCCGGGCATGAAGGCTTTCACCGCCGCGGTGCTTGGCGGTATCGGCAATATACCCGGCGCTGTGTTGGGCGGCATGATGCTCGGGCTGCTGGAAGCGTTTGCAGCCTCTTACCTTTCTCTAATGACCGACGGCGCGTTCGGCGCCGAATATAAGGACGTTGTCGCATTCTTAGTCTTAATCCTGATCTTGATCTTTCGCCCCAAAGGCTTGCTCGGTGAGACGGTGCGGGAGGGCAAGGCGTGAAAAGCGTCGGTGCGATGATTGGATTATTGGCAGCGATCCTGTCGAGCTTTTTGCTAGCGATATGGTTTCCCCAATCCCTGTTTGCCTTCCTTCTATTCGAAGCTTCGCTAATCGCTATTTACTATTCATCGATCCAGCGGAAGGTGAAGTTATGGTTAGGCGCTTTGGTATTGCTCTGGCTGATGCCGATCTTGGGTTTCATTAATGGTTATTACCTGGAAGTGGCCATCCAGATTGGCATCTTTGTCGCTCTGGCGTTGGGATTGAACATCGTCGTCGGCTTCGTCGGCTTGCTCAATCTCGGCTTCGTCGCTTTTTACGCCATTGGCGCTTATCTTTGGGCGATCTTCGGCTCGCCCCAAGCAAACCAATTTATCGCCGGCGGCCTGTTCCCGCTCTCGCCCAACTGGTTTTTTGTCTTCCTCCTGCTCAGCATCGGCGTTGGCGCGTTGACGGGTACTCTCTTGGGCTTGCCGGTGCTGCGTTTGCGCGGCGACTATCTCGCGATCGTCACATTGGGCTTCGCCGAAGTCGTGCGCGCGCTGGTCAACAATTTAGACAAACCGGTGAATCTGACCAATGGTCCGAGAGGGATCAGTCCGATAACCAAACCGCCGCTGTTCTTTCAGCCGGTGTTGGAATTCATCGGTGTGAAGTTTTCCGAAGCTCAGCTTTATCCGCTTTATTTTTATTTTCTAATTTTGTCGATGGTATGCGTCATCGTTTTGGTGACGCGACGGTTAGAAGATTCCCGTATCGGGCGGGCGTGGAAGGCGATTCGTGAAGATGAAGTTGCCGCCGCTGCGATGGGCGTGCCGGTTGTGCGGATGAAACTTCTCGGCTTTGCCGTCGGCGCGTCGTTTGCTTCCGCGGTCGGTGTTCTCTTCGGCGCCAAACAGGTCTTTATCAACCCGGAGAGTTTCACCTTCATGGAATCCATCGGCGTCCTGGCGATGGTCATACTGGGCGGCATGGGTTCTATCCCGGGCGCGATCCTCGGCGCAACCGGCGTCACGGTTCTTAACCTGCAGTTGCTCAAGGGCTTGTCGCTCTGGCTGAACGGATTGCGTCAGTCCGGCGCCGTGCTCTCGCTTCCGTTGCTCGGCAGTTATCCGCTGAGTCAGCTGCCGGCGCAGTTCGAACCGGCGAAGTACGAGCGCATGGTGTTCGGCCTGATCTTGATTCTGATGATGATCTTTCGTCCCCAGGGCATCTTGCCGCCGCGCCGGGAGCCAAGAAAGTAATATGGCATTGCTCGAACTCCGCGGCGTTTCGAAACGTTTCGGCGGCTTGCAGGCGCTCACGCGCGTGAGCCTGGAGTTGGAAGAGGGCATGATCGCCTCGCTCATTGGCCCCAACGGCGCCGGCAAAACCACGCTTTTCAATACCTTGACGGGAATCTACCGGCCGGACGAAGGTGAAATGCGCTTTCTCGATCGCTCACTCGTCGGGTTAAAGCCCGAGAGAATCACCAGCGCCGGCATCAGTCGGACATTTCAAAATATTCGCTTGTTTTCGCACATGACCGTGTTGGACAACGTGTTGGTGGGCATGCACGCGCGGCTAAAAACAAGCTTGCCGGCAATCTTGTTGAGCCTCCAAGGAGTTCATGAAAAGGAAAAAGGCGCACAGCACAGGGCGATGGAGCTGATTGAGCTCACTGGACTCAGCGGTCGCGAGAATGAATGGGCGCATCAATTGTCTTATGGCGAACAGCGCCGCTTGGAAATTGCCCGTGCCCTGGCTGCCGAGCCAAAGCTCTTGCTCCTCGACGAGCCGACGGCGGGTATGAGTACCTCGGAAGCGCAATCGCTGATGGCGCTTTTCAAAGAACTCTTAGGAACCTACGTCAGAGCGATTTTACTGATCGAACACAACATGCGGGTGGTCATGGGAATTTCAGATTGCGTCCATGTGTTGGATTACGGCGAAAAAATTGCCGAGGGCCGTCCCGAGGAAGTGCGCCAGGATCCGCGCGTCATCGAAGCCTATCTCGGACAGGGATCGTGGGTGGAGCATGCTCGAAGTTAACGACATCCACGTTTACTACGATACTATCCATGCGCTGAAAGGCGTGTCCTTTTCGATCGAAACAGGCGAACTGGTGACGCTTCTGGGCGCCAACGGCGCGGGCAAAACCACCACGCTGAAAACGCTTTCCGGACTGCTACGACCCAAGCGAGGGTCCATCGAACTCGAAGGAGCGATGCTCGAGAACATCGAGGCCCATGAGATCGTTCGCCGCGGCGTCGCTCATGCGCCAGAGGGCAGAAGAGTTTTTCCGCGCTTTACCGTGCTGGAAAATCTTAAAATCGGGGGTTACACGCGCGACAAGCGCGCGCTCGGCGCGGAGCTGGATTTCGTTTTTCAAATGTTTCCACGACTGAAAGAGCGACAAAAACAGTATGCCGGCACGCTTTCCGGCGGCGAGCAGCAGATGCTCGCCATCGGCCGGGCGCTCATGGCCAAGCCAAAACTTTTGCTGCTCGACGAACCTTCCATGGGCCTTGCGCCGAAGATCGTCGAGCAGATCCTCGAAACCATACGCACCATCAACAAAGCCGGCGTGACCGTGTTGCTGGTCGAACAGAACGCTGTCATGGCGCTGGCTATTTCGCATCGAGGTTACGTTTTAGAGACTGGTGAAGTGATTCTCAAAGGAACGTCCAGCGAACTGGCCGGGAATGATTTAGTCCGACAAGCTTACCTGGGCGGGTAGTTTAAGACCGAGTCGTCTTTAAACACCGACAGCGAAAAGTTAAACTACGCTCCAGTGCAATACCAGACTCGACAGATCATGTTCGGTGGCGGCAGCGTGACGCCGGCGGTCAAGTTTTTGCTGATCGCCAACGTCGCCGTCTTTGCCATTCAAACAATCGTGGGTGTTAGCGTGGATTACCAGCTGGCTTTTTATTTCGGTCTGGTCCCGCCCCTGGTTTTGCACGAGTTTTACCTTTGGCAACTTTTTACCTACCAGTTTCTCCACGGCGGGCTGTTTCATCTATTGTTCAATATGCTGGCGGTCTGGATGTTCGGCTGCGATCTGGAGCGGCGCTGGGGAAGCAGTTTTTTTCTGCGCTATTACTTTATTACCGTTATCGGCGGCGGCATCCTCAATACCCTCTTCCTACCCAACCAGATGGGACCGAGCATCGGCGCGTCAGCGGGAGTCTATGGTATTCTGCTGGCTTACGGTCTCATCTATCCTAACCGAATCGTCTATTTTTATTTTCTGTTTCCGATCAAGATGAAACACTTCGTATGGATCATCGGAGCGATCGCGCTCTATTCGTCGATCACGGCAGGGCAGAGCGGTATCGCACACTTAGCCCATCTCGGCGGTATGGTTTTCGGTTACCTTTATCTCCGCGGCGGCAATCCCTGGGACCGAATCAAAGACTACCTCGACCGCCGCCGCCTCGCCCGCCTCAAACGCCGCTTCCAAGTTTATCCCGGCGGCAAAGACGACGACTCCGGACCGACGGTGCACTAAGAGCTTTAACGTCTTCTCCGAAACCCTCCGTCCGTTTCGATTAAAGTTTTTCCCACGAAATTAGAAAGACCCCGATGATCACCAGACCTATCGCGCCGATCTTGCGCGGCGTGAGTTGCTCGACACCTTTCAGAAACAACGCGGAGAGCGGCAGGATGAAAAGCGAAGAGCCGTTGATGAGCGGCGACATGAGGGAAACGCGCTCCATGCTGAGGGCGGTGTAGGCGAAGACATACGAAAGAAAGTTCATGAATCCGGCGACAGCAAAGAGCCCAAAGCCGCGCCGTACCGATTTGCCAAGCGGTGGGTTTTTCTCAAATGCGAGATAGATGATGGACATGGTCACGAACGAGGTACTCGCCGCGATCGCCGCGCCCACGATCGGCGAATCGATGTGCAATAGGCCGAAACGGACCATGTTGTCGCGGGCGGCGAAGAGAAAAGCAGAGGTAAGCGGGAACAGGAGATCGCGCGTGCGCCAGGTCTTGGTGGCACCCTTCCAAGAGAGAGCGATGATGCCGGAGACAAT
>VBKY01000030.1:30701-73721 GCA_005879255.1 Deltaproteobacteria bacterium
TGCAGAAATGCAATGGCGAAGAAGGTGGCGAAAAGTGGTGTGCCGTTGGTTAAACACGACGTTATGGATGCGCCGAGTCGCTCGATTCCTTTAAACATGAAAAAACGCGCGACGCCGGGAACGAAGATGCCGACCAAAACGAAAATGAGATTGGCGGGCGTCCCGAGGTCGATGCTGTCGACGAAGAGCACGACGTAGAGCCAAAGAAACAGCGCGTTGACGCCTAGGTTGGTCAGCAAGCCGCGAAAATAATCGATTGCCAGTACTCCCCGGTTGATGAGGATCATGGACGCGGCGAACCAAAAGGAAGCAAAGAGGCCGAGGATGATGGCGAGCATGGGACGTTTTGGCCGACCTTATCCCGCGATGGCTGCCGGTTCAAATCATTCGGTTTCTTCGCGGATCTAATTCAGTCGCTGTTGGCAAGCCGGACGGTCAGAAAGATTCATACTGAGGTTTTCTTAGCGACAGTACCCGCACAAGTCTTTTCATCTTTCTTCCAAATGTAACTCGGCTGCCTTTGCGCGGCTGGGTCGATGTGTTACGTATGTGAGCCTACCGCTTTTCACAACACGGCTGGAACCCGCAACCCAGGCCAGAAAAGAATTTCACACCTTCTGAGCTCTACGAAGCCTGGCCCGTGCTTTCGTTGGAAGAACGCGTCGAAGGATTCGAATATTTAGCACGGGACGATGCTGACGACTTTTTCTTGCAGCTGAACGCGCGCGATCGCGCTGCACTCCTGCTCGCCCTTCCGTTGGGCGAACGGCGCTTGTGGATGCGATTGCTCGCGCCGGATGACGCCGCCGACCTGATTCAAGAAGTTCCGATCGAGGAACGTGAGAATATGCTTTCACTTCTTGACGAGGCGACGCGGCGGGAAGTCAAGGGGCTTCTCGACTACGCCGAGGACGAAGCCGGCGGGCTAATGAATACACGCTACTCCCGCCTGCGTACCGACATGACGGTCGACGAGGCGATCAGTTATCTGCGTAGAGACGCGCGCTCGCGGGAGAAGACGGTCTACTACGTTTTTGTCGTGGACCCGGAAGAACATCTGCTCGGCGTGGTATCATTCCGCGATCTTTTGGTTGCGCCGGGAGACAAGCTTGTCCGGGACATCATGCGCACTGAAGTGATTTCGGCCCCGGAAGATCTGGATCAAGAGGCGCTCAGCAAGCTTTTTATGCGCCATCATCTGCTCATGATGCCGGTGGTCGACGCGGAAGGACGAATCAAAGGTGTCGTCAACCTCAATGACATCGTGGATGTGGTCCAAGAAGAAGCGACCGAAGATATTCAAAAACTCGGCGGCGTGGAAACACTGGAGGAACCTTATCTTCAGGTGCCGTTATTGCGGATGATCCGCAAGCGCGCAGGCTGGTTGGCTGCTCTCTTCCTGGGAGAAATGCTCACCGCGACGGCGATGGGGCAATTTGAGGCCGAGATCGCCCGCGCGGTGGTGTTGGCGTTATT
Source organism: Deltaproteobacteria bacterium (assembly GCA_005879255.1). The sequence goes on from VBKY01000030.1 coordinate 32,178, forward strand.
CGTGCCGCTGATCATCAGCAGCGGCGGCAATTCTGGATCGCAAGCCACCACACTCGTGATTCGTGCAATGGCGCTCGGCGAAGTACGAATCCGCGACTGGTGGCGCGTTGTTCGCCGGGAAGTGGTGACCGGCCTAGGGCTCGGGTTGATTTTGGCTTCGATCGGGCTTGTTCGCATTCTCTTGTGGCAGGGTCTGTTCGACGCCTACGGCGAGCACTATTTTCTCGTGGCGTTAACCGTGGCGCTTAGCCTCGTGGGTGTTGTTTTATGGGGGGCCGTGGCCGGGTCGATTCTGCCATTCGTCTTGCGCGGATTAGGATTCGACCCCGCGAGCGCGTCGGCGCCATTCGTGGCGACCTTGGTTGACGTTACAGGTTTGGTGATCTATTTCACCGTCGCGGCAGCGGTTTTGCGTGGCACGTTGCTCTAGCGCGTCTTCGCCTCGCTCAGAATTTCACATCTCAATTTGCTATGGCGGTGAAACTAGGCGGTGCTTTTTCGCGCCCGAGGATTGCGCTATGATTCGTTTCACGACGGGTCGGTAAACGTCTTGTGTCAGTCTGATGGACAACATTCTTACAAAGCTCTCGACGTGGATCGATCCCGTGCGGATCTCGACTGACTCAGTGCAACTGGATGAACTCTCCTGGGATGCCCTGAGTGAAGGGCGAATCCATCCACGCCATCATCCGCAGCTTCAGTCGCCGATTTGCGTGGTAAGACCGCAATCCACGGACGAGGTCCGTCGCATCGTGCAGTTTGCCAACGCGGAAAAAATTTCGATCGTACCATTTGGCGGGGGCTCAGGACTCATGGGGGGCGCATTGTCGATTCGACCCAGTATGGTCGTCGATCTGCGCGCTATGAATCGCATACTCGAAATCGACGTTGAGGCGCGTGCTGCCCGCGTGCAGTCGGGCGTTGTTCTCGAGTCGTTCGATGAGAAACTAAACGACGTGGGTTTCATTCTGGGACACGATCCATGGACGGTCCCCGTGGCCACAATCGGCGGCGCGATTTCGACGAACAGTGTCGGCTATCGAGCCGGGATCTACGGCTCCATGGGCGAGCAGGTACTAGGTTTGGAAGCCGTGATGCCGAGCGGAGAGATTCTCCGCACGCGCGCGGTGTCAAAGCATTCAGCGGGGCTCGATCTCAATGCGCTTTTGATCGGCGCCGAGGGTTGTTTCGGGATCATCACGGAAGCGACCGTCAGAATTTTTCCGCGGCCCGAGACGCGCCTGTTCAGCGGCTATCTCTTTTCTTCCTTCGAACAGGGCTATGCCGCAATTCAGCAAATGTTTCAGCGGCGTCTACGACCGGCAATGCTCGACTACGGCGACGATGAAGACAGGCACGAGCCCGGCGCATTGCTCTATCTGGTTTTCGAAGGCAACGAAGCGATCGTCACGACGGAGGAGAAACAGGCAGCTACGATCTGTGCGGAGCACGGCGGCAAGCCGCTCAGCCGCAGAGAGCCAGAAGAGTTTTGGCGCGGACGTCATGAGATTGCGCGCCGCTTCATGCGCAATCGGCGCCAGCGTCGCGAGCGTGGCCGGGACGGTGTCTATCGCGATTGGATTCACGTCGCGCTGCCAGCATCGAAAGTTCTCGCCTTTAAGCGCGCTGCGCAAGAAATCATCAAACGGCGTAACGTGCGCTTGGAAGAGAGCGGGTTATGGGTGCAACCGGAGCTGTTTTCCATGCGGCTGAGCGGTGACGATGAAGACACGCCGAACGCTCAACTCGCCTTGGAGGAGACCATCGAAGAATTGCTCCGGCTAGTGCAGCAGATGGGGGGGTCGATGGAGTACACCCACGGCGTCGGGGTAAAGCTGGCGCCGCTCATGGCCGAAGAGCACGGCTATGGTCTGGACGTGATGCAGCAAATCAAAAGAGCGCTGGATCCAAACAACATCATGAATCCCGGTAAGATGGGTCTCTGATTGATTCAAGAATGTTTTCTTTGATCGTTTTGCCAGTGGCAAAACCGTTTCTTGCGTCGGCAAATTCCAAAAGCTACTATTTCTGGTGGGCCATATGTCTCTAGCTGCAACTTCGTTCGCTGGAGAGTGCGCGATCTGGTCATGAAACAAATCTTGGCTTTGATCTTGTCGGTCAGTTTGGTTGCGAGTTGCGCGACGGCTCCGTACACGGGCAGAAGTCAGGTCATTTTGGTTTCAGAGGGCCAAGAAGCGTCCCTCGGCGACGACGCTTATCGGCATCATTTACGCGATAGCGTGGTGACGCATGACGCCGATGCGGAACGGATCGTGCGTAAGGTCGGCGAGCGAATCGCTCGCGCAGCCAACAAACCCGACTACAAGTGGGAGTTTACCGTCATTAACGATCCGGAAACGGTGAACGCTTTCGCCGTGCCGGGTGGCAAGGTCGCCGTTTACACCGGCATTTTCGGCCCGGCGCGAGATGAAGCCGGACTGGCAGTGGTGCTGGGTCATGAGGTAGCCCATGCGCTGGCGCGCCATCCGGCGGAACGAATGAGTCAGGGTATGTTGCTGCAACTTGGCGGAGTTGGTCTCGGCGTCGCGCTCGGACGAAATCCAGCTCTGGCCAATCAAGTGTTGCAAGCTTATGGGATAACCGCTGGTGTCGGCGTGGCGTTGCCGTTTAGCCGGTCGCAAGAGACGGAGGCCGATCGGATCGGTCTCATTCTGATGGCCAAAGCAGGCTATGATCCTCGGACCGCGCTAGAGTTATGGGAACGGATGGAGAAAAAGGAGGGTGCCAAAGGCGCCCCGCCAGAATTCCTTTCGACGCACCCGGGTTATGAAACACGGATCCACCAGTTGCGTTCCTTCTTGCCGGAAGCGCTCAACTACTATCACGCGAGCGCCGCGCGAATCGAAACACTACCGTCACCGCAGTCGCTCGACACAGCGACCGCCAAGTCCGAGCGTGAACTTTTAAAACGCATGTCGGCGATCAACCGTTTTGTGGAAGAGCAGAGTGGGGAGCGCCCCGTCGTCGAAGCGTTGGCATACGAGCTGCGCACCAGTCCACAAATCGTGTTTCAAGAGCGCCAGCAGCTTCGAGTAGGGTATGGCCAGTACGCGGCGCTACGCGGGGTTTCGTATTTGGGCCGCGGTTCCATTAATCGAGTAGTGGAGCAGTACCAACGCGGCCTGTCCTGGTCGGAAATTACTTCCAACAATGGCAGCAGGCTAAATGAGTTGACGGTCTGGATCGGCGACGTCATACGCACGACCAATAATATGGGCCGCCAGCTAAGAAACCAGCAGCCTCGGCCGAATGTTCGTTGAAGACCTTAGCCGCCGGCCAGACCGGCCAATCGGACGCGTCGGCATGCGACGCCCCCTCGAGGCGAAGATACGAGCCGTGAGCGGTGAGGGTGGCTTTGACAACGAAGAAGAATCGATATAGATAAATTGTTAAGGGCTTTGGTTGGAGTGAATCGAATTAGCACTAAAACGATATTTAACGACCAGCATTGCAGTTTCAGAAATGCACCCAAACGGGTGCATTTTTTTTTGCTAAACGGGGGGAATCACAGTTGCATACGCAAATCGAGATATTGGCTTCGCTGCAAACCGTTGATCGCGAAATAAAAGAGCACACCGGACGCAAGCAAGGTTTGCTTAGCGAGATCGAAAGTAAGGAGCATCAAATTCAGGCCAAAAAACGTGAAATCGAGACCCTGGCTGCCGCCTATGCCGAAAAGGAAAAATTACGCTTGGAAAAGGACCGCGTTTTTCAGGATGAAGGCAAGAAGGCGATGGACAAGCGGATGCGCATGAACCGCATCAAAAACGCAAAAGAACTTCAAGCGTTGCAGCGCGAAATCGAACAGTTGAAACAAAACAACAGTGAGCTAGAGGAAACTCTCATTACAATTATGGAAGAAATCGACGGCATCAAGGCGCAAATTCAGGCCAAGGAAGCGGAAATGGCAGCGATGCAGGACGAGTGGCAGAAAAAACAAGGGGAACTCAAAGGACAGATCTCGGGCATCGACCAAGCTGTTTCAGAGGCGGCGAGCCGTCGACGGAGCATTGCCTCCCAGGTAGCCGGAGAATTGATTTCCCGTTACGAGCTAATTTTTTCTCGACGCGGGGGGACGGCTGTGGTGGAGGTTACGGGTGGCATTTGCCAGGGATGTTATATGAATATTCCGCCGCAGCTGTGGAATGAAATCATCAAAAGCGAAAAACTCAACCTATGCCCAAGTTGCCAGAGAATTCTATACTTTAAGCCTGGGGCGGAACAACAGGCCAAGTCGGCTTAGCGACGCGCAAAATCCCGTGCGGCGCAAAACGCTCCATTTTTCAGCGAGTTCTAGTCCTTCTAATCGAATATAAATTGACAGCGGCGCGAGTTCTTGCCTCGATTACAGCACAGTTCGCACACCGTCATCAGCAAACTTTACTCCCCACTGAAGCGAGTCGAGCAGTCTTAATTCAGCCAGCCATGTCGGAAGCGCAAAAACCGTGGCTTGTAATGGTCGACGGCGCGTCGCGAGGCAATCCGGGCCAAGCCGGCTGCGGTGCGGCGATCATCGACGAAAATGGCACGGTCGTGAAAGAATTGAGCCGACATCTCGGTCAAGCGACCAACAATGTCGCAGAGTACGAGGCATTGTTGATGGGCCTGGAAGCGCTCCTGCAGTTGGGCCGAAAGACCATCATCGTGCAAAGCGATTCGGAGCTTTTGGTCAGGCAATTGAATGGCCAATATCGGGTCAAAGACGAAAAGTTAAAAGTGCTGTTTCAGCGCGCGATGACATTATTGCGTCAATTTGACTCGTATCGTATTCTTCACGTGCGTCGAGAGATGAATAAATTGGCTGATCGCTTGGCCAATCAGGGCATCGACGACGCGGCCAAGCGATAAACTGCGGGCTAAAGTGGATTTAGCGATCGCTCTCCGTGCTCACGCACGAGGGGAGGAAAGTCCGGACTCCACAGGACAGGGTGGCCGTTAACGGCGGCCTCGAGTGATCGGGGGAAAGTACCACAGAAAACATACCGCCTGGCGCTTCGGCGACGGGTAAGGTTGAAAAGGCGAGGTAAGAGCTCACCGGTTCGCCAGCGATGGTGAACGCATGGCAAACCCCACCTGGAGCAAGGCCAAATAGGAGGGTTGGGTAGTCCGCCCATAGCCCTCGGGTATGGTCGCTCGACCCCTTGAGCAATCAAGGGGCAAGATGAATGATCGCTGTGACTCGAGTTATGGGTCACAACAGAATCCGGCTTACCAATCCACTTTAGCCCACAATCTTGCAACGCTCGCGTCTTCCCTCGGGCATTGCCAAATCTACAAAGCGAGTGCCGGGCTCAGTAATTCGTACACTGAGCCTCCCTCCGCGCCGTTATGGAATCCAGGCTGATACCCAATGATTTTTGATTTTCAGGAATCCTGCTCTCGCCTGTAACCCCTGCTCGGCGAGCATTTTACCAGAGCCTTCAAAGCGTCTTCAGTTTCCTGCCGGGCAAGCGGCAAAAAACCAAAAAAGTCCCCCAAATTACAATCTTTTTTGTTGACAGGTGGTAGAGAGCAAGTTATAAGTGGCGCCTAGTGGGAAAAGGTGGGATAAGTTTCTCCTCAATTAATCTATTAGCAGTTAGAAAACCATGTTTCGTGGCAGCTTTGAGCACACCCTGGACAACAAGGGACGTCTCAGCATCCCGTCGAAGTTCCGCGACGTGCTGATCGGCAAGGGCGACGAACGGATCATCATTACGAACTTTGTGATCGACGGACAGCGTTGCCTCGATGTGTATCCGATCGACGCGTGGCTAAGGTTCGAAGAGGAAATCCGCAAGAAGCCTAAGTTCGATCCTCGCGTCGTGCGGTTTCAAAATTATTACCTTGGGTCGGCTTGCGAGTGCAGTCTTGATACCCATGGCCGGGTTCTGATTCCTCCCGTGCTGCGCAAATACGCCGATCTAAAGAGGGACATCGTGTTGGTATCGGCTCTCGAAAAGTTTCGCGTGTGGGATCGAGAAGCGTGGAAGAAAATCTTTGTCGAGGCCGAAGACAAGTTAATGCAGGATCCTGATTTTCTCGGCGATCTGGGACTCTAGAGGAGCAAGCGTGCGGCGGCCGAAGTCGGTGAAAGGAGAAGAGTGAATGCTAGCGCGAAAGCCTATCCAAGATATCTCAGTGCTCGACGTCACTGGCGATATCGATTTTCGTGAAATGATCCGCATCAAGAACGCCATCGGTTCGCTGATTGAAAAGGAACGAACGAAGGTTATTCTCAATCTTAAGTCGGTGGACCATATCAATTATTTGAGCATTGGGGTTCTCCTCGAACGGCTGAAGCTTTTGCGGAACTTGAACGGCGATCTCAAATTGGCAGGCATGAGTCCGTTCCTGCGTGACATTTTTAAAGTTGTCGGCATGGATCGTTTCTTCGAAGATTATACGTCGCTCGAAGACGCTATCGAAAGCTTCGACGACGATTGGGAGGGTGACGGGACTAGTCACTGAGCGGTGTCCGCGCATGTCTCCGTGCTGGTCCGGGAGGTGATCGAGTGTCTCAGGCCCGGACCAGGCAAACGATATTTCGATGGCACAGTGGGCGGCGGGGGGCACGCCGAGCAGATTCTGATCGAGAGTAGTCCAGACGGACAAGTCCTAGCGGTGGACCGGGACGACACGGCACTGGGGGAGACGCAGAAACGCCTGGGGCGATTCGAAGGACGCGTGATCGCGCGTCAGGCGAGCTTCGCGGACGCGAAAGATATTCTCACTGAAATCGGTTGGAATGGTGTTGACGGAGTTATCTTGGATCTAGGTATGTCATCCGATCAAATCGATTCTCCGGAAAGAGGTTTTAGCTTTCGCGCCGCGGCGAGGCTGGACATGCGGATGGACCGGCGCCAGACCGTCGATGCGCGACAGATCGTGAATTCATTTGCGCTGGAGCAGCTGGAACGAATCTTTCGCGTTTACGGCGAAGAGCCGCGAGCGCGGCGCATTGCTCAGGCGATCGTCGCCGGGCGAAAACAGCATACATTAGAGACAACCGCACAGCTTGTCCAGATTATCGAGCGCATAAAAGGCAGGGGTCGGCGCGATCACCATCCGGCGACGCAGGTTTTCCAAGCACTGCGAATCGCTGTGAATCAAGAATTGCAGCAACTCGAGCAGTTCTTGGAGAGCGGTTATGAAACGCTTCGGCCGGGCGGGCGGATGGTGATTATTTCGTTCCATTCCCTGGAGGACCGCATCGTCAAGGCGGCATTTCGCAAATGGAATCGCGCTTGTCTCTGCCCGCCGCGAGCGCTTAGCTGCCGATGCGGCTGGAGCCAGAAAGTGAAGCTGTTGACAAAGAAACCGATAATGCCATCGGCGAGTGAAATTCATGCCAACCCGCGCGCCCGCTCGGCGAAAATGCGCGCCGTAGAGAGGATGTAAACGCCTCCATGGGTGCGGCGGGCAGCGCGCGACCGCGCAAGTTAGCTAGAGTTCCGCGGGAAGGATCGGAGCGCATCGCGCAAGCCGCCCGGCGTCGACGGATTTTCGTTCTTGGGCTTTTCGCGATCGCTTTGATCGGTGTGGCCCTGATGCAGGTGTGGTTGAGGCTTCAGGTAGTCCAAATGGGTTACGTGCTTTCGACGATGAGTAAACTGCATGGCCGTCTGGAACAGGAAAATCGCGAATTGAAAATAGAGCTAGCTACCATGACGTCACCGGATCGTCTCGGCAAACTCGCGCGCAACCGACTGGGACTGGTGCCGCCCGAGAAAGGCCAGATCATCGTGTTACCATGAGACGCTCTTTACAGCGAAATCACAGCCGCCTCGGCGTCGCCAAGATATTATTCTTAGCGATGTTCCTGGCGATCGCCGGGCGCGCGTTTCAACTCCAAGTGCTGCAAGGCGAAAGACTCATGCGACTGGGCGAGCGGCAGCACTTGAAAGAATGGATCGTGTTGCCCAAACGGGGCGCATTGTTCGACCGCGCCGGTGAACCCTTAGCGTTGAGCATGGAATCGCAGTCGGTGTATGCCCGCCCACACCGCGTTCAAGATCCGGAACAGCTCAGTCAGGGCCTGGCGCGGATTCTCAATTTGCGCGCCGCCGACGTTAAACAAAAACTCACCTCAGACAAACCCTTTGTCTGGATAAAGCGGCAAGTAGCGTCGCCCGAGGCGGAGAAAATTCAAGCGCTTAACCCAACCGGGATCGGCATGTTTTACGAGCCCAATCGTTACTATCCCCAGAATCAGCTAGCCGGGCAATTGATCGGCTTTGTCGGGCGGGATTCTGAAGGGCTCGAAGGACTCGAACTCAAGTACAACGATTACATCCGCGGTGAAGCGGGCTCTTCGGTTACCGAGCGCGACGCCCTCGGACGCCGAGTGCTGGTACAAGGCGTTGAAGGACTGCGAATTCCTCCCGGGAGCGACGTCCATCTCACACTCAATACCTCCATACAACATATCGCCGAAAAAGAACTGGAGGCGACGGTCCTAAAATATCGCGCCAAGTCGGGGGTGGCGATCGTGATGGAGCCGTTCACCGGCGAAGTCCTGGCGCTGGCGAATTATCCCGCATTCGATCCTAACAATTATAGCAAACAGTCGGCCGATCAGCGGCGCAACCGCGCGGTCACCGACAGTTTCGAGCCCGGATCTACTTTTAAAACCATTCTCGCTGCAGCGGCACTGGAGGAAGGCGTCGTCGGTAAAGAAGATTTGTTCTATTGTGAAATGGGCAAATATCCCTACGCCGGCAAAGTCATCCACGACACCCACCCGCATGGCTGGTTGTCATTTGCTAAGATATTGCAGGTGTCGAGCAACATCGGCTTTACCAAAGTCGCACAGAAGCTTAAGAAAGACCGTTATTACAGGTACATCGAGAAATTTGGCTTCGGCCAGGTCACGGGGATCGACGTGCCGGGAGAAGTGCCCGGGCTTTTGCGCAGGGCCGAGAGCTGGTCGGCGATTGACCTGGCGACACACGCCTTTGGACAGGGCATCTCGGCGACGCCGTTACAAATGGTGACGGCGTATGCCGCGATCGCCAATGGCGGATTTCTTATGCGCCCCTACGTCACCCGACGCGTGGTCAGCCCGCAGGGAGAAATCGTGCTCGAAATTCAACCCCATGTAGTTAGGCGCGTGATCTCGGAAAAGACCGCGAGATCACTGGCGTCCATACTCAAGGATGTAACCAATGAAGGCGGCACCGGCGTAATGGCGAACGTGGACGGATTCGAAGTCGCAGGAAAAACCGGCACGGCTCAGAAGGCGGATCCGGTTCACGGCGGCTACGCGGCAAAGAAACGGGTGGCGTCGTTTGTCGGCTTCGTCCCGGCAAACGACCCGCGACTGGTCGCATTGGTATTGATCGATGAACCTGAGGTGAACGTTTATGGTGGTGTCGTCGCGGCGCCAGCGTTCCGCAATATCGCTCAAGCCGCTCTGCGGCATCTTGCAGTAGCGCCGCAACAAGCCGCGCTCATTCCGGCGCTGCCTAGCCAGCCGGAGGCGTTAGTCCGGCGCGTGGCTAAACCCAACAGCGCGGGTACAATGGAGACCAACGGAGACACGGCTCCGGACTTCGTCGGCCTGAGTCTGCGGGAGGCTTTGGAAAAAGCGCAGACGCTAAAACTGAAGCTGAGGCTTCAGGGCAACGGTTACGTGGTGAAACAATCGCCGCAAGCGGGGGGACGCTGGAACGAGGAAAGTGTTTTAGTTCTTAACCTACAGGGTTGACGGGCGATGCGAATCAAGGAGTTCCTGACGATCGAGGAGGTGGCAGCGGCTGCAGGAAATCTGGATCAGGAAGTAAACGGGTTGACCTACGATTCACGGAAAGTGAGCGTGGGGGATATTTTTTTCGCGGTGCCAGGGGAGAAGGCCGACGGTCATGATTTCATAGCGGAAGCAGTGCGGCGCAACGCTGCGGCTGTGGTCTTTTCCCGGGAGGGGAATTGGCCGCGGGCGACCGCATCGGTGCGGGTCAAAGATGTCCGTCGCACGATGGGATTGTGGGCGGCGCATTTTTTTAACCAGCCCAGCCGAGGATTGAAGTTGGTGGGTGTGACCGGCACCAATGGCAAGACGACGCTCACTTATCTAGTCGAGTCAATGCTTCAAGCTGCGGGGATGGAGTCGGGAGTGATCGGTACGATCAATTATCGCTATCGCGGGCACGAAGTCCCGTCGCATCAGACGACGCCAGAGTCCCCCGACTTGGAAGAAATGTTGGCGGAGATGGCCCGCGCCGGAGTCAGATCCGTCGCGATTGAAGTTTCGTCACACGCTCTGGCGCAGCAAAGAGTGCGTGGATTGGATTTCGATGTCGGCGTATTTACCAATATCTCGCGAGACCATCTCGATTATCATGGCGACATGGATGAATACTTTTCGGCCAAGAGCCGGCTGTTCACTGATTATCTGAAGGTCAGCGCCAAAGCGCAAAAAGCGGCGGTGATCTACGGCGAAGATCCGCGCGGTCCTGAACTGATCGGAAAAGTCCGGAGCCAGGGCACGGAGGTGTGGAGTTATGGCGAAGGCTCGCAGTGGGATGTCCATCCACTAAACGTCAAAAGCGATGTCAACGGCCTCAGCGGTACGATTCAAGCGCGCGAGCGCAAGATCGAGTTTACTTCCTCGCTGATCGGCGCGGCCAATTTGCAAAATATTCTCGGCGCGGTCGGGGTCGGAGGCGCGCTGGGACTCGGTGATGGCATCGCGGCGCAAGGCATTCGGCAGCTACGGACGGTTCCTGGAAGGCTCGAAAAGATTGACAACCGTCTCGGCATCTCGGTCCTGGTCGACTATGCCCATACGCCTGACGCGCTCGAAAAAGTACTCGGCGCGGTACGCCCGTTGACGCGCGGTAAGCTCATCACCGTCTTTGGTTGCGGTGGCGACCGCGATCGCGGCAAGCGGCCTTTGATGGGCGAGATCACCGGCCGGCTGAGCGACCTCGTGGTGATCACATCCGATAATCCGCGCACCGAGGACCCGCTGGTAATTGTCGATGAGGTGGAGGCTGGCGTCGCCAGGACCGGGCTAAAAAAGTTTCGGGTTTCGGATCTCGGGTCTCGAGTCGGCGAAAGCGAAGCTGAGCGCGGCTACGTTGTGGAAGCCGATCGCCGAAAAGCGATTGGCATCGCGCTCAGGGCGGCGCGTCATGGTGATTTGGTTCTGATCGCCGGCAAAGGCCACGAGGATTATCAAATCTTGGGGACGACGAAGATTCATTTCGACGATCGGGAGGTGGCTCGCGACGAGTTGGAACGCCGAGCCAGCGAGTAAGCCGACGGGAAATGGCGTGGAACAAAGCAGAAATTGTCGCAGCGACCGGCGGCAAGATCGCGCGAGATAGCGGCATAATGCGATTCGGTGAAATTGTGACCGATTCGACGAGGATCAAAAAAGGTTCGGTTTTCGTTGCCTTAAAGGGCGAGCGGCATGACGGCCATCGATTTGTCGCGGACGCGGTGCGCCGTGGCGCCGCCTGCGTGATCGTTCATCGCCCATTACACGGGAAAATTCTCGACAAGGCGACGACCGTTAGAGTGCCCGACACGCTGCGGGCGTTGGGCGATCTTGCTTATTATCGCCGCCAACAGTTTGCCCCTATTGTACTGGCGATTACCGGCTCCAACGGCAAAACCACGACGAAAGAAATGATTGCGGCGATACTCGAAGAAGCTTGGCTCGACGGCGAGTCCTTACGCGGCAAGGTGCTAAAGACCGAAGGTAATTTCAACAATCTCGTCGGTCTGCCGTTGACCCTCCTCAGATTGCGCAGACGACACAAGGTCGCCGTCGTCGAACTCGGCACCAATCATCCTGGAGAAATTCAGCGCCTTGCCGAAATCGCCGACCCGGACTCGGGAATCATTACCTCGGTTGCGGCTGCGCATCTTGAAGGACTGAACAGCTTGGCCGGCGTTGCCCGAGAAAAAGGGGCGCTTTTCCAGAACATTCGCCCTGGCGGCACGATTGCGGTGAATCTGGATGATCCGTGGGTGAGAAAGCTTGCGGCTAGGTTCAAGGGTAAAAAAATCACCTACGGCAAGCTCGGACAGGTGCGCGCGCATTCCTGGCGCATGCGTGGGACAACCGGGATGCAATTCGTTCTGCATGCCGGTTTGCGGCGCTGTAACATAGAGCTCAACTATCTCGGCCAACACAACGTTAGCAACGCGCTTGGCGCAGTGGCCCTAGCTCTCGGCGCCGGAGTCAAGTTGCCGGCGATTCGCCGCGGCCTGGAAAGGGTCCAGCCTTTCTCCATGCGCATGCAAATCGAAGAGTCTAAAGGTATCGGCATTATCAACGACACCTACAATGCCAATCCGGCCTCGATGCAAGCGGCGCTACAAACCCTGGCGGAAATCGATTGTCGTGGCAACAGAATCGCCGTTCTCGGAGACATGTTCGAGCTCGGCAAACAAAGCGCAAGAGAACATCGCCAGCTTGGCAAATTCGCGGCGCGCGTAAAGATCGACGCGCTGTATCTGCTCGGGAATCAAGCAACCGAGGTTCGTAAAGGCGCGCTGCACGACGGCCTGAGACCGGAGCAAATCTTTATCGGTAAAGATCACGCCGATCTCGTTCGCAGGCTCCGTGAGCGAGTGAAGAAGGGCGATTGGCTGCTATTAAAAGGGTCGCGCGGCATGAGGATGGAAACCATTCTCGGTGAGCTCAGAAGCGGAAAGGCATAGGAGATTGGAATTGCTTTACTACCTGCTGTTTCCGCTAGCGACCTCGTACTCAGGCTTCAATGTCTTTCGCTACATCACGTTTCGCGCCGCGATGGCGGCATTGCTGGCCCTCCTTATCTCTTTTCTCCTCGGGCCGTGGTTGATTCGAACTTTGACCGAGAAGCAGATTGGCCAGCAAATTCGCGACGACGGACCGGCGCACCACGCGGTCAAGGCGGGGACGCCGACCATGGGCGGCGCATTGATTATTCTGGCGCTGTTGTTTTCAACGCTGATGATGGCTGACATCGCCAATCGTTATGTTTTGCTCGCGCTCATCGCCACTTTGGGCACCGGCGTGGTCGGATTTGTCGATGATTACTTGAAATTGACCCGTAAAAACAGCAAAGGGCTTTCGCCGCAGGCAAAACTGCTCGGCCAGCTCGCCGTCGCCTTCATCGTTGCCGTTGCCCTCTACTACCAGCCCAGGTTTAGCACCGAGATTGCTTTTCCGTTTATTAAAACTTTCCGTTTAGACCTCGGCGTCCTTTATATCCCTTTTGCGATGATGGTCATCGTTTTTACTTCCAATGCCGTCAATCTGACTGACGGTCTCGATGGTCTTGCCATCGGTCCCGTGATGATTGCCGCCGGCACGTACGCCGTTATCGCGTACGTCACCGGTCACTTGAAGCTGGCGGAGTATCTGCAGATTCCCTATGTCGCCGGCGTCGGCGAGTTGAGCGTCTTTTGCGCCGCGGTGGTGGCCGCGGGTTTGGGCTTTCTCTGGTACAACGCCTATCCCGCGGAGATGTTCATGGGCGACGTTGGTTCGCTCGCCCTAGGCGCGGCTCTCGGCGTCGTCGCGGTGATGACCAAGAACGAGATTCTGCTGATCATTGTCGGCGGCGTGTTCGTCATCGAATCGCTGTCGGTCATTTTTCAGGTGGTTTCATACAAGATCAGGCGCAAGCGCGTTTTCCTGATGGCGCCGATCCATCATCATTACGAGCTCAAAGGCTGGAAAGAGCCGCAAATCATCGTGCGTTTTTGGATCGTTTCCTTTATTTGCGCCGTGATCGGCTTGAGTACCTTGAAACTCCGATGACAATGGCGATGATCGATGGAGCTCAAAGGCAAAAAGGTTCTGGTCATTGGGCTTGCGCGCACCGGCAGCGAATGTGCGCGTTTTCTCTCGCAACACGGAGCCAGTGTGGTGGTTAGCGACCTGCGCCAGGAAGACGAACTCAAGCAAGCCAAGGAAACTCTCGCCGGGCTGCCGGTCGATTATCATTTGGGCGGCGAAGAGGTTGGTTGGCTCGCCGGGGTCGATTGCGTCATTCCGAGTCCGGGAGTGGCGCAGGAAAATCGTTTGTTACGGCAAGCCGTAGCGCAGCGGATTCCGGTTTTCAGCGAAGTCGAACTGGCGCATCGATTTTTCCGCGCACCTTTGGTTGCGATTACCGGGACCAACGGCAAGAGCACTACGACAACCTTGGTCGGTGAAATGATCAAGGCCAGTGGCCGAAAGGTTTTTATCGGCGGTAATCTAGGCGTGCCTTTGATCGCCGCTGTGTCGGACGACTGGGACTGGGGAGTTGTCGAGATCAGCAGTTTCCAATTGGAGTGGATCGAGAAGTTTCGGCCGCGAATGGCCGCCTTGCTCAATATCAGCGAAGACCATTTAGACCGCTATGCGACGTTTGCCGATTACTGCCATGCTAAGGAGCGAATCTTCGAAGCTCAAACCAGCGACGACTTCGCGATTCTCAACCGTGACGACCCGCGTGTCTGGGAAATGCGCGAACGCATCAAGGCGCGGATCGTCTCCTTCGGCTTCTCTGAAGTGAGGGACGGGGTTTTCGCCACCGCCAATGCAATTATTTGGCGCTTTGACGCGCAGGAAGAGCGCTTTTCTCTCGCTGACGTCAAACTTCACGGCGTGCACAACGTGGAAAACATGATGGCCGCTGCCGCCATGGCAAAATGCGTTGGGATTTCGCGCGCGGTGATTCAAGAGATTCTGGACAGCTTCCCCGGGCTCGAGCACCGTCTCGAGTTTGTCCGGCAGCGAAACGGCGTGCGCTATTACAATGACTCCAAGGGAACCAATGTCGGCGCCGTCGTGAAATCGCTGGCCAGTTTTAGCGATCCGGTGATCTTGCTCGCAGGCGGCGTTGATAAGGGCGGCGATTATGCTCCCCTCGCGGATGACATCAAGAAAAACGTGCGCCGCTTGGTGTTGTTCGGCGCAGCGAAGGAGATCATTGCGCGCAGCGTGGGACAGTTTACCGAGACCGTCATCGTCGACGATCTTCATGCGGCGGTCGGCGATGCCGCGGCGCACGCGCGCGCCGGCGATGTGGTGCTGCTTTCGCCGGCTTGTTCCAGTTTCGACCAGTTTCGCAACTACGCGGAACGAGGAAAAATTTTTAAGCGCCTGGTGCAAGCATTATGAGAGACGGTTTGGCCATTGATAAATGGATGCTGCTTGCGGTCGTGTGCCTGCTGGCGCTGGGCATGACCATGGTCTTGAGCACCAGCTATCTCTACTCCCAAGAACGCTACGGCGACGGAACTTACTTCTTCCGCAAACAGCTGCTTGCCATGGGCGCGGGCGCAGTGGCCTTGATCGTTTGCTCGATGGTGCCGTCCACGCTTTATCGTCGGCTGGCCTATCCGCTTTTGGCCGTTACATTTGTCATTCTCATCCTCGTTTTGGTTCCGGGCATCGGCGTGAACCGCGGCGGCGCGCGGCGCTGGATCATGCTCGCCGGCTTCGCCTTTCAGCCGTCCGAGCTGGCGAAGTTGGCCATGATTTTTTATCTCGCCCACTCCATGGCCAAGAAGGAGCAAACGATCCGCACGTTTTCCGTCGGCGTTCTGCCCCACCTGATGGTGAGTGGGGCGTTTGCCGGGGTGCTGCTGCTCGAACCTGATTTCGGCAGCGCCCTGATTATGACCATGCTGCTCTATTTCATGCTGTTCGTCGGCGGCGCGCGCGTGCATCATCTGCTCGCCACCGGGCTGATGGCTTTGCCCCTGTTAGTCTATGTGATGACCAAGGCTGAGTACCGCGTGCGCCGGCTAATGACTTTCTTAGATCCATGGAGCGATGCCGCCGGCAGCGGATTTCACGTCATTCAGTCCTTGATTGCATTCGGCTCTGGCCAACTCTGGGGGCGCGGCTTAGGCGAAAGCCGCCAGAAACTTTTTTATCTGCCGGAAGCGCATACCGATTTTGTTTATTCGGTGGTCGGCGAAGAATTGGGCCTGTTAGGAGCGTGGGTGGTTTTGGCGCTGTTCGGCGTCATCATCACGCGCGGCCTCAGACTAACGGCCAAGATCGAAGAGCCGTTCGAGCAGTATCTGGCATTTGGCTTGACAGTGCTTCTCGGAGCGCAAGCCTTGATCCATATGGGCGTTGTCATGGGATTGATGCCGACCAAGGGCTTGGTATTGCCGTTTATTAGCTACGGTGGATCCGCCATGGTGATCAATTTGATGGCGGCGGGAATATTGCTGGGTCTCTCGCGCCGGAGATTCTAGCATGCGGGTGATCTTCGCCGGCGGGGGAACGGGTGGCCATCTGTTCCCCGGGTTGGCGGTGGCGCGGGAATTTCAACGACGCGATCCGACGACGGAGATCTTGTTCGTCGGAACGAAACAAGGGATCGAATTTCGTGTGCTGCCAAAAGCAGGATTCAGATTGGAGACCTTGACGGTCAAGGGTCTTAAAGGAAGAGGGATGCGCGGTTTGCTCGACGCGCTCTACGGCGTGCCCGCGAGCGTTGTGCGCTCGTTGGCGGTGATCAAAAAATTTCGCCCCGACTGCGTGATCGGATTGGGCGGCTATGCCTCGGGCCCGGTACTGCTCGCTGCAAAGTTAGGCGGCATTCGCTGCGCTATCATGGAGCAAAATCTTCGGCCCGGCTTTACCAACAAGATTCTTTCGCGGATGGTCAATCGCGTGTTCACGTCCTATGGCAAGAGCGTGGAGTATTTTCCGCGGGCTCGAGTGATCGAAACCGGCAATCCGGTTCGCTGGCAAAAACTCCCCGAGGTTCCAAGGCGGGACAAGTTTTCGCTGTTGGTATTCGGCGGCAGCGCCGGTGCCCGCCGCATCAATTTTGCGGTGGTCGACGCGCTCAAACAATTGACCGATCTGCAGTCGGAACTTTTTGTCGTGCACCAAACCGGCGAGCTTGATTACGCCGCGATCAAGGAAGCTTACGCGACGCTGCCGTTCGAAGCGGAAATAGCGCAGTTCATCGACAAAATGGATGAAGCTTATGCGCGGGCGGATCTGGTGCTGTGTCGCGCCGGCGCGACGACGGTGGCGGAACTGACCGCGTTCGGCAAGGCGGCGATTGTCGTGCCGTATCCTTACGCGATTTACGATCATCAGCGCGGCAACGCCCAAGCTCTCCAAGAGCGTGGCGCCGCCGAAATGATTTTGGATCAAGCATTGGACGGGCAAATTTTGTCGGAGAGAATTCGCAGCTACGTGGCGGATCGCGGCCGAATCGATCGAATGGCGTCCGCCGCGCGCGCCATGGGACGCCCTCAAGCGGCGGCGCGAATCGTCGATGAGTGTTACGCCTTGGCACATGGATAAAATGTCGCCGGTGACTGAAGTTTCATGCTGCAGAAGAAACATAAAATTCATTTCGTCGGCATCGGCGGCATCGGCATGAGCGGCATCGCCGAGGTTTTGTTGAATTCGGGGTATGTGGTGACCGGCTCGGATCTTCAGGAAAGCGAAGTGACACGACGACTACGTTCGCTCGGCGCGCGCGTGTTTGTCGGACACCAAGAGGTGAACCTTGCCGGCAACCCGTCCGTTGTCGTGATTTCAACGGCGGTCAAATATTCCAATCCGGAAGTGTTGGAAGCGCGCCGGCGCCATATCCCGGTGATCCCGCGCGCGGAAATGTTGGCTGAGCTGATGCGCATGAAGTACGGCGTTGCGGTGGCTGGCAGTCACGGCAAGACGACGACAACGTCGATGATCGCCGCGGTGTTGAGCACAGCGGGACTGGATCCGACGATGGTAATCGGCGGTCGAGTGCATTTGCTCGGCACCAACGCCAAGATGGGTCAGGGCGAATTTCTGGTCGCCGAGGCGGATGAAAGCGACGGCAGTTTTCTGCTGTTGTCGCCGACCATCGCCGTTGTGACCAACATCGATAAGGAACACATGGATTTCCATCAAACGGTGGAACGGCTCAACGATAGTTTTCTCACGTTCATGAACCAAGTGCCGTTCTATGGATTGGCCGTGCTCTGTATCGACGACGCCAATGTGCATGGTCTTTTGCCCAAAGCGAAAAAGCGCTTCACGACGTACGGGCTCTCGGCCGAGGCCGAGTATTCGGCTCAGGATCTGAAAATGACCGCGGCCGGGGTCGAATTTACCGTGTTGCGTCATGGAAAGTCATTGGGTCGGTTGCGCTTGAACCTTCCCGGGCGACACAGCGCGACGAACGCGTTGGCGGCCGTCGCCGTTGCTCATGAGCTCGAGATTCCCTTCACGCACGTCGTCGAGGGGCTAGGCGCATTTACCGGGATTCACCGGAGATTCGAAATCAAGGGCGAGCCCAACGGAATCATGGTCGTTGATGATTACGGCCACCATCCGACGGAAATTCGCGCGACGATTGGCGCCATCCGCGACAGCTGGAAGCGGCCGTTGACGGTGATCTTTCAGCCGCACCGCTTTACCCGAACCAGGGATCTCTTCGATGAATTCTTGACCGCTTTCGAAGGCGCGGATCGGCTCGTGCTGACGGAAATTTACCCCGCCGGCGAAGATCCGATTTCCGGCATCACCGGCGAGGCGCTGTATCAAGCGATCAAACGCAAGGGCCATCTGGATGTGGAATTCGTCCCGGACAAAAACCAGATCGTCGCGCAGCTGGCAGAAAAACTTAATGGCGGCGACATCGCTCTGACGCTTGGCGCGGGCGATATCTACAAGGTCGGAGAAGCCTTGGTTGAGGCGCTGAAGTGAAACCTTGGGAATTGGAGTACTGGAGTGATGGAGAGATGGAGTGATGGGGGAGGCCCAACGCTCCAATATTCCAGTATTCCATCACTCCAATTCAGCTGTGACGCTCGCGATGACCAAAACTAGTAACGATTCGCCATTGGCGGCGGAGCTAAAACAGATTTCCGGGCTGAAAGTGAAGATTGCCGAGCCTTTGGCGCGTTACACGTCGATGAAGATCGGTGGACCGGCGGATTATTTCATCGAAGCGCATACGGACGCGGCATTGACAAGTGTTTTGCGCTCGCTCAATCAGTGCGCCATGAGTTTTTGTCTTCTGGGCAACGGCAGCAATGTTTTAATCGGCGACCGCGGCGTGCGCGGTGCGGTGATCCGCTTAGCCGGCGAATTCAAGAAAATCGAATGGCAGGAAGAAGCTGCACGGGTCCATGTGCATGTCGGCGCAGCCTACGCTGTAACGCAATTGGTTCGCGAAGCGGCGCGCAAAGGGTATGCGGGTCTGGAATTTGCCGAGGGCATTCCCGGCAGTGTCGGCGGGGCGTTGTTCATGAACGCGGGAGCGTATGGTTCCGAGTTCGAAAAAGTCGCCGATCAAATCGAAGGCGTGACGTCGCAAGGACAGCCGATTCGGCTTAGCCGGGATGAGATGACTTTTAGCTACCGCGATTCTCATTTACCGCCAGGAACGATCGTGACTCGTGTGCGCATGCAATTGCCCAAGGCCGAGCCCGCCGCGGTAGGCTCCAAGCTTCACGAGTTGGTGCGTCGGCGAAAAGCCAGCCAGCCTTCCGGTTATCCCAACTCCGGGTCGATGTTTCGTAATCCACCGGGGGATTATGCGGGCCGGTTGATCGAGGCCGCCGGGCTGAAAGGCAAGCGGATCGGCCAGTCACAAATATCCGAGCGCCATGCGAACTTCATCGTCAATCTCGGCGGCGCCAAAGCGGCGGACGTGCTGCAACTGACGGAGCTGGCACGGGCAGAAGTGCGCAGACAGTTCGGCGTCGAGTTGGTTCTGGAAGTGAAGCTTATAGGTGAGTGGGCGGCCGATTGAGCCGGAAGCGATGCAACTAAAAGTTTATCGCAAAGATAATCGGAAAAAGGCTGAACGGCCCTGGCGTCGGCGCACCCTGCGTTATGGCGGACTCGTTGGCCTCTTGATTTTAGCTGCAGTGGGCTATCGTCTCAGCGGCCCGCTCGTGGCAGCAGCGGATTCGCTGCGCGATTTCGTCGTGGAAAATCCATATTTTTCAGTGCGCGAGATTCAGGTGCGTGGCGGCGACAAAGTCAGTGGCAACGAGATCGTCACCATCGCCGGATTGCGCCAGGGAATGAGCATCTGGAAGATCGAGCTGGCCGGCATCGAAAAAAAAATCGCCAAACATCCTTGGGTGCGCCGCGTTTTAGTGCGCCGGGAGTTTCCCAGCCGCATCATCATCGACGTTGAGGAGCGCACGCCCAGGGCGATTGTCGCTATCCGCAAGCTTTACTATGTCGACTCGGACGGTACGGTTTTTAAGGAAGTCGCTGCCGGCGAAAACGTCAAATTTCCGCTGCTCACCGGCCTGCGCGCCGAAGATATCATGACGGCCAATCCAGCCGTGCGCCGGCGCATTCAGGACGCCATGCGCCTTGCCGAGATGATGGCGCAGCGCTCGCATTCGCTTTCGGAAATTCATTTCGACGCGCCCGATCGCTTGGTGGTTTATACGACGACATATCCCGTCGCGCTGCACATGGGTTGGGGAGAATGGGACGAGAAATTGGACCGCATGGAACGCCTGTTAGCGCTGTGGAAAGGTCATGAAGAACGCCTGACGTCATTAGATATGACCTTTCGCAATCAAGTGGTTGCCCGGCTGCGCCGCGTCTCGCAGTGATGGCGGATAGAGCGACTTACTTTAGAAAACTATGGCAAAGAAACACAGTATCGTTGTCGGATTAGATATCGGAACAACCAAGATTTGCGCTTTGATCGGAGAAATGACCGATCAAGGCGTGGAAATCATCGGCGTAGGATCGCACCCGTCTCAGGGGCTGCGTAAGGGCGTGGTGATTAATATCGAAGCCACTGTGAGCTCGGTCAGGAGAGCCATCGAAGAAGCGGGACTCATGGCTGGCTGTGAGGTTCACACCGTATTCACAAGCATTTCGGGCGGCCACGTCAAAGCATTTAACAGCCACGGTATTGTCGCGGTGAAGAACAAAGAAGTGACGCAGCGCGATTTGGAGCGGGTCATCGATGCCGCTAAGGCCGTGGCGATTCCGATGGACCGCGAGGTGCTGCACGTCCTGCCGCAGGATTATATCGTCGACGACCAGGATGGGATCAAAGATCCGCTCGGCATGTCCGGCGTCCGGCTCGAAGCGAAAGTTCATATTGTCACCGGCGCGGTGACTTCGGCGCAAAATATCATCAAGTGTTGCAATCGCACCGGCCTCAACGTCGCCGAGGTCGTGCTGGCGCCATTGGCGGCGGCCGACGCCGTGCTCACCGATGAACAGCGTGAGCTGGGCGTTGTTTTGGTCGATATGGGTGGTGGCACGACCGATATCGTCATCTATCACGAAGGCACGCTGAAACACACCGCAGTCCTTGGTATCGGCGGCAACCACGTGACCAACGATATCGCCGCCGGACTGCGCACGCCGTTCAACGACGCCGAACGTATCAAGCAGCGCTATGGTTACGCCACGGCGGCAATGGTGTCCGACGCCGAGAGAGTCGATGTTCCGAGCGTAGCGGGGAAAGGCGCCGGTACCATCTCGCGGCAGATCCTCTGTGAAATCATCGAGCCTCGTCTCGATGAAATTTTCGAGTTGGTGCAAAAAGAGATCGTCAAATCGGGCTTGGACGGCGTGTTAGCATCGGGAATCGTAGTAACGGGCGGATCGATGCTGTTGCCCGGCGCCGTCGAAATGGCTGAGCGCTGCCTGGGCCTGCCGGTAAGGCTTGGCGTTCCGGTTCACGTCGTCGGCTTGGTCGATATCATCGATAACCCGGTCTACGCCGCGGGCGTGGGTTTGGTGTTGCACGGCATGAAGCGTCAGGAGCGCAGCACCTTCCGCGTCCGCGACGATAAAATTCTATCGAAAGTAAAACATCGAATGTCGGATTGGCTGAGCGAATTCTTTTAGTCAGAAAATAAAACCTAACGACTTTTTGCGGAGGAGGAAAGCTTATGTTTGAGATTGTCGAACAACATGGCATGACCGCGCGGATCAAGGTCATTGGCATCGGCGGCGGCGGCGGTAATGCGGTCAATACCATGATCGGCGGGAAACTTTCGGGCGTCGATTTCATGGTAGCGAATACCGATGCGCAATCTTTGGAAGCGAGCCAGGCGCCGCTGCGGATTCAACTCGGCAGCATGGTCACTAAGGGATTGGGCGCCGGCGCCAACCCGGAAATCGGCCGTCGCGCCGCTTTGGAAGATCAAGAACAGATCAGGGAGTATCTTGAAGGCTCCGACATGATCTTTCTCACCGCTGGCATGGGTGGCGGCACCGGCACGGGCGGCGCGCCGGTCATCGCTCGAGTGGCCCGCGACGTCGGCGCGCTGACCGTCGGCGTAGTGACGAAGCCCTTCATCTTCGAGGGCAAGAAGCGCATGCGCCAAGCCGAAGAAGGCATCGAAGAGTTGAAGCAGAGCGTCGACACGTTGATCGTGATACCGAACCAGCGGCTGTTAAGCATTGCCGCAAAGACCACGACGATGCTGGAAGCGTTTCACAAGGCCGACGACGTGCTGCTGCAAGCCGTGCGTGGGATTTCCGATCTCATCATCACGCCGGGTCTGATCAATCTCGATTTTGCCGACGTGCGCACCGTCATGGCCGAGATGGGATTGGCATTGATGGGCGCCGCGGCCGCCACGGGCGAAAACCGCGCCATCGAAGCGGCACAAAGGGCGATCTCGAGTCCGCTGCTCGAGGATATCTCGATTCAGGGCGCGCGCGGCGTGCTGATCAACATTACCGGCGGGCCGGATCTCTGTCTGCACGAGGTCAACGAGGCGGCGTCGATGATTCAAGAGGAAGCGCACGACGATGCCAACATCATCTTCGGCGCGGTGATCGATGAAAGCCTGACCGACGAGATTCGTATCACGGTGATCGCCACCGGCTTCGGTGAGGTGAAAGAAGAGAGGAAGCCGGCGCCGCAGCCGGTCATAAATGTCGCCAGCATCGCGAACGCCGTACCCAAGAACAAGAAAGTCGTTCACCTGGGCACCATCGTCGACGATCTCGACTCGCCAACCTGGCAACGCAAGAAGAGCGGCAGCGAGCAGACTGAAACGGTGACTTTGGGCAAGAGCAACTTTGAGTTCACGACAAATCAGGACGACGATGACAAATACGATATCCCGACTTTTCTGCGACGGCAGATGGACTAGTGTGGGGGGACGCCTGGTGATGTTTTCGTAGCGTGCGCTTGCGCACCGGGTGTTGTCGCCACTCGGCAGGAAAAAAGGCGCCGGAGATCCGCTCCGTTGATGCTGGCGCCTGCCGCGCAAATCGGCGGCGGGGAAATAACAGTTGCTAAAGTCGATCCCAACGGCGTCGAGACCGCGCAGGTCAAGATGGCGGAAGTCGCAGGATGTCAGCTGGCATGGCTCGCCCTGTGATTTGCGCTGATTGAACTCTTTGATTTGACCGTCGCGCAACAGTTGGTAGAGCGAGTCTTCGTAGGTTAGCGGTTTAAGCGCCATAGCTGCCGATTGTCCGCAGGCGGTTCGAGAATCCAGCGACTCCAACTAAACTGATCGGCGCTATTTAGAAGTTCTTAAGCGCTTTTCCTGGCGTGCTCTTTCGAGGGCCAGCTTGATCAGTCGATCGATTAGCCGGGAATAGCTAATGCCGCTGGCCTGCCACATCTTCGGGTACATGCTGATCTTGGTGAATCCGGGGATGGTGTTAATCTCATTGACCACGACCTGCCCATTGGCGCGCAGGAAAAAATCAACCCGAGCCATTCCCTCGCAGCACAGCACTCGGTAAGACCGCAAGGCGAGCGCCCGGATTTTTTTCACCACGGCCTTTGGCAGCTGCGCGGGAATTTCGAAACGCGCGCCTTTATCGTCGATGTATTTGGCGTCGTAAGAATAGAAGTCATGTTGCACGATGATTTCGCCCGGCAGTGAGGCGATCGGTTTCTCGTTGCCAAGAACGGCGCACTCGATTTCGCGGCCCGGAACGAATTCCTCGATCACAATCTTGTTGTCGTAGCGAAAGGCGTCGTCGATCGCGCACCTGAACTGATCCTTTTTACTAACCTTACTAATTCCAACCGAGGAACCCAGATTCGCCGGCTTGACGAATAACGGCAGGCCAAGCGCTTTCTTTACTCGAGCAAAACTGATCGCCTTCAGATCGACGCGCTCGAAAGCCATAAACTTTGCAATGGGAATTTGCCCATCGCGCAGCAGCCGTTTCATCACGTCTTTGTCCATGCCCACCGCGGATCCTAAGACACCGGCGCCGACGAAAGGCACATTCGCGAGCTTGAGCAAGCCCTGAATCGTGCCGTCTTCGCCAAAGGGTCCATGGAGCACCGGGAAGACCAGGTCCACCGGCCCGAGTGGCGCGCCCGCCGATGGCCGGACCATTGGAGTCCGTGTTTGTCCCGGCAGCACGGCAGTGGCATTCTTCATGTCGCAGAATTCGACCTCGGACTGCGCCACACCGCTCAGCAAGCGCGCTCTCGCGTCGGTGAACCACCGCCCTTGTTTATCGATGCCAATGGCGACGACGTCATATTTTTTTTTGTCCATCGCCTCGTAGATGTTTCTCGCCGATATGAGGGAAATCTCATGTTCGGCGGATTTGCCGCCGAAGAGTAAAGCGACTCGCAGTTTCTTTTTCATCGGGTCTCGTTGAAAATGGACTGAAGATCGAAGACGGAAGATTGAGAATCGATCATCAATCCTCGATCTTCCATTCTGAAGTTCGCGGGGCGACGGCAAGATGAGGGGATTATGACTTCTTCGCTGCCGGCGGCGCTTGCTGCTCGATGACTTTGACCACTTTGCCGGGATACGCTTGTTTCTCAAACTGCAAGACGAAGTATTTGGCTTTGACCGGATCGCCTTTATTGTCGAACTCGATCGAGCCCGTTACCCCTTTGAAGTTTTTGATCTTGCGCACCGCGGTGACGACATCGGTGCGGTTGGGCTTCTTACCGCCATTCGCTTTAATCCACTGTTCCATCGCCTTGATCCCAACCAGCGTCGCATCGTAACCGTATAGGCCGAATGATTCGGTGTCTTTGCCGAAACGCTGCTTGTATTTCTTGGCAAACGCGGCGGTTTCAGGGTAGGCATCGGGCGGCCCAGCCACGCTGGTATAGTAACTCCCAATAACCGACGTGCCGGCGATTTTTGCCATCTCGGCCGAATCTAAACCGTCCGGTCCCATGAACTTGGCCTTGACACCTTTTTCACGGAGTTGCTTTAGCAAAAGACCGCCTTGGTGGTAAATGCCGCCGAAGTACACGAGGTCAGGATTCTTGGCTTTGAGCGGGTTGATCATCGGCGAGAAGTTGGCGCGCTCTTCGGTGCCTTCAAAGCCCAAAACATTCATGCCGAGTTTCTTCGCTTCATTGCGAAAGTTTTCCGCCACGCCCTGGCCGTAGAGTGTCTTATCGTGAATGACATAAACCGATTTGAGTTTTAAGTTCTCCGCTGCGAAACGAGCCCCCACCGGACCTTGCACATCGTCACGACCGCAGACGCGATTGACGTTGGGGTAACCGCGGTCGGTGATTTCCGTCGCCGTATTTGCAGGCGAGATCATCACCAGCATGGCGTCCTTGTAAACTTCGGATGCCGGCAGAGCGACGCCGGAGTTGAAGTGGCCGACGATAACGAGAACGTCGGGATCGGCGACCATGTTTCTCGCGTTGGCGACGCCGACCTCTGGCTTGGCCTGGTCGTCTTGCGGCACCAAGACCAGCTCGTAGCCAAGATCCTTGAAGGCCTTGCTCGCTTCTTCCACCGCGAGTTGCGCGCCGAGTTTGATGTGCTCGCCGAGGGCAGCCTGCTCGCCGGAGAGCGGCGCCTGCACGGCGATCTTGATCTTACCCTTCTGCGCCCAGGCGGTCGCCGGCGCGGCGGCAAGGAGTGCCAATAACAAAGCTAATGACAATCGTTTTAGCACGGCGAATTGTCTCCTTTGGGTGGAATGCGCTCACGATAACAAATAGTCGTCGAAGGCGCTACCGGTCTCCGCTGATAAAAGAGGCCGACAATGGTTCACGCCAAACTGCGGAACCGCTCCATCGCCGCAATTAAGTCCTCAAACGAGCCGTCGGAAAAATCATAAAGAAGATCTCGTTGGCGCCGAGTTTTTTCACGGCGTCGATATCGCTTTTGACTTGATCGCCTTATTAAATTAAATCAGACGACCGCCTCTTGAGCTACCACCGCAAGAGAAATTTTTTGCGACCGGCGCAAGAGGGTAAGCTCGCAGCGCGCGCCGATGCGGGCATCTGTCAGAACCTTGTGTAAATCATCGACGCTTCGCACCGCTGCATCGTCGAGGGCAACAATGACGTCCCCTTCCTGAAGACCGGCCCGCTCGGCGGGGCTTGGTTTTTCGATGGAGATGACCAACACGCCGGTTTCCGCCTTGAGCTGTTGAGAGCGCACAACGAAGCGCGGGATCGTGACGTTTTGTCCGCCCATACCGAGGTAGGCACGGCGAATTTTTCCGTTTTTAATCAGCTGGCCGGCGACGAATTTCGCTGTGTTGATGGCCACTGCAAAACAAATTCCCTGCGCCGGCAAAATGACCGCGGTATTGACGCCGATGACCTCGCCCAGTGAGTTGGCCAGTGGCCCGCCGGAATTCCCCGGATTGAGCGCCGCGTCGGTCTGAATGACATTGTCAATCAGCCGCCCCGACTCGGAACGGAGCGAGCGGCCCAACGCGCTAACCACGCCGGCGGTGACGCTGTACTGGAAACCGAAAGGATTGCCGATCGCGATCGCGAGCTGGCCGACCCGAATCTTTTCGGAATCCCCGAGGGGCGCGGTGATCAGCCTGCCGGAGGAGATGCGGATGACCGCAACATCGGTGCCGGGGTCGTCGCCGACGATCGTCGCATCGAATCGACGCCCGTCGCTGAGGGTGACGGCGATCTTGTCGGCGCCGTGGACCACGTGGCTGTTGGTCAGGACAAAGCCGTCGGGAGTAAAAACAAAACCCGAGCCGCTGCCCCTGGCTTCGCG
Source organism: Deltaproteobacteria bacterium (assembly GCA_005879255.1). The sequence goes on from VBKY01000030.1 coordinate 59,073, forward strand.
CCGGCCGCGCGCCGGCGCGCCCCCGGGCTGGAGAAACGTTTTGATCGCTTCGATGAAGACGACGGAAGGGCTGATTCGTTCCGCGGTTTCAACGACCGCGCGCGAATAAGCGTCCAGCAATGCCGCATCGTGCGCGATCTGTGGTGAAGCCATAGGGGCAGCGCCATTGGCGCCGTCATCGTTTTGGATTTTCTCGACAAGCGAAAATTTCATGTGAAATCCCTTTGGCGCAACAATTTAATCATCCCGGGGCTATCTGTTAAGTACGCACTTGGCGGTGCTATAGTACCCTCGCAGTAACTTCAGGAGCGCCCCATGAAAGCCAGGGAAACGAATTGTCCGGCTGAATTCACGCTTGCTATGATCGGCGGCCGCTGGAAGATCCCGCTGATTTTTCATTTATTGCCTGGAGCCAAACGCTTCTCGGAGCTGGCCCGCATGTTACCGGGAGTGACCCAGAAGATGTTGACGCAACAGCTCAGGGAAATGGAACGAAACGGTCTAGTGGAAAGGAAAGTCTTCGCGCAAGTGCCGCCCAAGGTCGAATATTCCCTTACCACCATGGGACGAAGTCTAAAGCCCGTGGTCGATGTGATGTGTCGATGGGGAGAGTTGCACGGCACGCCGACGGCGGGTCGGGAGGCTCCGTTATGATCGTTGGCACCGGCGTCGATTTGGCCGAAGTGGACCGCATTCAGGCCGCGCTGGAAGACCCGCGCATCGGCCGGCGTTTCCGCGACCGGGTCTTCACCGAGAAAGAAATTGCCTACTGCGAAAAGAAGCAGCGCGGCAAGTACGAAAGCTACGCGGGCCGGTTCGCCGCCAAAGAAGCGGTGATGAAAGCACTCGGGCGCGGCTGGGGCGCGAAGGTGCGCTGGCTCGACATCGAAGTCGTGCGCGCGCGCAGCGGTAAACCCGAAATCGCCTTACACGATAAGACCGCCAGGCTTGCCGATCGGCTGGGGATTCGCCGCTGGTCGCTGTCGGTCACGCATACGAAACAACACGGACTGGCTTACGTCATCGCGCAGGATGAGTAGCTTGTTTCCTAAATTCGAAATTCGAATATCGAAATCCGAAACAATTTCAAAATTCAAAATAAAGCGCGAACCCCAAGTTCAAATCGAGTTTGTTTGGAACATTGGCTGTTTTGTCATTTGATATTGTTTCGAGCTTCGGTTTTCGTGCTTCGCGTTTGCTTAGTTATGCCTTTGCGCGAGATTTGAGACTTGGCGTGACGATTCAGTTGCGTCCGCGTTTTTTGTCCGGCAGCAAGAACAAAGCTCCCAATGCCCAAATACCGCACACGGCGCCGGCAATTGTCCATATCGTTTTGTTCCGACCGCTATAGTTGGCGATCACCCAGCATAGAATGGCGTCGAGCAAATGCACCAATGCAGCGGTTCGCCATATCGAATCCGGGTCCATTTTAGGTTTGATAAAAAGGAGTCCAGAAAAGTATCCAATCAATTGGGAGAAATCCACGAGGGGCCCTTGACGCTTCCTTTAGACAGTTAATATACTCGGTCTCCGCGAAATTAGGAACATCGTGATGGCGGTAAAGACTATCGAATGGAAAGATGACCGAGTCATCATGCTCGATCAACGTCTGTTGCCGCAAAAAGAGGTGTACCGAGTCTGCCGCAATTACAACGAAGTCGCCAAAGCGATCCGCGACATGACCATTCGCGGCGCTCCGGCGATCGGGGTGGCGGCGGCGATGGGCGTGGCTTTGGGCGCGCTGAAGGCAACACCCAAGACTTTTGATCGCGAATTCGAACGCATTCTTCTGACTCTGGGAAAGACCCGACCGACAGCGGTGAACTTGTTCTGGGCCTTGCAGAAAATGCGCAACGTCTACTCGGAACACCGTAGCCGCGGCGTGGAAATCGTCAAGCGGGCACTCAAAGCGGAGGCGCAAAAGATCTATACTGATGACATCGCGGCCAACAAGCAGCTCGGCAAACATGGCGCGAGTCTTTTGCGCAATGCCAAGCGAATCATGACCCACTGCAATGCCGGCGCGTTGGCGACCGCGGGATATGGCACGGCATTGGGGGTGCTGCGGGCGCTCAAGGAATCCGGCAAGGTGTTTGAAGTTTTTGTGAACGAAACGCGGCCGTTCCTGCAAGGTGCTAGACTGACGGCGTGGGAGCTCAAAAAAGAAAAAATCATGGCGACGCTGGTCACCGACAACATGGCGGGTTATTTGATGCAGAAGGGTAAAGTGGACGCCGTCGTAGTCGGCTGCGACCGTGTGGCGGCGAACGGCGACGTCGCGAATAAGATTGGCACCTACATCCTGGCAGTGCTGGCACGGCGTCATGGCATTCCTTTCTACGTTGCCGGACCGACGTCTTCCATCGATGTGAATTGCCCATCCGGCAACGATATTCCGATCGAGCAGCGCGATCCCAAAGAAGTCTCGCATTTCCTTGGTAAGCTGGTCGCGCCGAAGGGAATCAATGTTTTCAATCCAGCGTTCGACGTAACGTCGCAGGAATTGATCTCGGCGATCATTACGGAGAAGGGAGTGATCAATCCTCCTTATCAACAGAATATTCGGAATCATGTCAGTCATTGAGAAAAGCACAGAGCTCGAAGCCTACTTCCACGACGCTGGCAAACCATTCGATCGCTGGCGCGTCGGCACGGAATACGAAAAAGTCGGTATCGACCGCAACACCGGGCAAGCGATCCCCTACTACGGCAAGCGCGGCGTCGAACACATTTTGCGCGAGCTGATCGAGCGCTTCGGCTGGGAACCCGAGGAACAGGACGGCCACATCATCGCGCTCACGCGCGACAAGGCGCAGATTACCCTGGAGCCGGGCGGACAGATCGAGCTGAGCGGCGAGCCGTGCGACAACATCCACTGCACTTATGCTGAGTTCACGCAACACATTCGCGAGTTGTTGGAGGTTACGGAGCCCCTCGGGATCATTTTTCTCGGCCTCGGCATGCAGCCGGTGAGCCGGCTGGATCAGATCGAGTGGGTACCGAAGCAGCGCTATCGAATCATGGCGCCGTACATGCTCAAAGTCGGCAAACTCGGCCAACGCATGATGAAACAGACCGCCACCGTGCAGGCCAACATCGACTACGGCGACGAAAAGGACGCCATGGCCAAGTTCCGTACCGGCATGGGGCTGGCGCCGATTCTCATTGCCATGTTCGCCAATTCGCCGATCTGCGACGGTCAGCTAAACGGCTACCGCAGCTTCCGCGAGCATATTTGGACCGATACTGACAGGAACCGTTCCGGGCTGCTGAAATTTGCTTTCTTGCCGGAGGTTTCTTTTGCCCATTATGCCGAATACGCTCTCGACGTGCCGATGTACTTCATTATTCGTAACAAGCACTACATCGATATGACCCACCTGACCTTCCGGCAGTTTCTCCAATACGGCCATAACGGCGAACGAGCGACGATCGAAGATTGGGGCGACCATCTGACGACGCTGTTTCCCGAGACCCGGATCAAACGCTACATTGAAATACGCTCGGTCGACAGCCAACCGCCGGATCTTATGCCGGCGCTGTCGGCGCTCGTCAAAGGCGCGTTTTACGACCGAGACTGTTTGCAGGCGGCGTGGGATTTGGTGAAAGGATGGAGCTGGGACGAGCGGATGCAAGCCTATGTCGATTCGCATGTGGACGCGCTTGCGGCGCGTGTGCGACGCTATTCGCTGCTCGATCTTGCCAAAGAGTTATTGGAGATCGCCTGGGAAGGGTTACGACGGCAGAATCAAGTCAATGATCTCGGCGACGACGAGACGATTTACTTAAAGCCGCTGAAAAACCTCCTGGACGTAGGAAAATGCCCGGCGGATATCCTGCTCGAGAAGTGGGAAGGGGAACTACATCACGACATCAGAAGGCTCATTGCCTACACGGCCTATAAGTTGCCTTGAATCGCATCGACCAGTCGGTGGTGATCCGATCGCTTCAATCGTTCCTCTAGCTCATCGTCCGAAACGCCGCTAAAGCTTTTCAACCAGCGCCGCTTGAGCTCAGTTATTCGGCGATAACTATTTTCCACCTGTGCGCGCACCGACGGATCTCGTTCAGCCTCGGAGCAAAGAAGCTCGAAAGCCCCGACCGCTCTAGACGGTTCGTGGCAAAAGAGCAACACGTCGACGCCGGCACGGACCGCCAGCGCTACAGATTGCTCGAGTCCGTAGTTGTCGCTGATGGCTTTCATCTCCATATCGTCGCTGAAGACGAGGCCGTCATAGCCGAGACTGTGGCGCAGGAGTCCGGTGACGATTTTTTCGGATAGCGTAGCGGGAAGGTCGGGATCGAGTGCCGGGTATAATACGTGCGCCGTCATCAGCGACTCGATGTCACTGCGACAAGCGTGAACGAACGGCGGCAAATCCACATTCATCAAGGCGTCGAGCGGCTTGTCGACGACCGGAAGATCGAAGTGTGAGTCTTTGTCGGTGTCGCCGTGGCCGGGAAAATGTTTGCCGCAAGGGAGAATGCCGCCTGCTCTCAAGCCACGCGTCCACGCTGAGGTCATCTCGATCACGCGATTAGCGTCATCGGCGAAGGAGCGGTCGCCGATGACCGGGTTTTGCGGATTCGAATGGACATCCAGGACCGGCGCAAAATTCAGGTTGATTCCCGCCAGTGCCAATTCCGCAGCGGCTGCATGACCGAGCTGATAAGCCACATTCGGGTCGTTTCGTTCCCCGATGGTCGCCGCAGCGGGAAAATGGGTAAAAGGCGGCGGCAGGCGATGGACTCTGCCGCCTTCCTGGTCGATGGCGATAAACGGCGGCTCTGCCGAAGCGCATTGCCAAAGGCTGCGACACAGAGACACGATCTGCCGCGGCGCGCAATAGTTATGGCCGAACAGGATAAATCCGCCGAAGGAGCACTGTTCGAACGTCAAGCGTTCTTCGCGGGTCAGGGCTTCACCCTGGCAGCCGACCATAAACATTTGACCGATCTTTTGCTGCAGCGTTTCCACCGCGCTCATTATAACAACCTGGACAACCTTCTGGCCAACGTGTAGATTCACAGCGTCGCATGGCGCGCGCAAAGTACATCGTGGTCGAGGGCCCCATCGGCGTGGGCAAGACCAGCTTGGCGAAGATTTTGGCCAACGAATTTTACGCCCGGACGGTGTTCGAAAGGGTCGAAGATAACCCGTTTCTGCCGAAATTTTATAAATCCCGCGAGACGTACGCGTTCCAGAACCAAACCTTTTTTCTGCTCAACCGCTACCAGCAACAAATGGAGCTGGCCCAGCAAGATCTTTTTGACCAAGGCACGGTCGCGGATTATTTGTTCGCCAAGGACCAGATTTTCGCGACGTTAACTCTGAGCGCCGAGGAGCTGAATTTATACCAGCAAATTTACGCGCTTTTGAACGCGCGGATTGCCAAACCCGATCTCGTCGTCTATCTCCAAGCCCGTCCCGAGGTGCTTTACAAAAGGCTCAAAAAAAGGGATAAAAAATACGAGCGAAGCGTAACCTTCGAATACCTTACCGAGGTAGCTCAGGCGTACAACCAGTTCTTTTTTCACTATGACGAGACGCCTCTGCTGGTCGTCAATACTTCGGAGATTGATTTCGTCTCGAGCAGCAAGGATCTGGCTGACTTGATCAAGGAAATCAACAGCATGGGTTCGGGGACGCAGCATTACATACCGCTTGGATCCAGGTAGTCTGGACTGAGACGGATGCCGCGATGAAGAAGACGGCGGTAGGCAGCAGGCGGTAAGCAGGAGTTCATTGCATCCTGCCGTCTGCGCACCGTTGGGTTTCTAATGGCCTTCCGGATTTGTCCGGAGGGCTTTTTTATTTTGGGGAGGATTGACCATGGGCGATAAGGTCACGGTACCGCAGATCGTTAAGATGAAGCAGCGCGGCGAAAAGATTACCTGCCTGACGGCGTACGATTACTCTTTTGCGCGGATCCTCGACGAAGCCGGCGTCGACATGCTGCTGGTCGGCGATTCGGTCGGCTGTGTCGTCCAGGGCAACCACAACACGTTAGCCGTGACGATGGACGAGATGATCTATCACACCCGCGCCGTCGTGCGCGGGCGCAAACGTGCGCTGGTGATCGGCGACATGCCTTTTCTTTCGTACCAGGCGAGCAAAGAGCAAGCCCTACAAAATGCCGGAAGGTTTCTTAAAGAGGCCGGCGGCGAAGCCGTGAAATTGGAAGGCGGCGTGGCCGTAAAGGAAACGATTGCCGCCACAGTCAATGCCGGAATTCCGGTCATGGGGCATATCGGACTCACGCCGCAGTCCGTGCACCAGTTTGGCGGTTATAAAATTCAAGGGCGGGACAAGACGCGGCGAGAAATGGTGCTACGCGACGCAGTCGCAGTGGAAGAAGCGGGCGCATTCGCCGTCGTGTTGGAGGGCATGCCGCTTGATTTGGCCGAGGAGATCACCAAGCGACTGACGATTCCCACCATCGGCATTGGCGCCGGCGTGCACTGCGATGGACAGGTATTGGTGATCCATGACATGCTTGGCCTATTCGATGATTTCACGCCAAGGTTCGTCAAACGCTATGCCGACCTGAAAAAAACCATGACCGGCGCGGTAAAAGATTTTATCAGCGAAGTGAGAGAACAAAAGTTTCCCATGGAGGAGCACTCGTTTAAGTAAAAAAAATTGGGGTGTTGGAGTCATGGAGTGTTGGAGTGATGGTCTCCGACAAAACCCAATACTCCAGTACTCCATCACTCCATTACTCCAGTTCTTTATGCTGATCATCGAACATATCTCGGCCATGCGCCGCTGGAGCGAGGCCGAGCGGCGCCAAGGTCACCGCGTCGTGCTGGTCCCAACCATGGGTTTTTTGCACGAAGCGCATATGTGTCTCGTGCGCGACGCCAGGAAACGCGGCGATCGCGTCGTCGTATCGATCTTCGTCAATCCGGCGCAGTTCGGTCCGGGCGAGGATTTTGCCGCCTATCCGCGGGATTTCGAGCGCGATCGGGCGCTGCTCGAAAAGGAGCTCGCCGACGTGGTCTTTCATCCGACCGTAGACGAGATGTATCCGCAGGGAGCCGACACGTTCGTGGAGGTCAAGCGACTCAGTCTGCCGCTCTGCGGCGCCGCGCGCCCCGGACATTTTCGCGGCGTTGCCACCGTCGTCGCCAAGCTGTTGAACATCGTGCGGCCGCATGCGGCGATTTTCGGGGAGAAGGATTATCAACAGCTGCAATTGATACGGCGCCTGGTGCGCGATCTCGACATCGATGTCGAAATCATCGGTCACCCGATCGTGCGTGAACCGGATGGTCTGGCGATGAGCTCGCGCAACGCCTATCTCGGAGCGGCCGAGCGGCAGGCGGCGGTTTGTCTGTCACGTTCGCTCTGCAAGGCCGAGCGTTTGTTCAGACGCGGTGAGACTTCGGCGCAGGCGCTGATTCGGCTGGTTTCGGCGGAGTTCAAAAAGGAACCGCTTGCCGAAGTCGAATACGTGAAATTATGCGATGCCAAAACTCTCGACGACATCGAAAAGATTGACGAGCCGGCAGTGCTCGCGTTGGCGGTCCGCATCGGCAGGGCGCGCTTGATCGATAATCGAGTGCTTACCCGTTAGGGAGGGTTGTGGTGGTGGCGGACGAGGTTCCTACTAAAACCAAATCTCGCTGGAGTGACAGTCTACGGCGCTATTTTCTCGCCGGGCTGCTCGCCTTTCTGCCGCTGGCGATTACCCTTTGGTTTATTGGCTGGGTGATCGATTTATTGGATAGCGTGCTGGCCGTTTTACCCGACGCGCTTCACCCCAATTATTATCTGCCTTTTGCGATTCCCAAGCTCGGCGCGTTCGTCACACTGCTTTTGATTCTCTTTCTCGGCGTCTTAACCAGCGGCGTCGCGACGCGGCGGTTCCTCGCGGCATGGGAAAGTCTTTTTATCCAAATCCCGGTGTTCCGCGGTGTCTATATCGCCGTGCAGAAGCTGGTGCAGACCTTTTTAGGGCAGTCCAATGCCCAACGGCAGGTTGTCATCATCGAATATCCGCGCGTCGGCATCTTCACGGTCGGCTTCGCCATGGGTCGCGCGTGGTCGCATCTGGAAGACAAAAAGAATGCCCAGCTCGTCAACGTTTTTGTTCCCACCACGCCAAACCCAACCTCCGGCTTCTATCTTCTTGTGCCGAGCAACGAAGTCACCCCGCTGAACATGACGATGGAAGAGGCCCTGAAATTGATCACCTCGAGCGGGCTGATCACGCCGCCGGACGACAAGAACAAAAATAATGCCAGCTAAGAAATCGACCGCAGCCGGCGAGCAGATCATCTGCGTCAACCGCCAGGCGCGCCATAACTACTTCATCGATGAGACTTACGAAGCCGGTCTGGTTCTGGTCGGCAGCGAGGTGAAGTCGTTGCGCGACGGCAAGGCCAATCTGACGGACAGCTACGCGCGCGTGCAAAAGGGCGAGGCGTTCCTGATCAACACGCATATCAGTCCGTACGCAGGAGCGAATCAGTTCAATCACGAGCCGACGCGCCCGCGCAAGCTCTTGCTACATGCGCGCGAAATCGAACGGCTCACGGGTAAAACTAAGGAACGCGGCTTCACGCTGGTTCCGCTGAAGCTCTATTTTAAGAACGGCCGCGCCAAAGTCGAGTTGGGCCTCGCGCGCGGGAAAAAGCTCTACGACAAGCGCGAAACGCTCAGGCGCAAAGTCGCCGAGCGCGAAGTCGAACGGTCGCTAAAATCAAGAAACTAAGTTCCTGGTTTCGGAATTCAGACTGTCGCTTTTGGTGGAGGCGGGGGGAATTACATTTCCCTTATAACTCATGGATTGAGTTGCAATTTTTGTCGAGCAAAGGCGCTTGATGCCCCCAACGTTGCCCCCGTACTGCCGCTCCTGCTTATAGATTTTTCGAGCACCGTTCTTCTCCTCAACAGCGCTACGAGGATTTTGCAGTGCGTCCAGAGCGTAGAGACTACGTATCCATCGATACGCTATTCAATCAGTAGCTCGCTGTTCCTACCTCAGCGGTCACTGTCATCACCTTGCCCGCGGCTAATTGCTCTCCAAAGCATAAACTGCGAACGACAACGGGCGTCCAGACTCGTATTGATCTAGTTACAATTCGTAATGACAAATAGCGGGATTGGCCGAATCAGCACGTCCTTTTCTGAGATAACAACTTGGGGAGGACCAGAGCGCAAAATTATGGTCTGGTGATCGCACGGCAAAGCGCGATTTAGATCAAGCCATGCATTCTCCGGAAACTCCTTCGGTCGCGTCGCTTCTCGATTGTAAGTTACGCCGATTTGAATCAGGGACATGCGTTGGAAAGACCGGATTCGAAGCGGGCATCATGCTGAAAGGAAAATTGACTCAGACGATCAATTCGAAATACGGCACGAGTGACATCGGATGGCTGCAACAGCATATGGACCCGAGTGCGACTCGCGGTACGAAGGAACGCCACAAGTGAAACCAGCGACACGCCTGGAGTCCATCCAGGAAAGGGCCGGGCAGCACGGACCGTGGCGCTTTAACACAATTGATACGCAATTGAGTTGGTGGAGAAGCAGTACAATCAGGATAATCGCGCCGGCCAATCGGGATACGGTTGCGAAACGCGCAGTGATCTCTGAGCCACGCGTCCGAAATGGTCTGTCGAATATTCATCCAGACGCTATCGCGATGGATCAGTCGGACCAGCGGATTCCCGGGCGCTCCCCTGTCAGCAGGAGTGCTTCTCGATATCTTCTCCAATTCATCAGCGTTCCTTGTTTGATCAGCGTCACCGCCTTGACAGCTCCCAAGAACGACTGTGGCGCATAGTAGGATGGCGACCGCGAGAAGCGTTTGTTCCTGCATAATTGCCTCCCCTGGCCAATGGTCGATATCGTTCAATTCCGAAAATAAGTTGCCGTTGAGAGAGCTGAGGGGTGAAACGAGCCGTGGAAACTCCAGGAAGCTCATCTCATGATGCAGACCTACGCATGAGAAAGCTTGGGACAACTGCGGCAAGAATTAGTTAACGTGACGAGAATTGTCAAGATGCTGAAAACACATTTTGTCTTAGGCGCGCGGCCCCTGACGGACAACATCCCACATCAAGAGAACTTCGATTTGTGCGTCTTCAGTCGGATTCTTCCGCAAGTTTGAAATTCCTCCCGTGCGAGCCCCGTTTAACGGCTCAGCGTTCAGCCGCCCCTTGTTCTGGGGTCGGCTGCGACGCGATATTCGGCCGCTCAGTTGCCGTTGCGATCTTCGTGATCAAGAACGCTGTGATCTCCTGCAAGGCTTGGGCTTTGATCGGGAGCGAGGGATCGGTATAGGCCGCCTGCTGCTCCGCCGGCACCGTAGCGTGCTTGAGAACGTGATTCATGCCATCGATCAGGCGCAACTTCGCCTCTTTGTTGGCTGCGGCCAGCCGCTTCGCGTCGTCAACCGAAATTTGTAGGTCGGTTGTTCCTTGCACGATGAGCACCGGGACCTCAAGTGCAGCTACCTCCTCCCGGACGGGATCATATTTGAACCAAGAGATCAGGTACGGCTGCACGCTCGGGCGGTAGAGCGCCGCGAGGTCCTTGCGTACGTCTGTGACGGTTCGGCCGGCGACCAGCTCGTCCAGAATCTGGTTGCTCGTTGCCTTCAGGTTAGGTGGGAGTTTGGTGTCAAGTTGCGCTCGGATCAGCGCGGGCGCAGCTCGGCCGCTGCCAGCGAGGGAGACGAATGCATCGACCTTCGCCTGCTTCGCGGCAAGCATGCCGATCAGCGATCCCTCACTATGACCGACAAGCCCGACACGCAGGAAACGGGGATCTGACGCAGCCAGGTGACCCACCGGAGGACGAAGAACATTCTTCAGGCCAATCTCGATGACGTGTTCTTAGTGCCTGCGGAAATGACGAGTAAAAAAGTATTCAACTTAGTTTGACGCGCTGCTGGCGGCGAAATTATCGCGATGGATGATGACCGACGGGTCTCATTCAACGCCTTACAACACGCTCGCCCAAACGCACATCTTCAGTTCTACGCTTTTGACATTCTCATTGACCGCGGTCAACGACTGCTTAACGGTCCCTCTGGAAACCCGCCGGGAGTTGCTCGCTGAAGCGTTAGATAATTTGGAGTATCCAGTAATCTTCTCGCAAACTTTCAACGCTAAACCGGCGGATCTCAATGGGCCGGGAATTACAAAGTGCCCCTTCGACAATCTCCCAGAGACGGCGCACGATGTGGGCGCTAACCCAGTCGAAGAATTCGTGCACCTGTATAATATTCTGCTGATGCTCTTCGACGACGAGCAAGCTGGGATCGAAAAATTCATTTTCAAACGAGAAGCCGGCGTGCAATGGAAACACCGCCCAGAAATTAAGCGGCCGAAACGGCGAAAGCCTTTGAAAAGAGAGCCCGTGACGAAAGAAAAGCCTGACGGCGTTGCCCGCGTTTTATGGTGTGCGCCGGTTTCTAACTCCCCCGTCTTAGAAAACCGGCGTGCCGGTATGCTGCGTGACCGCCGAAAGCGGTTAGCGATCAAACCGGCTTCTCCGCTAATTCAAGATAATTTGCGCGCTCTGCGCTAACCGTTGGCGAAAATCAATTTGTCGGTTCCCATCATCTGATATCTCTTTGGCAAGGCCCTCAAGAAGTTCTGGAAGTCGCGTCCTGGGAAATTTTTCAACCGATTCGCCGAGAGCCTTCGCTTGCTGACGAACAATCAGCGATGCGACGGGGGCCATGACATTCGTAACCTGGACAAGCTCACTGATTATCCGCTGAAATATCTCCGGCGACACCATCTCTACTTCCGCGGCCGGTACAATGAGCGTGACTCTCGCAATGTTGGATTGAACTGCGACCGGTTTCTCTTCTACTTCGTCCACAGGTTCATTCTGAGCAGCGGTGCTGACATCTTGCCCCTCTATACCTGACAAAGCTTCTGCTTGCCTGAAAAAGGAGGAAATCTGGCCGATCCCTTTGGGCAGCCGTTTCAACTGTGACTTGAGATCGCTTATCTCCGCATCTCGACGTATCAGAAGCTCCTTGTCTTTCACCATGCTTTCAAACTCTTGCACCTTGGCAGCAAGCTTTTGCTCTACCTCTTTGATGGACGTCTCTTTCTGCCGGGTAAGTTTTTCTGTCTCGTTAAGCTGGGATTCGAGCGCAGTGATCTTTGCCCGGGAGGTCTCGGCCACATCCTCGGCACGCTTAGCGTGACTGGCTGCCTCCTCTGTCGTTTTCCTGTTAGCCAACTCTAACTCGCCTATCTGCTTGCGATTGTCATCTATCTTGGACTTGAGATCGCTTATCTCCGCATCTCGGCGTGTCACAAGCTCTCGTTTGTCCTTCGCCATGCTTTCAAACTCTTGCACCTTGGCAGCCAGCTTTTGTTCCAGCTCCTTGATGGTCGACTCTTTCTGGCGGGCCAGTTTCTCGGTCACCTTAAGATGTGATTCGAACACCGTGATCTTTGCTTGGGAGGTCTCGGCCACATCCTCGGCACGCTTAGCGTGACTAGCTGCCTCCTCTGTCGTTTTCCTGTTAGCCAACTCTAACTCGCCTATCTGCTTGACGTTGTCATCTATCTTGGACTTGTAATCATTTATCTCGTTACCTCGCGTTGCCAGCGTCTCGTCTTTTTTCTTTACGTCGTTTTGCAAGTTTTTGATTTCATCGTTAAGAGTTTCTTCCATTTTTTGGCGGGAAGAATCTTTTCTCCGGATAGTCTCCTCCATCTCTTTGAGCTTAGCCTCCAACGCAGCAATGTCTGCTTTGAGATTACCAGCGAGCTGCTCGGCTTGCCGAGCCTCCTCTATAACCATTGCTTCACCTGCCCTCACCGCTGCCTTCAGCTTACCGATCCTGTCAACAAACCTCTCAAGCCCTTCCATTTCATTGTTTAAACTTAAAGCATTAGTGCTTTTTACTTGAGCCAACGACAGGGAATTGGTTTTGCCCCACTGTAAGTTGTCCTGCATTTTTAGCTTCAGGTAGTTATAGACTCTGATCATAGCGTCCTCCAACGTTCTCTTTCATTATCTGTTCATCGCGGTGGAGACCTAGTCATAAGTAAAGATGTAAGCGAAAAGCAAAAACCGGGAGAAACGACCGGGTGTTCCTGCTTTCCACGACTCAATGTTGCAGACTGTGCTATCGGTAGCGATGAAAGAATGGGATATAATTCCAGATTGACAACATTGTCAAGTTCGCCAGTCAATTCTAACAGCGCGGCAACCCGTGTCGCCTCCGGGATCGAGTTTGTTTACGGCAGATCGAAGTAACCGTGCATTAACAAACTCGCAAATCGGACCGAAAAAAAAGGGAGGCAAATTGCCTCACTTTTTCGTACGTATGCTTAGAACTCGGCCTCGCGCGATTTGGAGATTTGGCAAACCTTAGTTTCGTAACCGCGAAATAGCAATAAGATTTCCTCGGCGGCCGATCAGTTCATAAGGTCGCGTATAGGAGCCAAGTTGAGTGAGGTTGCCTTTTGCTAACCGCCGGACTCGGCGAACCGCATCGCTTTCTGAATCTCGGAGACAATTTCGGGACAACACTGCCTGGCAATCTCCAGTAGCATGCGCGCGTCGCGCTCGTCGCACGGAATGTTGTAGCCTTCAAACAGGACGCCGTCGAGCGAATAATCGATCCGCGTCGCTCGTTGAATTGCCTCATGAGCGGGAGCTCCCCTGGGAATCCGGCTCCGCAATTTTTCATAGTCCCGGGAAGCGAGCTTTATGAATATTTTCATGGTTAGCTCGTTAAGACGAGTTTTCGATTAAATGCAATCAGAAAGCCACGAGCGAATCAATATCGGCGGCCTGAAGAGGGCGGCGAAGAGAAAAGGGGATAAGTCGAATTTCTGCATTTTGTCTTTGCGGGATCGGTCCCGCGAATCCAGTGTTGACTCCAATCCCAAACGGTTTCGAGAGTTTGCCGATAGAGATGCCAACGATGTTAAAGGATGGTGCCATATGAATGTCTCTTTGTATGGAGACGGCCAATGGTATTGCGATGAGCCTGCTAGCGCTTCATTTCTGCCAGTACCTCCTCGAGGAGCCTGTAATTGACAAGCTGGGTTACCGGAATCTCGCCCTTGAGCTTTGCCTGCTCGCGGATTTCCTTGATTTCCGCCTTGACGGCATCCTCCGGGATCGTCCCGTCTCTTGTGAAAACCTTGACGATCTCTCGTAGAGAAAGCGCCGCAGTCTTGCGGTCAAGTTTAAACTCGTCCATCAATAGGCCGATCACCCTTTCCTGATTTGCCGGGTCCCGGGTAAATTCCATGCCCTTGAGCGTTGCACGGATCATACGTTTTACCTGGCTGGGGTTGCTCTTGAGCTTTGCGTCGGCAGCTCCCACTCCGGCAAAAGGTGTCTGAAGATAGTCAACCGCGCTGCCAAGATTGCGAAACCTCAACTCCTCTGCCTTGAAGTTAAAGGGAATGGAAAGCATGGCCTACTCATGAACTCCTCATGAAAAAATCTTCATGAAGCACATTTTGGGTGGACTTCGGGGACTTGGGATGTCCCGAGGGAGAATGACTTAACGGGAAATCTCGGGTAACGACGAGTGAATTCTTCAGGGTGCCAGTGGGGTCCTTTGGGTCAGATCCGATTAGCGAGGGTAAGATCTAAAATTCCGTTGGTAAAGACCGAAAACTACAGCTCGGTCTCAGCGGCCGAAA
>VBKY01000537.1:0-2225 GCA_005879255.1 Deltaproteobacteria bacterium
AGACGCGAGAGTAAGTGACGGTGCTTGAACGATTGACGTGGTGTGCATTGCAGTTTCTCCTAAATGATCTTGCTTACAGCCCCAAATTAGATGAAGCCTGCGCATAAATGCGTCGAGAGTAGCAGAGCGTCGACTATATGGACCGACCTCACTTGTCCCTCACTTCTTCTGCGCGATGCTGCTTTGCGGGTTGAGATTGCCGATGTGGCCGCTCTCCGTCCCCGCTGTCGGATCGATGGCGCAATTGATCAGAGCCGGTTTCCCCGAAGCCAGCGCATCGGTGAGAGCCTTCGCGAGCCCCTGCGGATCGACGGCATAGTAGCCGACGCCGCCAAAGGCTTCGATCAGCTTTTCGTAGCGCGCTTGCTTCATCAGGACGGTCGGCGCGGGGTCGGCGCCACCGCTGCGGTTGACATCGTCGCCGCGATAGATTCCGCCGTTGTTGAAGACGACGGTGACGATCGGCAGGTGATAGCGGCAAATGGTTGCGATCTCCATTCCGCTGAAGCCGAAGGCGCTGTCACCTTCGATGGCCACGACCGGCTTGCCGCTGACAACCGCCGCGCCGATCGCGTAGCCCATGCCGATGCCCATCACCCCCCAGGTCCCGCTATCAAGGCGTTTGCGCGGCATGCGCATGTCGATAACGTTGCGGCCGATGTCCAGCGTGTTTGCGCCCTCGTTCACGACATAGACGTCGGGCTTGTCGGCGAGGACGTTTTTGATAGCACCGAGAGCGCTGTAGAAGTCCATCGGGTCAGGGTTAGCGGAGAGGTGCGCCGCCATGAGCTTTGCGTTGTGCTGCTTGTGCTGCGCGAGCTCATCGAGCCATGCGGATCCGGGTCGGATCTGGCCGGGCTTGAGCATCGCCAGCAGAGCCGAAATGGAGGAAGCGATATCCCCTACGACCGGGCCAGCGATCGCACGATTGCTGTCCATCTCCGTCGGCGCGATATCCAGCTGAACGAATTGCGCGGTCGGCGACCATTGCGGGCTCTTACCGTGGCCCAGCAGCCAGTTGAGCCGCGCGCCGATCAACATCACTACATCGGCGTGTGCCAATGCGTAAGATCGGGCCGCCGCAGTCGATTGCGGGTGATCGTCGGGCAGCAGGCCCTTCGCCATGGACATGGGCTGGAAAGGTATCCCGGTCTGTTCGATGAATGCGCGAATGTCAGCGTCGGCCTGGGCATAAGCCGCACCCTTGCCGAGGATGATGAGCGGCCGCTCAGCTTTCTCTAACACCTCCAGAGCGCGCTCGACTGATTCCGGAGCAGGAAACTGCCGCGGTGCCGGGTCGACGACGTGCACGAGCGATCGCGCTGCCGTCTCTCCGTCAAGCGTAGCTGCCAGCACGTCACCTGGGAGATCGAGATACACGCCGCCAGGACGTCCGGAAACGGCGGCGCGGATTGCACGCGCCAGACCGATACCGATCTGGTCAGCCCGATCAACCCGGTACGCCGCCTTTGCATACGGCTTGGCCGCGTTCATCTGGTCGAGCTCCTCATACTCGCCTTGCTGAAGGTCAACGAGCGCTCGGTCGCTCGATCCGCTGATCTGGATCACGGGGAACCCGTTGGTAGTGGCGTTGGCCAGGGCTACCATGCCGTTGAGAAAGCCGGGAGCAGAGACGGTGAGGCAGATACCCGGTTTCTGCGTCAGATAGCCGGCGATCGCCGCCGCGTTGCCGGCGGATTGCTCATGCTGGAAGCCGATGTAGCGAATGCCGTTGGCCTGCGCTAGCCGCGCCAAGTCGGTCACCGGAATGCCGGCCACACCGTAGATGGTGTCGAGGCCATTGAGCTTCGTGGCATCGACCACTAGATGAAACCCGTTCGTTATGCTGGGGACCTTCGTTTCGTTTTCCATGCGAATGCCTTTCCTACGCAGCGCGCGCGATGTCGCGATGCTCTCGACTTGTACCTGACCGTCCGACGACCTTTTCTTTGAGCAATTTGACGATCTGTTCTTCGCTGTATCCCAGCTCCGTCAGCACTTCGGTGGTGTGCTCGCCCAGCAGCGGCGCTCCGGTAATCTGGGGCGTGAAGCCGGAGAACTTCATCGGGCAGCCGACGGTGAGGTAGCTGCCACGCTTCTCCTGCTGCACCTCGACCACGCTGCCGCTGGCGCGCAGGGCCGGATCGTTGGCAATTTCCTTCATGGAGAGCACCGGCGCGCATGGCACCTCGTACTTGCGCAGTATGTCGACCGCCTCGAACTTG
>VBKY01000537.1:2231-7260 GCA_005879255.1 Deltaproteobacteria bacterium
ATATCCAAGATGTGTGGCTGGCGCGCGCGGGCGGTAGCGTATGCAGGATCTTGCGCCCATTCAGGCTTACCGATCGCCTTGCAGGTTTCCGCCCAGTTCTGCTCCTGGATCGTGAAATAGATGTAGGCGTCCGGGTCGGTTTCCCAGCCCTTGCACTTGAGTATCCAGCCCGGCTGCCCGCCGCCGCCTGCGTTTCCGCCGCGGGGGACCGCATCGCCAAACTTTCCATTTGGATACTGCGGATATTCCTCCAGATAGCCAACATGGTCCAGCCGCTCCTGGTCCCGCAGCTTGACACGGCACAGATTCAGCACCGCATCTTGCATCGACATGGACACTTTCTGGCCTTTGCCGGTCTTCTCACGGCCGATCAATGCGGCCAGGATGCCGATCGCGAGATGCATGCCGGTATTGCTGTCGCCGAGCGCTGCGCCGCTGACCGTCGGAGGACCGTCCCAAAAGCCCGTCGTCGAGGCGGCGCCACCTGCGCACTGCGCCACGTTTTCATAAACCTTGAGGTCCGCATAGGGCGAGCCTTCGGGGAAGCCCTTGACCGACCCGAAGATGATCCGCGGGTTGAGTTCCTGAATGTGCTCCCAGGTGAACCCCATCCTGTCCAACGCTCCCGGCGCGAAGTTCTCGACCAACACGTCGGCCTCGCGGATCAGCTTCTCCAGGATCGCCTTGCCTTCGGGCGTCTTTGTGTCCAGCTCCAGCGACCTCTTGTTGCTGTTGAGCATCGTGAAATACAGCGCGTCCAAACCGGGGATGTCACGCAGCTGATTACGCGTGACGTCTCCAACGCCTACCCGCTCGACTTTCAATACATCGGCGCCGAACCACGCCAGCAACTGCGTACATGCTGGTCCAGCCTGCACGCCGGTGAAGTCGATAACTTTGATTCCTTTAAGTGGCAGCTCCATGATCAAACCCTCCTCATTGTTCGTTCGTCAAAAATGCGATACGTGCGACATGAATAAATCTTCGTCGCACTTTGAAGTCATTCAGTTCTATTCGAGAAGGCGTGAAAAATGGCTGCACAAAATGTGCAGTCCCGTTGCATGCCTGTGACGGCCGCGGCCTTTCAGATCAAGACGGCGGAAGCCGCCGATTCTGCCGAAGAAGACTTTTTCAGCCGTGATTCGTTTAGCCGAGAACCTTGCGCGCTCGGATTGTCGCAAGGAGGAACGGGTCCAAGTGAAACCAAGGTCTAACGCGTGAAGGAAGACGAGACGATGATCCGATTCAGAGTCGATGGTTGCCGATGAGTTAGACGCTGACTGGAAGCGCCATCGTCGTGCACGCAACCGCCGATGACGATGCCACGGATCCTAGGGGGCAATTCCGGCGATCGTATCGCCTGTGGCGTGATTACAAAAGCCGCACCAAAGGGAAAGTAGGCTTTAGAAGCTGGATCGAGGATTCTCCATTTCACAACAAACGCGCCGCCGCTCGATCTGCTTCTCCGATAGTTTACTTCTCACGGCGACGCCAACGCTTGGGCTTAAAAGCTCTCCAAGCGAAGGAAGTCACTGCAGTCATCATGATTGCAGCGAGAATGAGGTGTTCGGCTTTTGCCAGGTAACCCTCGATCCAATGAATATACTCGGCAAACCCTAAGCCAAAGGCGTAGCCGAAGGCGACGATCAAGGGAACATAGACTGCGGCGCCCGCAATGTTCGCTAGGAAAAATCGTGGAAACGGCATGCCCGCGATGCCGGTCAAGGGCCCGGCAAGGAACCGGAGTCCTGGAATAAACCGCGCCAAAAAAACCGCGACTTGACCGTGACGATTTACAAAATTTTGCATCACATCCAAGCGTTCGGAACTAATGAAGAGCTTTTGTCCGTAACGCTCGATCGTCGCTCGCCCATATGTTCTGCCAGCCCAGTAACCGAGGTTGTCGCCGCTTACAGTGCTCAGAAAACCAACAATAAGAACGACCGAAAGTTCAAGCTTTTTCTCCCACACCAGGAGGCCCGCCAGCAACATTATCGCTTCTTCAGGCACCGGAATTCCAATACTGCCGAGGATGACAGTGAAAAAAATGGCCGAATATCCCCAATGGCCAATGAGCTGTGTCAAGTCTGGCATTAAGCTTTTAGCTCCTGTTGCGGTTCGCGGAAAATATCGAGAAATTACCGACGACGATAGCGACTACGTCACTCCGGAGAATAACCACGGCTTAGCTGATTTATGCAAAGCTATTGTGCCTTGAAACCGCGCCCTCCTTGTTCGCGCGGAAAATCATATACGCATATGTTATTCCTCCGGCCGCTCGTGTAACGGACGAACGGAATAATAACGCATCAGTGTTCATTGCCGAATCGGTTGTTGATTCGCGCGGTCTCATGTTGGAGCTGATGACCATCAGCAGTAAGGACGGCATATTGACAGTTGTCGATATAACGTCTCTTCCTCTTAGCTTAGCCCTGAAGAACGGGTCCAGTTCGATTTCATCCAAAATACAATTGGCGAGATGCTACGTGCACACGCTTGGCATAACAGTTGCCCAGTGATTGAGAGACTCAAGAAACGCAGCGAAGTTTGTAATTGCCAGTAAAGCTAAACCGTGCGATAGGGCTCCCGCTATACGATCCCGCTATACGATGAATGTGGAGGCAGCAATTCTGATTAATTACGGTGGACGGCCAAGTGCTAAACGCGATTATGAGCACAGTTGGCTGCAGCATTTTGGCAAGCATCGCATTGTCTCGATGTAAAATTGGAACGTAAAGGAGGAAAGTTTATGTTTCATAAACTTGTAGACACAGCGAACGACCGCACCATTGCAATAATTCGGGTGATTTTGGGAATTGTGTTTTTCGCGCACGGCGCGCAAAAGGCTCTGGGTTTGTTCGGCGGCCCGGGCTTTAGCAGCACCATAGGTTCTTTCCAACAAATCGGTATTCCAGCCTGGCTAACGGTTCTCGCGATCGCGGCCGAGTTCCTGGGCGGACTGGGGCTGTTGGTCGGACTGCTCACTCGCATTGCTGCGTTAGGAATCATTGTTAATTAATATGGTCGTAGCTATCTTGATGGTACACAGCAGGGTTGGCTTCTTTATGAATTGGAACGGCAATCAACCAGGCGAAGGATTTGAATTTCATCTGCTTGCCATCGCGTTGGGACTGGCCATTCTCGTTAAAGGAGCGGGTGCTTTTTCCGTAGATCGGATTCTGGCAACGCAGACGCCAGCGCGCCGCTTGGGCACAGTTACAGCCTGACACGAATTTCATTGATCGCTAGTGAAGAAAAGAGATGAGCCGTCGGTTGAAATACAAATTAGGCATGCTCCGAGTGGCTGCTGCGATCCTTTGTTTTACTTCTTGGCGCCGGCTGCTCGAGAGGCCAGAAGTCGGAGTCAAACCTGCCTCAGGTCGAGGCGGTTCAGGTCGACCCAAAGGATGTACCTATCTATAGGGAATAGGTGGGCATACTGGATGGATTGGTCAACGCGCAGATTAGGGCGCAGGTAAGGGGCTATTTAGTCAGCCCGGGGCTATTTAGTCAGCCGGGATTACAAGGAAGGATTCTTTGTAAAGATGTTTGAGATCGATCCAGATCACGCTGACGGGAGACATTGGATTTGCGCCAAGCCGTCGAGAGGGCAAAGAAAAATATCGTCCTATTTCTTCGAACCCGGCGTGCTTTCCGTCTTTGCGCGAATCATCGTTTTGCCGATTCCGTAATGCCAATTTCAACCGACCATTTCAAATATCTTTGGCTACGTTTTCCCGCCACGGTTAGTGTCGTCATTTAGACAGCGTACGGTATTTCGACACGATCTCGCCGACACGAAAACATAAACCAGAATTAAAATCTCATCGATCCTCAACTGAAACTTCTTTCACTTGTGTTACTTGCGCGAAGCCTAAATTTCTTCAGTTGATTGGCATAATCCCTGCTCCCCCTAAGATTTGTTTCTGAGATGAATCTGCGAGGTTGACCCGTTGAAAAAACCTCTAGCAGGCTGCTGAAAAAGACTCATATGCTTCGTTGCGCTCAATCGCCTCGCTACAACGTACTGGCTATGTACGCTTCCGCTCGTCGATTTTTCGCGCGCCTCGCCTCTGAGATCTTTTTGAGCAGCCTGCACACAGAGTTTTTCAGCAACCTGCTAGCCTAGCAGGACGGACGCGAACACGATCATTAGATTGCTCGCTGCGGCACAGCTACTCGTGCGGAAGTTTGAATATCTCTGCGTGCGCTGAGACTCTCGATGAGACGTGATCACTTTTCAGCGCCGGGTGGAAGGTAACTAACGTGGAGCAGCGTATTCTCGACCGATCCGACCTTCAAGTATCGCCTCGGGTCGAAAAAGTTCCAAGTTAAGCCTGATGAAAGGAGTCATTAAGGTGATCCAAATCAAGATCAATGGAGTCCAGCAAATATTCAACGGTGATCCCGAGATGCCATTGCTGTGGTATCTCCGTGACGAGTTGAAACTTACGGGCACCAAGTTCGGCTGCGGCATCGCGCTCTGTGGAGCTTGTACCGTCCACAAGAACGGCGAGGCGATTCGATCCTGCGTTACAGCGATGAGCGAAATGGCCGGTGCGGAAATTACAACCATCGAAGGACTGGGCCAAAGTGACCTGCATCCGGTGCAAAAAGCATGGATGCAGGTCAACGTCCCTCAATGCGGCTATTGCCAGCCCGGACAAATCATGCAGGCCGTGGCTCTGTTGAACGGCAAGAAGAAGCCCACCGATCAGGAGATCGATGAAGCGATGGCCGGCAACATCTGCCGCTGTGGAACCTATCAGCGCATTCGCGCCGCGATCAAGATGGCAGCGGAGGGACGGGCATGAACGCGATTGAAAACGTGAGCCGGCGCAGTTTCCTCAAGGGAGTTGTCTCAGTAGGAGCGCTCGTACTCAGCGCGCGCTACTACCCTGAACTTGTGTGGGCCGAAGGCCTGCCAAAGGATACGCATGCGGATCTTGCCACCTTGCATCCCAATGTGTTTGTCGGAATCGATACGGACGGAACCGTGTACATCGTCGCTCATCGCTCAGAGATGGGT
>VBKY01000518.1 GCA_005879255.1 Deltaproteobacteria bacterium
ATTTGGCCATATTGAGGATGCCGTTATCCATGCGGTCCGCGAGTATGCCCCAGACTATCGGCGTGCTGAACTGCATCACCGCGATGATGCTCATCACCGACGCCGCCACCAGAGTTGGATGGCCCTGATCGGTGACATAGGAAAATACATGGAGATTGAGCCCGGTGACGCCGATCTGGGCCACGCCGAAGGTGCTGGCGATGAGCCAGAAGACCGGCGTGCGCAGCGCTTCGCGCCGGCTCCACTCGACATCGTCGGCGCCGGTGCGCTTGGCGTATTGGCGCTTGTGTGGCGTGGCTACCGCTTCTTTCACTTCCACCGGTCCGCCGTCGGGTAGCAATCCCATTTCTTCTGGGGAGCGGCGCATAAATAGCACCGCCGGCGCGACCACCAGCAGCAAGGCGAAAACGCCGAAGACCACCCAAGAGCCGCGCCAGCCGACGTAAAGCATCAACGCCGCCGCCATCACCGGCATGCAGACTTTGGCCAAGCCGTGGCCCATGCCGGCGATCGCCAGAGCGCGGCCGCGCATGCGCACGAACCAGCGCGAGATCGAAACATTGACCACCATGGAGCCCATCAATGAATCGCCCGGACTGATGAGCAGCCAACGCACGAGCATGAACTGGGTGAAGTCCCGTGCCTGACCGAGCCAGATAAAGCCGGCGCCGGAAATCAAACCGCCCGCGGCCATCAGCCAGCGCCCGCCATAGCGGTCCATCAACGTGCCGACCACCGGCGCCGCAGCAGCGCCGATGAGAATCTCGCCGGACCGGATCAGCGAAAAAGTCCCGCGGGAAATGCCGAGATCGGCGGACAACGGTTTGAGAAATACGCTCAGCGTGCTGGAGATCGAAAATGCCGAGGCGATGTGAGCGAGAAAGCCGACGATGACGATGACCCAGCCGTAATAGATCGACTTTCTCTTTGCCGGTTGCTCGACCAAAGGTGAAACGGACATCTCTAGCTTGTAGCAAGGATCGCGGCGAAACTACAGGCGAGAGTTGGTAGTGCCAACGTAAAATCAAAGGCGGCGCAGCGGAGTTGAACTCGCGGCGTACACCGGCGAAACGGGGGCCGGAAACAAATAAGCAAAGACACTGGAATTGACAGATGCTTGGCTTGGCGAGGCGCGTGCGGGGTTCCCGCGCTAGTTAATGATCTGCCCGCCGAGGATTCCACGAATGTGCTTCGTTGCCGCTCTTCGATTGCACTTACCACACGCTGGTACTAGATTCGCAATCGGTCAATCAAACTAATGAGGAGACGTGAATGGAAATCGCTCTTTACTACGCCCCCAACACCTGCGCACTCGCTCCCTATGTCACGCTGACCGAAGCGGGCGCCGATTTCGAAGTCCGGCCGCTCAATTTCCGCAAGCGCCAGAATTTCTCGCCCGAGTACCTGAAGATCAATCCAAAGCACAAGGTGCCTGCGCTTGTGGTCGACGGCAAGATACTGACCGAGAACATCGCCATCCATCAATGGGTCCATCGGACCTTCCCCGACGCGAAGATCCTGCCCGCCGATCCGTGGGAAGAGTTGCAGGCGATCTCGCTGCATGCCTGGTGTGCCAGCGGCATTCACCCCTATCTGAGCCGGATCAACAACCCGCCCAAAGTCTGCGACGCAACCGGCGCGTCCGACAGCGTCATCAAGTTCGCCACGGAAGCTCTGTTCGAGAACTTCCGGATTGCCGACGATATGCTGGCCTGGCGTGAGTACTTCTTCGACCATTTCACCGCCCCGGACGCGCATTTCTTTTGGTGTTGCCGCCGCGCCACCCAGTTGGAGGTGGACATCTCAGGCTTCCCCAACGTCGCGGCGCATTTCAAGCGTATGCAGGAGCGCCCGAGCGTCAAGAAGCTGCTCGCCTACGAGAAAGAAGTGAATGAAGGGTTTGCCAAGACGGCCTAGGCGAGTTGCGCAGACACACGCAGTTGCCGAGAAGCAGAAGTATCTTGCTGTGCCTTACGGGGACGAGAGGTGTCATCACGGAGAGGGGTCAAATTGAGCTGCCCCATTTCCCATTCCAAGACTGACACCGAATCTTTTCGAACTGTTATAAAAAGCAAAACCGAAAGTAGAAAACGCCAAGTTCAAGACTTGACCACGAATCCGTGTGCTAAAACTTGACTCCCCAGTTCAATTCCTGTTGAAAACAAATCCCTCTCTGTGCAAAACATGGTGGCCCGATACACACGATTGACGGTTCGGCGGGACCGCGATATGGCCTCCTTCAGAAAAAACGGGTGTTTAAATTTGCCATCCATATGAGCAGGAGCACCGAGATGACCATCTCAATTGTCCTGAGACTCGCGTGCGCGTTGGCGATCGTCGTCTCCATCACCGCCCAACGGACCAGCGTTCAGGCTCAACAGCGTGGCGGGACCGCCGAGACCGAGAAAGTTCAGCCCGTCAATAGCGGACCCAACCCCTATCGCGTCATCCGCGATTGGGCACAGCTCACTCTGGAGAAAAGGCCTTGGGGTGGTTCCAACGGTGTAGCCATCGACCGGGACGGCAAGTCCGTTTGGGCGACGGACCGTTGCTCGCCAGGAATTGCCCCGGGCTGCCTCGGCACCAAGGCAAACCCGGTCCATCTCTTCGACGAGACAGGGAAGGAGATCAGGAGCTTTGGCGGCGGCATGTTCGTATGGCCACACGGCATCCACGTCGATCGAGATGGAAACGTGTGGGTGACCGACGCTCGCGTTGCTACAGCCGAAGAACGCATCAAGTTTCCGGGTGAAGACAAGAAGGGCAGCGTTGTCGTCAAGTTTAGTCCCGATGGCAAAGTGTTAATGACGTTGGGCAGACCTGGCGTGAAGGGAGATCCGCCGGACGCACTGACCGAGCCGAACGACGTCATCACGGACCCGAGCAACGGCGATGTTTACGTGGCGGAGAGCCATACGAACGTCGAAGACCCGAATCTTGTCGGCCGTATCTCGGTGTTCGACCGGAACGGCAAATTCCTGCGGGTCATCGGTAAGACCGGAACGGGGCCAGGGGAGTTCCGAACACCGCACGCGATCGAGTTCGACTCCCAGGGACGGCTGATCGTCGCCGACCGC
>VBKY01000519.1 GCA_005879255.1 Deltaproteobacteria bacterium
CGATCCGGTTTGGGCTCAGAAACTGATGCTCGCGCACGTCGCGATCAATCCGGGGCAAAGCATGCTGCATCTGGCGAAGGACTCAGGGATGCTTGCCAAGTACGGCTTTACGGCCGAAGTCCTCTTAATTCCCGGCACGCCGAGGACGGTGCAAGCGCTGATCGCCGGCGATTTGGATTACGTAAAGGCGGGCGCACCGGCATCGCTCAGAGCGAGAGCTCAAGGGGCCGACGTGGTCATTCTATCGTCGCTCGCCAATTTTTCGTCGCAACGCATCATGCTTCGACCCGATTCGACCTTGACCAACTTCAAGGAACTCAAAGGCAAGATTATCGGCGTCACTCAATATGGCTCTGGCGGTGACACTTTTTTGCGTGCCGCGTTGAGAAAAACCGGCATCAAGGAAAACGAGGTGACAATTTTGCAAATGGGCGGCACACCAGGCGTCGCGCAAGGGTTGGAGTCCGGACGCATCGAAGTGGGCGTGCTCGGCGACTCGGGCATGCTCTTGGTTTTTCGCGGCAGGGCGAAAATGATGAAGGGCGCGAGCGCGCGCGAAATGGGTTTCCGCGGTACCGACGCGCCGCTGACGACGACGGAACGTAAACTCAAGGCTGATCGCGGGGCGGTCGTGCGCTTCATGCAGGCCTACCTCGAAACCCTACACTACTTCCAAACGAACAAGGCGGGCACCGCGCGGATTCTCAGCAAATATATGCGCGGCGTGAGCGAAGAGCATATTTCTCTATGGTGTGATGAATTGCGCGCCACCTTGAAACAAATACCGTATCCCGACGAAGAAGCGCTGCGGGCCGAAATGGAGATGATGGGTCCCGGCAACGTGCAAATTCCCGCCGGCTATATCAACGCGAGTGTGCTCGACGAGATTAGGAAAAGCGGTTTCACCGACAAGGTTTATAAACAATAAAAAGGAGGAAAGAGGCATGGCAAAGATCAGACACATTGCGATCAAGGTAGAGGACCAGGAGAAGACCGCAGAGTTTTACAAGAAGACCTTCGGCATGACCGAGGCGTGGCGCGGCCCCATGCGCGATGACGGCAACCGGGCAATCTATCTCACTGACGGCTACATCAATATGGCCGTATTGCCGGCGCGCGGTGGGCGCGAAGGCATCGACCACTTTGGCTTTCAGGTGGAAAATATGGAAGAGACTCTGAAGACCGCGCAAGAGTCCGGCGCTAAAGCCGAAGCAGACAAGAAACCGCGCGATGGCCGATTCGCCGAGATGGGCGTGCACGATCCCGTCGGTCAATTGGTCGATGTCACGGTGCATGGCTGGAAGTCGTAATCAGGCATGAGGCGAGAGGCAACAGACAAGAGGGAAGAAACGAGAAGCGGAGCGCTGATCATCTTCTTGATAGGTTGTCTCATCGTTGTGGGACAATCCAGGTCATTCGCCGCCGAGCCAACCAAGCTTCTGATTGCACACGGCGCGATCAGCAATAACGTCGAGCCTCTGTGGATCGCCAAGGAGCAGGGCATTTATCGCAAGTATGGCATCGACGCAGAGTTGGTGTTCATCATCGCCGGGCGGGCGATGCAGGCGATGTTGGCGGGGCAAGTACCGGTGGGTACCGTTGGCGCGACGCATGTGGTAAACGCCAACACCGGCGGCGGCGACTTTACGATGATCCTCGGCATGCAGAACACGCTCGACTACCTCTTCATTGCCCGGCCGAACATCAAAACCGCGGAAGATCTCAAAGGAAAAAAAGTCGCAATCGGGACGCCGTCCGGTTCGGCTTCGGTCGCGACCTATGTGGCTCTCGACTTCCTGGGACTAAACCCGCGCCGCGATAACATCGTGCTGCTCGGCATCGGAGGCGTCCCTGAACGGCTGGGCGCGTTGCGCGCCGGTAGCGTTGAGGCAACGAGCCTTTCGCCGGAATTCGGCCAAGTGGTCATCAGCGAAGGCTATCGGGTTTTGCTCAACACCTCGAAGGAAAACGTGCCTTTTCAGTCCTCCGGTCTGGTTGTTCCCCGCAGCCTGATAAAGACCAATCCACAGCTGGTTGAAAACGTAGCCAAGGCAACGGTTGAGGGAGTTGCCTTCGTACATAAGGCTTCGAATAAGGAAATTGTTTTCAAGAGTCTTGCGCGTAATCTAAGGCTTAGCAAGCAAGAACAAGTGGAAAAGGCATATCAAAACTTAGTTGCGGAGCTGCCAAAGAAACCGTGCCCGACGATGGACGGCGTGGCATCGGTGATCAAACTGATGGTGCAGCATGGTCTCAACGCCAAGGCAGCACAGGTGAAACCGGAAGACCTCGTAGACATGAGCTACTGTAAGCGATTCGAGGACAGCGGGTTCTTTAGAAGTCTGTATTGAAGACTGGAATGATGGAATACTGAAGTTTTAGAGTGATAGCCTTGGCGGCTGCGCAGTTTCGCTGGGAGAATCAGGAGACACGCAGCGTCATTATCTATCGCTATTTATGACAGCGCATGATAGGCATTTCTATTCCGCAACCCGCCGGTAACCCTATCTTGGCTGCCAATCTGCAAACGACGGATAGTCGAAAACAATGATTCGTTGCCGGCAATTCAAGTGCGCCGCGCTGATGACCATTTTTGCACTCGTTGCTGTCGTTCATTCTGCAACAGCGCAGGAACTGCCGACGCTCAACGTCTCATACGCGTCGGTTACCGGCAGCCGCTTACCACTGTGGATTGCCAAAGATGCCGGGCTGTTCGAAAAGCACGGACTCAACGTGAATTTGGTTGTCATCGCGGCCGGGGCTGCGGCCATCGGCGCTTTGGCCGGCGGTGACGTGGAGGTTCTCGGTGCGCCGGGAGCGACGACGATGGTTTC
>VBKY01000520.1 GCA_005879255.1 Deltaproteobacteria bacterium
GTTTCCTCGCCTGAAATTTTATCTCGCCCATGGCGGCGGCTCTTGCCCTTACATTCGCGGTCGCTGGGAGCATGGTTGGCGGGTACGGCCCGAGGCGCGGGTAAATATCGAGCGACCGCCGAGCGATTACTTTAAACTGCTTTGCTTCGATTCCCTTCTCCATTCGGTGCCGGCCCTGAACTTTCTCGTCGAGACCGTTGGCCTTGAGCGAGTGATGATGGGAAGTGACTATCCTTTTGATATGGGCGATAAGGACCCCGTCAACGACATCGCTGCGCTGCCTCATCTATCTGATCGCGAGAAGGAAATGATTTTCGGCGGGAATGCCGCAGCGCTTTATAAAATCGGCAATATTGTCTGACCACGAGATCCTAGTATCATGTCCCATAAATAACTTTACATAGAGGCGCTGAGTTTGGTATTCTCCTGGCGTGCAGTAACTTTGAAGCCAGGAGGTATCGAATGTCAGCTAGGAATGTGGCCCGTGCAGTAGTGTTGGAGCCGCAACAACGCGCGCAGCTTAAGTCGCTATCCACATCGCGTAGTTTGCCCCATGATCTGGTAACGCGGGCGCGGGTGATTTTAATGGCCGCCGACGGAGTTGAGAATATCGTCATTGCCGAGCGGGTAGGACTGAGTCGTCTTTCGGTGGGAAAATGACGCCAACGTTTTGCACAATATGGAATCGAAGGGCTGCATGACGAGTTGCGCTCAGGACGCCCGCGCACCATCGAGGATGAGCGGATTGCAAAGCTCGTTAACCAAACCCTTCGCTCACAACCGAAAAACGCTACCCATTGGACGACACGACTCATTGCCAAGCACTCCAAGATTTCTAAGTCCACCGTGCAGCGCATTTGGAATGTTTTTGGACTGCGGCCTCACCGCCACCGAGCCTTTAAACTATCCAACGATCCTTTTTTCATTGAAAAGGGTCGCGATATTGTCGGCTTGTACCTTAATCCACCGCAAAACGCGCTGGTGTTGTGCGTGGACGAAAAAAGCCAATGCCAAGCGTTGGAGCGAACGCAGCCGGTCTTGCCGATGGGATTGGGCTACGTTGAAGGAATAACACACGACTATGTTCGACACGGAACCACCACTTTGTTTGCTGCTCTCAATATTGCCAGCGGAGAAGTGATCGGCAAATGTCAACGTCAGCATCGCCATCAAGAGTTCCTCAAATTCCTAAACCACATCGACGCCAATGTTCCGAAAACATTGGACCTGCACTTAATCATGGATAACTACGCCAGTCACAAACACCCAAAAGTGCGCTCTTGGTTGGCTCAACACCCACGCTACCACGTGCATTTCACTCCAACCTATTCCTCATGGCTTAATCAGGTCGAACGATGGTTTGCCGTGATCACCCAACGCGCCATTCGTCGCGGATCCTTCCGCAGTATTAAAGATTTGGTCAGTCGCATCGATCAATTCGTCCAGCCCTACAACCGCAACTGTCGCCCTTTTTGCTGGACCGCCACCGCTGACTCTATACTGGCAAAACTTGCAAGGCTGTGTATAGCTATTTCCGGGACAGCACACTAGCGCGGCTACGCCGCAAGCAAATCTGATTGTCTCGCGCAAAGGCGCAAAGGGCGCCAAGAAAAACAGTAAATTCGAAGCACGAAATCCGAAACTCGAAACAATGTCAAATGACAAAAAACCCAATGTTTCAAACAAATTCGTTTCGGACTTGAGTTTTGGATTTGAATTTTGAATTTTGAAATTGTTTTGGATTTCGATATTCGAATTTCGAATTTAGACAAGATTGAGCCGACGATAATAAAGTATTTCCATGGCCACCCAGCAGCTTCACACCTATTGCCCCATGTGCATCTCGCGCTGTGGCGTGATCGCAACGGTTGAGAATGGGCGGCTGACCAAGGTCAATACCGATCCCGCTCATCCGAATGGTTGTATTTGTGTGAAGGGAACGGCGGCGCCTGAAATTGTTTATTCGCCGGACCGTTTGCGCAATCCGATGAAACGCACGCGGCCCAAAGGAGATCCAGACCCCGGCTGGACTCCTGTTTCCTGGGAAGAAGCGTTATCGTTCACAGCCTCAAGGTTCTCCGACATCAAAGCCAAACATAGCGCGGAAGCGGTTGTCTTTGCCTTCGGCACGCCTTCGGGAGGCGGTATTTCCGACGGTGCGCGCTGGCTCGAACGCCTGGCCAACGCTTTCGGCAGCCCCAACCTCCTCGCTTCTCTCCACATCTGTAATTGGAACAGAGAGTGGGGCGCCCAATACACGTACGGCGTCGCGACGCCACCGCCGGATTACGATAACGCGCAGTGCATTCTCCTCTGGGGTTTCAATCCCTACGCCACCTGGCCTGCGGCCGCGGCACGAATCAATCAGGCCAAAGCGCGCGGCGCTAAGCTCATTGTGATCGATCCGCGCAAGTCCGGTGCGGTCGAGAAAGCCGATCTCTGGCTCCGCGTGCGCCCCGGCGGCGACGGCGCGCTGGCGCTGAGCATGATCCATGTGCTCTTGGAGGAAAATCTCTACGACGAAAGCTTCGCGCGCGACTGGACCAACGGCACTTTTCTTGTGCGCGAAGACAATAATCGACTGCTCACCGCCCAGGACGTGTCGCAATCCGACAACGAAACGTTCTTCGTTTGGGATGAGCGGAGCAACGGACTCGTGAGCTATCGCGGCAATCAGGGCTACGCCAGATCTTTAGTGATGCCTGCGCTAACTGGAAGCCATGAAGTGCTAATGGCCAACGGAAGACCTGTCGAATGTCGACCAGCATTTGAAAAGCTTTTGGAGTTGGCAGCGCGATACGCGCCTGAACGCGTGGAGCAATTGACCTGGGTGACGGCGCAGGATGTTCGCCGCGCGGTGCGCATGTTCGCTACCGAAAAGCCCTCTTGCTATTACAGCTGGGCGGGACTCGAACAGCACAGCAATGCCACACAAACTAACCGGGCGATTTGTATTTTTTACGCGCTCACAGGGCAATTTGATCAGCGCGGCGGCAATTTATTGTACGCGACTACGCCCGTCCGCCCGATCACGGGACAAGAACTACTGGCCGAGAACATGGTGTCGCGACGCCTGGGCTATGCCGAGCTTCCGCTGGGATCGCCGGGACATTCCGGCCGAGTTCAAGCCAAGCATGTTTATGACGCCATACTGACCGAAGAGCCGTATCCGATTAAAGCGCTGATCACTTTCGGCGCCGACCCGCTACTTGGTAATGGCGACAGCCAACGCGGTAGAGCAGCCCTCACAGCATTGGACTTCTTCG
>VBKY01000521.1 GCA_005879255.1 Deltaproteobacteria bacterium
TACCATACGCCAAAAGGTTCGATATTTTGGGTATGGCCGAACAGGGGGTGCTAGGCATCGAACCCAAGATGGTAGATCCGAAAAACCGCACCGTTGTGAGTTTGGCGACTGTGCTCTTCGTCGGAGCATACAACAAAAATCTGCTGTCCGCTGACAAAGTCCCAACAACGTGGGACGGCTTTCTGAGGCCCGAGTTTAAAGGGAGAAAGATGATGGTGGATATACGGCCCATCATGTATTCAACTTTTGCTGCTTGCCCGGACCAGGGAATGGGGGTTGAATGGATGGTCAACTATGCGCAGAAGATCCGCGCCCAACAACCCGTCTGGGTCCGGGGTTACAGCAGGACATTGACAGCCATGAACGCGGGCGAGTACGCGCTCCATTCCGGGGTTTACTATCATACCGTGGTGAGACTCATGCAAAAGACACCGCAGAATAACTTGGAGCTCAAATTTATTGAGCCTGTGCCCGCGACTCTTTTCGAAGCGGAAATGGTCCTGAACTCGAGCCGCAATCCGCATGCTGGTCTTCTATTCTTAGAGCATCAAGCTAGTGCGGAAGGGCAAAAAGTCATCGATGAGCGGGAGCCGCTGAAAGCGTCTCTGCACTCTCCCGGCAGTGTGGCAGCGAAGCAACTCAAAGGGAAAAAAGTTTGCTTGAATGGCCACGATACCCTTCAACTTAGCAGCAGTTGGGAAAAAATGGCGGTCGAGGCTTTCGGGTTTCCCGGGGCAGAGGTGAAATAGTTCCGCGATTGAAAAAATGTCAGCTGAATCACTTTACCTTGAGTTAGCGTGCAGGAGGTTGCAAAGCAAATTCTTATCATTCTTCGTAACGAGGGAGAACTATGAAAACCGAGGAATCCGCAGCGAAGGCGAGTCTTGATGAAGCGCAGTAGCGACCGCATCCTCACGACGCACGTCGGGAGCCTGCCGCGCCCCGACGATCTCATCCCGCTGCTGCAGGTCAGGGACGCGGGCCAACCCTACGACCAGGTGGCGCTCGATGCGCGTGTGGCGCGGGCGGTCGATCAGGTGGCGCGCAAACAGGCCGAGCTCGGCGTAGACATCATCAACGATGGGGAGCACAACAAGCCAGTGTACTCGGGCTACCTCTGGACGCGCCTCGCCGGGTTCGAGCTGCGCCCGGAGCGGTCGCGCGAGCGGGCACCTACCCGTGACATGCTTGCCTTTCCCGCCGTCTATGCGGAGCGCCGGCTGATGTCTTCAGTGCGGCCGCGGAAAACGGCCGGCGGGACGTCACGGCCCCAGATGGTCTGCACCGGACCGATCAGCTACGTCGGGCAGAAACACATTCTGGCGGATATCAAGAACCTGAAGGCATCGCTCGAGCGCTGCGCGGCGGAGGAGGGTTTCATGACCGCGATCTCGCCGACGCACCCGGCTAACTCCATTCCGAACGAGTACTATCGCACGGCGGAGGAGTATCAAATGGCGCTCGCCGATGCGCTGCGGGAAGAGTACCGCGCG
Source organism: Deltaproteobacteria bacterium (assembly GCA_005879255.1). The sequence goes on from VBKY01000521.1 coordinate 1,494, forward strand.
ATCGTCGACGCCGGCCTGGTGCTGCAGGTGGACGACCCCCTGATCGCGAACTATTATGACCATGCCCCATCAGCGACCATCGAGGAGTGCCGGATTTACATCGGCAGCCAGGCCGAGGTCATCAACTATGCACTGCGCGGTATTCCCGAGGACCGCATCCGCTTTCACACCTGCTACGGTGTGAACATAGCGCCTCGGGTCCACGACCTCGAGCTGAAGTACTTCGTCGACCTGCTGCTGAAGATCAACGCCGGCGGCTATTCCATCGAGGCGGCGAATCCCCGGCACGAGCACGAGTGGCAGGTGTGGCGAGAGGTCAAGCTCCCGGAACAGAAAGTGGTGATCCCGGGCGTGGTGTCACATTGCATTGAGCTGGTCGAGCACCCTGAGTTGGTAGCCCAGCGGATCGTGCGCTTCGCGGGCGTGCTCGGTCGGGAGCGGGTGATTGCGTCGAACGATTGCGGGTTCGGGACGGCGAGCTCAGGTGACCAGGTGCACGAGGACGTAGCGTGGGCCAAGCTCCAATCCCTCGCCGAAGGCGCGCGCCTCGCCTCGACGCAGCTCTGGGGGCGCTCGGACTAGGTCCCGGCGGGGGTCGGACCAAGCTAGGTTACCGAGACTTCAACATAGTTCGAGGTGAGCAACGACGACGTGGCCGTGACTCTTGGGAGAAGCGCGCTAACAAGATCGGGACTAGCGGCAGTTCAAAAGTTCAAAGTTCAAGGTTCAATGTTCAAGGAAAGATGCCGTGCTCGTGGAGCGTGCGTGTCCGTGAAACATGAACGTGAAATCCGCACGAGCACGAACACGTCACACGAACACGGATTCAAGCGTAGCGGTTGAACAATTGGAACCCCTGACACAATTGGAACGTCTGGAACGCTTGGAACCTTTGAAAAATTGTTGAAGGAGATGTTCCATGGCTAAGATCGTGTTTGCGTTTGGAAGTTCGCACGGGCCAACCATCGAGACGCGTCCAGAAAATTGGGATGACATCGTCGCACGCGACATGAAGGATCCCCGATACCGGTACGAAGACTTGCTGCGCAATGCGAACCCTGCGCTCCGAAAGGAAATTACCCTCGAGGAAAAACAACGCCGTTGGAACGCCTGCCAGATTGCAATCGCCAAGATCAAGACTAATTTGGCTGAGGCCAAACCTGATGTGGCGGTAGTCGTCAGCAATCCGCACAGCATCTTGCCCGACGATACCATCGCGGTCTTCGGAGTTTTTCGCGGCGAGACGCTGTCGGGCCGAACCGCCCTCTCCGCTGAACGGCAGAGTCAGACGCGTTATTCGGGAGTTGCACATCCACCCAAAGAACGTCATCGCCGCAGCTACAAAGGTTATCCGGCGATGGCAGAACATTTGATCGCCGCCCTGGTTGACGACGGGTTCGATATTGCTTCTATGGAAAATTACCGGCCGGAGCTAGGCGTTGATGATGCCTTTGCCTGTTTTTACACACACTACCAGACCGACGCCTTCACGCCGATGGTACCGGTCATGGTGAGCCGCTATTTGCCCAGTCAGGCTACGCCGCGCCGCTGCTTTCAGTTCGGGCAAGCCTTGCGTCGCGCCATTGACGCGTGGCCGGAAAATAAGCGGATCGCGCTCATGGCCTCAGGTGGCTTGAGCCATCAAATCCTCGATGAAGAGCTGGACCACATCGTCATTGATGCACTCGAGAAGAAAGACTTCGAGCGGCTGCGCACGCTACCGCGCGATCGATTGAACCTGGGCCCCGGCACGCCGGAAACGCTCAACTGGGTAGCGCTCGCGGCGGCGATGGAT
>VBKY01000522.1 GCA_005879255.1 Deltaproteobacteria bacterium
AACAAAGACCGTATGTGGTGAGAGAAAAAGTTCATTCGGCTCCTTTGATCCAAGAGGAGACATCGCCCCAGGGAACGACTCGACGATAGACAGAACCGGGAGATAAAGAATCCTGACGGTTCGACCCTTGAGACAGAGATCCCGGGGCTTGGTGCCTTAGAGAGGGGCGCATTGCGAGTCAGTGTGACGGCCGTGTGCCGTGCCACGCATAGCAGCAAGTCTCTCTTTGGTCGGGGATGGTTTAATTTAGAGGAGAAAGAAAAAACATAAGAGCATTTGTGCGTTAGCGACTTGACATCCACATAGCAGTCCTATCGAAGGGTTCAACCGCTGCGCTGACTAACTACTGCGGGCCTAATGACTCCAGGCTGGTCACTGAAATTGATAAACGAATCGTGTATTCCTGCGCGATAAATTGAGCAGTCTCAATCCTCACCGCAGGAATCGACAGCGTCCGCCGGTCCGGTCTTTATCCATTACAACTTAGCCGCCGCCTCTTTCTCCTCCTCGGTAGCCTCGCGCCCCGGCCTCGGTCCGCGTGCCTTTTGCGCCTCGGTGTACGCGGCGAAGTTCACACGGTGGACATCTTTGATTGAAGGTTCTCGGCTGGTGATGTGGTAAAGCTCCAGGGGCTCTTCCTCTTTGTTATCGAACCAGTAAGGAACCCCTTTGGGTATGGCAACGCCTTCGCCTGGCCCAAGCTCGGCGACCAGGACATCGTTCATACCGTAAAATCTTCCCCTTCCCCTCAGCACAATCCAGACTGAATCTACATCGGGATGCGCGTGGAGATTGTTCTCGCCGCCGTGTTTGTTGACTCTCATGAAGCCAACGGAGAGATTCCCGGCACGTAAGCGGAACTGGCTGCTCCACTTGCCTCTGCTCGGATCTGACGACTCGTCTATCGGTTGCTGCCGTGCCACTGTGATACCTGCTATCTTGTTCGCCTCTGCCATTGCCTGTACACCTCCTTGATTGCTGTGCTATCGGACCCCGGATGGGCGGTGGGGTTAGGTTTTGTATCTTGCCAACTATCGGCGCCTTGTACCATCCTGGAGGCAAGATGGGCAAGGAAAACCGGGGCAAGCGTTCAAAGTCAGATTAGAACGAAAACTTTGAAACGCGTCCTCTAAGACCAACGATGCCGCGCGCTAACCATTCAACTACTGCGACCCCGTTCCATTAGCCTGCCCTGAGCCAGCCGAAGGGTTCCACCGCTACGCTCTGTTCATCATGGGGATCGGTCCGTTCCAGACGTTCAAAACGTTCAATCGCTGCGCTACGTTCAAAACGTTTAACGGCCTACGAATAGCGGGGTACTTCCACGTTTCGGGAATTCTCGAAACGTCGAAACGTTCAAATAAACTGAACAACCCTCGGCTCCAAGCCGAGGGGTTTTCAATTTGTCGACTGGAAGTCGACTCTTGTTTCCGTCATTCCGGCGGAAGCCGGAATCCAGGCGGTTCTGGAAGTTGAACCGAAAACAAACCTGGATGCCGGCGTTCGCCGGCATGACGAACTTTCACTTCGCCTGAAGGCGAGGGATTTCAACCATCCCCGATAGAGACATTAAATTGCCCGGTAGATGTGCGTACGCACTGGAAAGTGAGCGCAACTTACGCGGGCGAATTGGGCAGCGAAAGTGACGTGCTAAGGCTGGAAAACACTATCTTCTGGGACGAAAAGTTTGAAGCTGCGGAGACATAGCCTGGTCCGACCCCGCGCCTTTTCTGTTTGGATTACGCGCTTTCGGTGATCCGGCTTTTTGCCGAACTGCCGAAGAGAACGGAAGTCCAGGTCATCGGACGACAGTTGCTGAGATCTGGCACCTCAGTCGGCGCGTAGTATCGCGAGGCAACGCGAGCCAAGTCCAACCTGGATTTCATCAGCAAGATCGAAGGGTCGTTGCAGGAGTTGGAAGAAAGCGAATACTGGTTGGAACTGTTGAGCGAGTCGGGTTTTTGCGCCGCAGACGGGGTGGCTGCCATCAAAAAAGAAACCGGCGAACTCAAAGGAATCTTTGTGAGCATCGTTAGGAACACAAAAGCTAAATCGCAAAGCCCAAAACGGTAATTCGGCTCTTCCTGTTTATCCTTTGTCCCTTTGCCTTTATCCTTTTTAGCGTCCTTTTCCCTTGAAAACTCGTGCACGGCACTTCTCACCACCACGAGCACGTTTTTTATCCCTTATCCTTCATCCTTTATCCTTTCCATTTCAACTCTGTCCGCAAGCCAAGGCGAAGTTGACATGACTGCACGTCATCCAATATTGTACCTCAGCAGAACAGGAGGGACGCCGTGTTGGGTCGGTGCAAGGGCATGGCGAGCTTTTCAGGCAGTGAATTTGAGTTCACCGTGACGAACCCGCAAAAACAAGTTCCTATCACTACTAAGCTGAGGACTTCCGCGATAGCCATAAAAAACAGGGGGACGGACTATACAGCAGTGATGAACAATAGACCTGAAACCGCCAGGACGCCGGACGCGCTAGGAAAACACAGCACCGCCGATGGTTACCGGGTCTCGCCTCTCACCTGTTGCTATGGCGGCCCGGAACGCGTTCTTCCCCCGTCCACAGAGTGATCGAAATCAGCGAGCGTGTAGAGGTGCCAGCGGCGCCGCGAATCGTGTGGGACGTGCTGTCGGACCCGCGCGCCGTGGTCGATTGCGTTCCGGGGGCGAAACTGGGCGACCGGCTGGAGGACGGCTCGTATGATACGACCGTGACGGTGAAGTTCGGACCGACCAAAGTGACTTTTCGCGCGAAGGTCGCGCTGGAGCTGGATGGCACAGCGATGATCGGGCACGTATCCTCGCGCGGCAGGGACGACCAGGGCGGTACGCGGGTGAAAACGGCCATGACCTTCCAGGTCATGGCGGGACAGCCACCGGGCTCGTCGGTCGTTCCCATCGACGCGCAAGTTGAGATTTCCGGCCGGCTCGCCTGGGTGGTGGAGTCCGGCGCCGCGCTGGTGGTCAAGCGCATGACGGGCGAATTCACGGAGCGGCTCGCCGCGCGCTGCGCCAAGGCGACCGGGTAGAACGCTCCGCGGTCGCGGAACGAGATGCGGAAAAAGTCCAGATGCGAGATACGAGATGCAAGGTGCAAGATAGGGGCAAGGTCTTTCATCCCGCATCACCCATTACTCATCGCAAGGGTAAAGGAGAGGAAGTATGAAGGTGTACCAGAGGCTCGCCGCCGATTTCGTCGCCGAAGGCGTCACCTACGTCTTCGGCATCATGGGCGACGGCAACATGTACTGGATGCACGAGCTGGACAAGCTCGGCGGCGTCAAGATGCTCGAAGTGCGCCATGAGGGCGCCGGGCTCGGCATGGCCGACGGCTGGGCGCGCGTGACGCGCACCCCGGGCGTTGCCACCACG
>VBKY01000266.1:0-12296 GCA_005879255.1 Deltaproteobacteria bacterium
TACAAGAGGTTCGACTTCCTGTGAAATGGATTTCTCCATTCCTTTCTCCTTCAACTCGGCTCGGAATCAAGCTCCAGAGGACTCCGCGCCAAGCGCTCTGCACCAAACACCTATAGAGGTTTCTTCCATAGGGCGTACGCCTACGAGACTTAACAAACCGACGCACATGGTCAGGTACAGTAGCACAGAGGCTTCCCTAGTCTTCGATTTTTACGCTGCTACTTCCTTTGATTTCTTCTTCGCTGTGTACTTTTTCATGGCGAGGCGCTTCTTTTGTCTGTTGCGCCTATGCAAATTTTTTCGTGCATCCTGCTTCATGCTTATTCTCCTTGTGCGCCGGGATAAACCAGCGGTTGTTTGCGGATGGGAATTCCGCTCCGGGAAGGGTTAGAGCCACGCGCGGGTGTCCCGGGCGTGACTCGGCCCAGGCTTTCTGATTTTGCGAATAGTGACACTTTCTCTTCCCCTCCGCTAGAGGCGCCGTCGAGTTTTTACACCTGACGGCGGTTCAAAAGCTTGTGCCGTCCCTCTTCGATCACCTGCGCGAAATAAGCCTCTAAGGGGCTATTAACCCGCGAGCAATTGTTGACCACCGCCTCCGCCCAGTCGAGATATTCCGTACGTCTTTCGATGTTCCAGTCTGCCGGCGGAGAGTTCGTCACGTCGAGCACATTCGAAATCTTGTCGCCGAGTTTGATCAAAACGGCATCGGCAGAGAGTTGGGAAGCATGGTCTATTTGAAGTTCTTTTCTTCTCGCCTTCGGAAGGTGTTTATCGTCCGTCACTTCTTCCACGAGCTTGCGAATCCGCATGCCGAACGTCGCTTCTAATTCTTCGGGTGTGGTAGCCGTGTCCTCCAACGTGTCGTGGAGAATGGCGGCTGAAAGGATTTCGGCATCGGCAATACCGCCTATCTCAGCGAGCAACAAAGACACAGAGATCGGATGATTGATATACGGCGAAGCCTCTTCGTCTTTCCTGCGCTGATCGCGATGCTTACGAGCAGCAAAGTAGATAGCGCGGAGGATGAGCAGCTCTTTTCTTTCTGTTGTCGGCATGGATCTGACTATTCTTTAGCAGTTCCTTATCCCGTCGGCAGAAATACATCGTTCTAGAAACGTTTCCGGTGAAGCATTTACCGCGACATTAACCCAATACCCCGATACAGGAAAATGTATCCAAGTGCTTAACACCGGAATGTTTGTCGCTTTCTCTAAAGCCGTCCGGTACGCGACGAGTTGACCCGCAAAGGATTTTGCCTTTTCTAGCAATGCGCCTTCTCCGCCCGGAAACGTCTTGTGGTCGATGATCACGTGGCCGGTTGGCGTCTCGACCACGAGGTCTGCGGCGCCGTGAAGCTCAAGAGAGCCAATCTTAAAAGACAGCGGCCACTCTCTACGGATCTTGGCGCCCGGCCAGCGATTCCGGACGTAGGCCATGAACTTGCCGTGGATCGACACGAGATCTGCCGCCCGGAGAGACGCGCTGACTCCATGCGCTACGAGCAGGTCGTGCGTGATCGCTTCTTTGTCATTAGCACTGAGGCCGTCGCAGTCGCAGCACATGAAAGCATGGACAGCGTTCCCTAGATCGTTCATGTCCGGGTTGCCGACGATGGGCACGCGCTCCATGATTCTTTCCGGAGACGCCGATACCAGATTTACCACATCGTCCGCGACGATGAGATTTGAGCAATAGATTGCTTTGGGCGGTCTTTCGATTCTGGAATCAGCACCGGCAAACCAAGTGACACTCTGGCCTGTGGAGGGTAAAGGTTCGGTTTCCTCTAGACTGACAACGCGAAATCCGTGATCCGTGGCTGCTTCATCCTGAGGCAGGCTAAAAGTTTTGATGTTGTTCTTGTCAGTGAGTTGATCGAGCCATTTGTGGTTACCTTTGCGCGCGGCAAAGACAAGATAATCGCGGGCTCGGGTCATACCGACATAGAGCAGACGGATCTCCTCGTTTTCGGCTCGCCTTAGCGCGGCGGCATATTCCTGGGTGTTCTGCACGGCCGCATCTAAGAAAACGCCTTTGCGATGATTGGCGTAGGGCCATGGCCAGTAGCGGATCCAACGACCTTCGAGCGGCTTTTCAAATGAAAAAGCTTTGCTGCTTTCGACCGAGGGCTCGAACAGCCAGTTTTTTGGCTCCTCGTTGAGCTGGTAAAGAACGACCATGTGCCATTCGAGACCCTTGGCTCTGTGATAGGTGGACACCGTCACGGCATCTGCTCCACCCATCGCCTGCGCGTCCTCGGAATCATTTGCCATGCGGTAGAGATGGGTCAGCAACCCGGTAATCGAGCTCGCTTCGCCGCGCGCTTGGACCAGTTGCTGATACTCATGCGTCAACGCGGCAAGCTTTTCGAGATTGGCAAGGCGCCGAGACGGCTCGCCCCAATCAACGCACCGGTCCCGAACTCCAGTAAGATCCATCGCCTGATGCAGGATTTCCAGAGGTGAAAGCGAACCATAATCGCGCTGGCGATCGACGACCCGTTTGAGCGCCGGATCATTGCCCCAGCTTATATAGCCATCAATTGTTTTCCCCTCCGCTCGCGCGAGGTCATAGCGAGCAACTTCCTCGAGCCGCGGTAGCAACCAGGACTCGAGCTCCATCTCGGTGGCATTGTGAAGGAAGGTGAGCTGGGCAGCGCCGATAGTATCGGTTGGGTTGAGCAGCAGTCTAAGACCGGCAAGAGCAAGGAGAACTTCCGGACAAGCTATCAAACCGGGCCGTGCAAGCTCGACGGCAAGACCGCATGCGCCGATGGCATCGGCGAGTTTGACGCAAGTGTCGTTATTTCGCGCCAGGACGCATATGTCAGCCCGCGTTATCGATCTCTTCGCGCCGCTTCTACGGTCGATGACGGGATGTTTCTCCGCATCGGCGAGGATCTCACTGATGCGACGGGCGATTGCCTGCACATCGGCATCGATGCTTTTTGTTCGTAGCAACCAGCTTTCTAAAGCCGGTGTTTTCAATATCTCCGGTCGATCGGGTTCTAGTTTGATGTCCGCGGTTATTTCCTGCTTGTGAAACACGGATTCGAATGTCTTGTTCACGAGCTGTATGAGCTGGGGTCGCGAGCGAAAACACTTGGGCAGCCGGTCGGAGCTCTTTATCGCATCGAGAACCGACTGCATAAGCATGGGATCGGCGCCGCGGAACTCGAAGATCGACTGTTTCTGGTCACCGACCCAGATCGAGTTCTTGGTCAGTGAGGCTAGTTTTAAAAATAGCTCGAGTTGGATCGGACTGGTGTCTTGAAATTCATCGACGAGCACGAGGTCCAAGCGCTCCTTCATCGAATCCCGCACGGGATCAAAGTCGAGGAGCGTGAGGCAAAGCTCCTCCAGGTCCATAAAATCAAGCAGGCCTGCCAGCTTCTTGCGCTCCTGGTAGCAGCTCAGGCTTGCGCTCGCGAGCTTAAATATAAGCTCGGTAAAATTCCGGATTTCAACATGGAGGCGCGGATGTTCGCAGTGACGCGCGGCAGCGCCATTGAGGCCCTGGATGGCGGAGGCACTTTTCGCGCCCGCGTCCAGTTTTGAGAGGCTCGCCCAGTCGGCCCAGGGAAGGGCACCATTGAAAGTGAGTCGTCCTCTGAGCCGGCGTATGGCTTGCAGGCACTGTTGTGTTTTCTGCGTCGTATCCAGGCCGCTGCTGAAGTTCTTCTCTAATGCGCTGCAGGCTGAATTCAGTTGATCGAGCAGCTCTTTGTCAAGTTTTGTCGCGGAAGCAACTGGTTTCCGCAGCAGGCGGAGATAGCCGTCGATACTTTTCTCGGTAAACTCTTGCAATTTTTCCACAGCGATGCGATTCGCTCGCGCTGCATCTGCGACATCTTTTACAATGGCGCGCCAGTCGCGATTCCTGTCGTACCAATCTTGAATGCTCAGCGATTGCGATAGCGAGTCTAGCTGCTCGAGCTCTTCATCCGTCACGCTATCGCTAAGGGCGCGGTTGAATTCAATCAGATCTTCGCCTGCGCCGAAGACCGCAATCTCCGGGCTCTGCCCGGCTTCGAAGGCATATTCTTGAATTACTCTGAGACAAACGCTGTCGATGGTTCCTATCCAAGCCTGCCTGATTCTCTGCGCTTCTTCCCAAGCGCCTTGCTCAAGCAGACGGACGCGCACCCGCTCCTCGAGCTCCGCGGCCGCCTTGCGCGTGAAGGTCGTCAAAAGGATCCCTTCCGGTCGGGCCTCTTGCTGTTGAATCGCTCGCAATACCTCGGTCGCTAGCCGGTAGGTTTTGCCGCTGCCCGCGCCGGCGGTGACTATCTTGATATTTTCTTTCATGCGTACCGGCAAAACATTTGGTAGCTGCACCATTTGCACGGCGGCTCGATATTCATGCCTGCTGTTGCGAGTTGTTTGTCAGCCTCGGTAAAGCAAGGAACGGCAATTTTTCCTCCATCTAATGATGCGCGAATCTTTTGTATGGACAGGGCTGCGTTTTTCCACATCTCCTCCTCAAACGGTCCCGGGACGAAGATACAACCCGGAAAATCCTGCTGGTTCGTCGAATAGAGCTGTGCGGAGGGGAAAATAAAATAAGCCGTGCTCGGCCAGATATCTTTCGTGCGCAGGAAATAGGAATAAGCGGCGAGCTGAAGCGCGGTGCCGTTTTTGAGCGCCTGGATCTTTCTTTTGTCGCCGGACCACTTGAGATCGATGACAGCCTTCTTGTCGTCTTTGGTCCGGCGCACGATGAGATCGGTTCTTCCCTGAAGCTGCCCCAGCACGAAGGAATCCGTATGCTCTTCCTCAATACTGTCAATCCGGTATCCGCCACGGATTAGGAGTTCGACAAGCACTCCCGCGGCTCTGCTCATGGTTTGCCGGACATAAGTGCGTTCGCGGTCCATGCCGGGCTTAATCAGTGTCGCGGCTTCGGCCGCAACCTGCTCGTCGAACAGGCGCGTCACCGTCTCTCTCGCCGTCTCAGGTAGCGGCAGCTCTTGCCCAATGAAACTTCTCAGGTATTCGCCGACGAGCTGGTGCGCCAGGTTCCCGTACAGAAGCTCTCGCTCCGGCATGAACGGAAGCGACTCACGAAACCTGGCCTTGTATTGTAAGGTCCATTTGAGCGGGCAGCCCAAGAGCGTCTCGAGCGCAGTGGGCGACTCTATCGGTCTTGGCGTCAGATGAATCGCAGAGACATCCCACGAAGGTTTGGCTTGAGGAAAATATTTTCTTGTCCTCTCAATTGTGGTTATTGGAAACTGACTTCCGCCGAGTAGCGAGGCCGTATCGGCCGCGATCGTGAGCTGGTCGGCCTCTGTCGGCGCGACTTTCATGGCAATTTCGTTCCAGATCGGGTGAGACTCCTGAACTTCGCCAAAAACCTGCTCGGGTTGTACAAGAATCAGTGATTCCGTGGCGCATAAGACCGGACGACGCCAGGCGCGCGCGTTCTCCAAGAGGAGGTCTGTGGGCGAAAGCAAATCGCAGCCGGCTTGTTCAAGCGCCTGTGCTTCTTTATCCGTCCAAAAGCGTTTCGCCGGCACGGCAGCCGACGAGCCGACGCATTGCCACCAGATAACAAAGGGAGCCTGACCGAAAATCGCGGCTGGATTGCTTATCAGATTGATGCAGTCCTGCTCTTTGCAGCTCATTTCATAGGAAATACCTGTCTGCAGAACGTCGTAGAGCAGCCGTCCCATCTCGGGCGCAGTTATTGACCCGCGCGGATGGAGCTCTAGGAGACGGCACATTACGGCTGCCTGCTCTTTCGCCTGAAAAAAGAATGGATCGATTTCCGACCCGTGAGCGTTCCGGTTTGCCCAGTTTTCCACTTGCCGGGTTAGTTGAATGGCCCGCGGTATCGGCATTTCCCTCGCGCCCGGCGTGCGCTCGACCTCGTCAAGCCAAAATTTGAGCCGGCCATCTACTTCGATGGCCTCTGCAGCACCGTATTTTTCACCGATCGTGATGAGAATATCCGCGCGCGCTTGCTGCCACGCCTGGCTAGCGAACCCCGGCGCGCCGCTTAGCGCCCGCCGCAAACTTTGTCTCGCGATGGCCGGGATGGGAGACGAAGGTAATGTCAGAAACTGTAACAAAAGATCTGGATCGACCGGCGCCCATGCCAGTCCGAGAAAGAGCGGCAAAATCTGCGTAGCGGGACGGTGCGATGATTCGAGGGTGAGACCTGCCGATGAAAGATCATATCTACGCAGCGCGATCTCGAGCACGAGACTGGCACGTGAATCTCCATCGCGGATCAGGAGGACTGATTGCGGATTTCTATTTTTCAGCAGAGCAGCGAGACAGGCGGCGGTTGCCTCCGCTGCTTCCATCAGAGTCTTGGCTTCGATCTTGAGGAGGCTGCCATCGCCTGTCAACTTGCCGGGATTTTCACCTAGCAGCGCTTTCTGGGCAATACCCAGATCGCCTGATGCCTGTGGGTTGGGAAGAGTCCTCTGCCGAACTTCCGTTCGATTCTGGCCGAGACACTTGAAGACGTCTCGCCAGAGTTTGGTAAAAAATGATGCAGGATCGATGAGCTCAAGGCGTTCTACACCGGCCGGAAAAAGCTTCAGCCTCTCGATGACCTTGAGGAGACGCTCCGGAGCGCCAGGCGCAAGCGGGTACTCTTGCGAGAGTCCCTCCAACTCGGCCAACGCTTTCAACCTGGCTGAACCGCCGGCTGGGAGTTTCCCGTTCCAGCCTGCGGAAAACAGCTCGTCTCTCAAGGTAAGAAGTTTGCGTGCAACACGCCAGGGATCAGCCCGTCGCGATGCCGAGTAAAACTGCTTGCCGTCGTCATGGGCGGCAATCCGTTTGGAATATTCGGCGACTCGGACAGGCTCGTGTTTCAGGGGAGTGGGAATGCCGAGTGACTGCTCAAGCCGCGCGAGAAATCCCGCCGGTCCGACATGAAGCCGGCCAGCTGAGGCGTCAAAACCATCCAAGACAGTAGGAAACATTCCCCCGTCTAAAGTTCTACCGAGGACAACACGCATATGCGGGTAGCTTTTTTGTGAGCCAGTATCTTACTCTTCGTGCTCTTCCGCGCCAAGAAGAAAATCCGATGGGGCAGTTTGACGACGTTCAAGGTGCGTCTGGAATTGTGCGACGTGGGCGATCGTGCCGGCGCCTCCGATGATGTGGTGCGCGTTGCCAGACGCATCTTTACAAAGCTAGACGCTGACAAAGAACATTTTGTTCTGCTCGCGCTCAACAACAAGAAGAGGATCAACGGCTACAAGGTAATCTCAACGGGACATTAACGGCGGCTCTGGTGAGGCCAGCGGATGTGTATAGCGCCGTCTTGCACTTAGCTGCAGCCGCAGTGGTGTTCGTCCACAATCATCTGTCCGGTGATCCGATGCCGAGCCAAGAGGATCAGGAGTTTACGCGCCGCTTAAAAGAGTGTGGCGAAATGCTGGCCATTCGGGTACTTGATCACGTCATTTACAATAGTTCTTTGTCTTCTTCTAATTCAGGCAGCAAACGCTTGCCTTTTTCTTTTTGTGCCCGGCTGATCTTTCGGAGCAATGACTTAGACGAAGAGAAAACTGCTAATCTTGCGGCACATGCACAGTGCCACCATGGCGGATCCGCTCGAGCTCTTCGGAACTCAACTTTTTGATGTCTTTCTTCAACTCATAATTGATATGTTGAATATCCTCAGACGGTCCGGAACGGTTGCCCATAAGGATCATCGGACCGTCACCCGTGTTTTCCAGCTGGTAAAAGGAGCCGCCCGTGATCAGGGCCGCCATTCCGGGTGTCATGATCGCCTTGCCTCCGTCGGGGAAATGCATCGTGCACTCGCCTTCGATCACATAAAAGGTCTGATCAGCGTTGTGACAGTGCATGTCGTCCTTGTCGCCCGGGTTCGGATAGTAATGGACCCACGCGTGAAAGCGCTTTGTATTGAGAAGCACTTTTCTCTTTTTAAGTTCATGAGCCGTTTTAACCATGTCGACAATCTCTACTGCCATAAAGCCCTCCCTTGAAAGCTGATATGTAGAGTCGAATACTCCCTTAGGGAGGACACGTCAACTTCAAGAGGACAGGACAGTTTCGGCTAAGGATTACCTGACAAACATGCTGGCGCGGATGCAACAGAACGTGCTTCCACAGGCAGCTCCACCGTTCACCCGAGAATCACTGCATGAACGCAGTTGATACGAATGTCCTACTCTACGTCCACGATCCGCGCGGTTACCCCGGTTTGACGTGCAGGTGAATTGACGAGCGTCGAAACGTCGTGAGCTTACATCAGCTCCGATGGCAACGGCTGCAACACAGCGGCAAGAAATTGGGCGAACCGAGAACAGCCGATCAGCCACGAAACCTATGCGCGTCATGGTGTACGGGTGGACCTTCTCAGATACATCCCTATTCCGAAATCGTATAGATTTTCTGCCGTGAAACGTTCCTCTTTCTGATCATAGCTAATCACTATCGAATCCTGAGACCATGAAATAGTAAACTGGCCGGCTTTTTGTCGATCCAAATAATCGCCGAGCACACGCAAAACAAAGGATAGATCTCGCAGATCCGACGGGCTCCCCGATATTTTACGCTTCAATCGTCTCTGAGTATCTGCCCAAATGATATCTGCGGGGGTAAAGTATAGACGATTCGGAATCTCTCTAGCCGAATACACATGTCCCAAAATCTTTTGGGTGATTTTCGAAAGAAACCCCTTCTCCGCTGAAACTTTTCTCGTAAACTCGGCGTGCCCTGGCCAAACGATATACTCATCACCCCATTTTGCCAATTCGAAGAAGTCGACGCCAAGCGCGTCCAGATCTTGACCAACCACTCTAAGAGACTGCGCGTATGAAAGAGACTCGGCCATCTAAGCTAGTCACCTTCAGACGATAGATCGACGATAGATCGTTGTGCAATGGCGAGGCGATGAGCTAATGCAAATGTGCAGGCGAGAGTCTGGATTTGTCAACAGAAATTTTCGGCAGCAAGAAGTTAATAGACCGTCCATCGGCGACGGCGCGATGCTAGCGGGGCGCGAACGCAACAATCGCTCTGAAGATTCCAGCGAATCTTTATCTCGCGGAACGAATATTGCGGTGAAGCGGCCACACATAGCTGAACCTTGTCGGGTTCGAGTCGTAGTCCTTGATCTCTGCGATAATCTCCTACTGACACTGAACAAACGGACTCGGGGTGTGGGTATTGTAGACGTAGCAATTTGTTGGTGAAGCCGGAGGAGCTAAGAAGACCAAAAGGGGTCGCCATTAGAAGGCAGGTTGCAAGAGGCAAAGACTTTGCTGTGAAATAAATTTCTTTATTTCTTTTCGCGTTCAACTCGCCGGCCGATGATCTTTAAGTTACGCGCGCCCCTGCCTCGTCAAGTCATTTATCTCAACACGATCGTTTACAGTTGCAAGAGTTAAAGGGAAGGGACTCGGCCGCAACTTGCACGTTTTGACAATTCTCAAAACGTCAAGATGTTCACTTAGAAGTTTCCAGGGATTTTCCGTTCTCGCCACAACTACTTAAACAACCTTTGTGGGGCTGTGGGTCTCAGTGGTGGAATTCGTTCGACTTTTCAGCGCAAAAACTTTGCAGAGCCGGTTGCCGACAAAATATTTTCGTTGGAGGATTTATCCTGAAAGGCTGTCTTTGCTTTCGTGAATTGGCTTGAAAAAACTAGGTTTTTTCCCTGGAACGGAACTTGCGGCTACCTAATTTACGGAGGAGGTGCTCCATGATTACCATTTTGAAGAAACGTATTATGCCCACGCTGTTCGGTTTGTCGTTGCTGGGATTGGGTGCCGCGAGCTGCGGAACGTTGACCGGCGCTACCCTTGGCGGTGCGGCGGGTGCAGGCATCGGGGCGGCGACCCATTCCAATGTTGGCAGGAGCGCAGCCATCGGCGCCGGCGTCGGTGGGACGGCGGGCGCGATCTACGACATCTATAGCTATGACAGGCGTCATCGCGACCGCTACTACTATGATTAGGCTAGGCTAAAAGCGGCAATCTTTTCTCGGAGCGGCGACAGAGTCGCCGCTCCGGCTGCTTTGTCCGGCCGCCGCGTGAGTTGGGTGAAGTTATGACGCACGAGTTTTACATCGAGGCAATCAACAGGAGGCTTTTCCGATGCGCTTTCATTTCATTCTGACGGTACTGACTGCGTTGAGTCTTTTGACTCGTCCGCTCGAGGCTGGGGAATATGCGTATCCCTATCACGATCCCTACTTGGCGACGGCGACTACCGCCATTTTGAACGACGACGGCGCTACGCCGCGCGCTGATTCGATCATCGTCCATGTGCCCGGGCTTCCCGGCAGAAATCAGATGCCTACTCTTGAAGGACGCGGTCATGTGAGTCTTGCCCTTTATCGTCAAAGTCGCCCAGCGCCGCTGCTCTTCATTCTCGCCGGCCTGGGATCGAACCCCTATTTTGGGGTTGCGCCGTATTTGGCGAGCCTGTTCTATCGAGAAGGTTTCCATGTGGTCGTTTTACCTTCGCCGATGAGCTGGAATTTTGCGTTGTCGGCCAGCCGCAGCGGCGCGCCGGGTTATGCGCCGGAAGACGCGCGCGATTTGTATGCAGTCATGCAAAGAACGCTGACGGCTTTGCGGGATCGGCATAACGTCAGGACCATGTCGATCAACTTCCTGGGGGTCAGCCTGGGCGCGCTCGAAGGCGCCTACCTCAGCGTGATCGATCGGGATGAGAGAAAGATTGGCATCGATAAGTATCTTCTCGTCAACCCGCCCGTCGACCTCGCCTACGCCGTCAAGAAGATCGATGAATGGAGCGCGTTGAAAAGAAAGTTCGGCCGGGAGAAATCTCAGGAAATCGTCTCTCAAGCGCTTGCCGTCGTCGATACTTTCTCCAATGAACGGCGCGACAATCCCGCGGTATTCGATCGGCTGGCCAAGAAGCTCGCCGGCTTCAAGAGGGAAGAGCTGCAATACCTGATCGCCGAGAATTTACACAGCGAACTTTCGGAGCTTGTCTATGTAACCCAAGTCATTGAAAACCAGAAGCTCCTGACGGCGCCGAAGGACGACATGAGAAAACAGTTGGAGGAAGCCAAGGATTTCACGTTCACGAATTACAACCAGATGATCGGCGTGCCCCGGTGGCAAAAACAAATTGGCGACCCGCAGGCCGATCTGGACACCTTCATCCAACGCGGTTCCTTGGCAAGTATTGCTGATCAACTGCGCGACAACCCCAAAGTGCATATTTTGCACAATGCAGATGATTTCTTGGCCGAGAGGAAATCCATCGGCGCGCTCAAAGATGCCTTGAGTGACCGAATGACCCTCTATCCATACGGCGGGCATCTCGGCAATCTGTGGTACCCGGAAAACAAAGAATATGCCTTCAATTTTTTCCGGGCGCGCCCTTGATTGACGATCCTCTCGTCAACATCCGGCGATTTTTTAAAAGGGCCAAAGGGGTCACGAGCGACTACCAAGCTTATCTGGAAAGACTCGGCCGGTATCGGAGACAATTGAGCATAACGGTTTATGCATACTGCCTTATGCCTGGTCGAGACCGGTTCTCAGCCGTTATCTCGATTTATGAAGGGCTGCAACAATTCTTACACGCAGTACTTAACCCCAGCGGGATCGAAAAAGCGTATTCCGAATTTTAGAGACTCGATGGGGAGATTTCGCCGCGTCGCCCCCGTTCACCCAGCGCGAGCAGCAGACAAACGGCAAGGTAAAGTCATTTAGACTTGTCGGCGTAGACTTCCGTGATGAAGCCTTCTTTTTCAAGCTTCAGAAGGATGGAGTTATCGATAAAGTTGTCAACGTTCATTTTGCCGGCTTCCGGGATATCTTTGGCGAGACGGTCGAGGCGAAAGCAAATCCGTCGCGCTTGGCGATCGGAATCCTTTCGAACACAGGACAGGAAGGCTCATAACTCTTCGCGAGAATTTCTGCGTCTTTGGTTTTAAGATATTTGCCGAGCACCTTGAGCGAAACGTCTCGATCGGTTTTGAATATCTTAGTTCCTTCAACCCACGCTTTTAAAAACCTCTTGACCGTGTCCCTGTTCGTGCAAACAAAATCTTTTCTGACAACAATGACATTATTTGGATATTCGATCGGCAGTTTGTTCAAATCAATCACCACGTGAAAACCTAATTAATCGAGGGTAAACCCCCAGCTTTGCTGGGGGACTGAGAAAGTTTGACATTTACGGCAATCGAGAGAAAGCCTCCAATCCGGTGAACCGCTCGTGGCTCAACGGAGAGGAGGCTAAAGTGAATAGTAGCAAAGAGAACCTAAAGCACACGAAATGGGAATGCAAGTATCATGTGGTGTTCATCCCGAAGGGCAT
>VBKY01000266.1:12308-14235 GCA_005879255.1 Deltaproteobacteria bacterium
TTTTGGGCGAGGGCTATTACGTGTCGACGGTGGGGCGGGACGAGGCGCAGGTGCGAAATTACATCAGAGAGCAAGAGAAAGAAGATCGTCGACTCGATCAACTGAAGATGTTCGAATAGGAAGCGTGCCGGCGTAGCCGGCCAAACCGCTTTGAGCGGTTCACAAATCAAGCCTCCGGCTTTGCCGGAGGTACATGACTTCTCCGCCTGGAAACGTTGGTCTCCGGATAGCATGGCGCCGTCGAGCGCTCGTGCGGTGAGAGCCGCCAGTCGTTCCCCTTCGCCTCCAGAGGTCAACGTACTGAAAAGGCCGGGGAGCAGAGAGTTTGCCGGAATTACGACGCATGATCCCGCAGGGAACGTATTCGACCTCCACCAGGAATGGAAAATCGGCGAGATGTGTATGTAGCTGCCGGTCCAGAAGGAGAGGCGCGATTGAAGCTTTTTTCAAAATGCCCGTTTGGTCAATTTCATATGGCGGACCCGGATGGCATCCTTATTGACATCGCTGAACAAATGACGTCTTGAGTTGGATTAGTGAGCAACTTAGGGCTCGTTGTTGACTAGCAGCAACACGACGGGAATCTGCGATACATCGATTCGCTACGATGAACTCGTGCTATTAGCTCTCCGTTATTTTATCGCTTTGATCTCACCTCTGTCCGGCATACAGGCGATCGATAAAGCCGCTGCGGTCGAGTTCCGATAGCGGGCCTGGCTCGATGAACTCGGTGCGCTTGCGCTGAGCAAAACGCGCGTCTCTTTCCGCAAGATGATTCAGGGTTGCTTGGACCGCACTTTCCGTGGCGTAAGGTTTAGGCGGAAACTTGGCGTATCGATAGCCTTCCTCCAATGCCTCGGCGTTATCGGTAGCCAAGAACTTTGCGAGTATGCGCAGGCTTTCCTCTTTACGGCTGTAGAAGAAGTGGACGCCGCGCACGATGGCGCGAAGTACGCGGCGGGTCAGAGTCGGGTTGTCCCTGATAAAGGATCTTCGGCTAGCCAAGTTGGATCCCTGGTATTCGATCTTGAGGTCGGTGAGATCGACGAGAAAGTTCATTCCTGACTTGCGCGCCAGGAGCGTCCAAGGCGGTTGCAGCATGGTCGCCGCAACCCTTTTTGTTTGCAGCGCTGGCCACATGAGCTCGTTGCTTCCGAGATAGAGAAACGACACATTTCTGGAAGGGTCAAGCCCTAAATGGCGCAGCGCGAAACGGGCATTGATTTCGGTGGCGTCGCCTGGACGCTGGAGCCCGATGATTTTTCCCCTGAGCTCTTCAGCTGTGCGGATTTCAGAGCGGGATATCAGCGTCATGGTGGCGTAGCGCCCGAATGCGCCCAACATGATGACATCGCCGCTTGGAACCGAGACCGGTATGAGGAGAAATGCTGACATGATGGAAAAATCCACCTCGCCGGCAATCAGGGCCATCGGTGCCACTGAGCCGGCCGTTTGTACGACTTCCACCTGCACACCCTCGTCACGGAAGATCCCTGCCTGCGCTGCAAGGTAGGGTATGGAATGCGCAACGACTCGGGCTGCATAGCCCAGCGAATTTTTTCCTTCTCGGGCTTTCCGTGAGCGTTCGCGGGACCGGGGACGGCCAGAAGGATAAGGAAGATGAAGCCGACTCGGGCTTTCATGCATCCACGCCTTTTTTCCATATCTATCTTCCGATCTTTGCAGATTTCAAGCTGCAGGGGGACAGGCTGACGCCGGTTCAAAGTTCAAGGGTTCAAGGTTCAATGTTCAATGTTCAAAGACCGACACTCAGTTGTTCCAGCCGTTCCAGACGTTCCAATGGTTCGATCCTTCGAGCCTCAGGACAGGCTAAGCTCACCACTGAGCGGAATTTAAGCGCTTCGCTCGGTTCAAAACGTTTTCGTTCAAAGGTTCAAGTGACCTGTTTTTTTACTAATGAGACAGA
>VBKY01000527.1 GCA_005879255.1 Deltaproteobacteria bacterium
GGCAGATTGAGCGGCTCCGGGTTGGGCGCGATCAGCGCGACTCGGCCGCCGGGCTCTAGATTTTTGATGCATTCGATGGTTGTTTCAATACCGCCGGGAGCCAATTCCGCGAGCACGCTGGCGCCTTGGCCGTCCGTCAGTTCCTTCACTTTGCTGGTGATCGATTCGCCGCGCCCCAGCGCGATAGTTCCGATCCTCTTGGGATCGATGGCGCGGATCCGCCTCAGGCGGACCGGATTTCGGGCGACCGCGATGACCAGTGGCGCGCCCATCGCTAAAGCGGAAAGCACGGTGCCTATGCCGGTAATCCCGGAGGCGCCGTTGACCAGGACGATTTCTCCGCTATGCAGACGCGCTCGTTTGAGGGCGCGGTAACCGACGTTGATCTGCGAGACTTTGCACATTTCGTCGATGTCGGCATCGCGCGGGAGAACAACCAGATTGCCTGCAGGCACGCGGCAATACTCGGCCCACAGGCCATCTTTGTAGCGACGGAGATAGGCCGGTCCTTCGCCCCACTTGGTGAGAAACCCCATGGTCTTCTTGGTTTGACAAAGGTGCTGTCTTTCGGTCCGGCAGTATTTGCAAAAACCGCAGGTGATCGAACAGATCACGACGACGCGATCGCCGACGCGAAGATTCTCGACATCCGGTCCGATCTCGACGACCTCGCCCAAGCCATCGTGGCCGATAGTCATCGGCAGATCGGGAACCGTTTTCACCTCCGGACTGTACTGCACGGCATCTTCGCGCATGTGCAGGTCGCCATGATTGAGACCGGCGCGCAGCACGCGAATCAGCACCTCGCCGGTGGCGAGATCGGGAATCGGCACATCATCGACGCGAACAACTTCGCGCGAGCCGTGGGTGCTCTCGAAGCCGTGCAAGCGGGCGGCTTTCATCGTGCCGTGCATGGTTAAGAATGGGATGATGGAGTGATGGAGTAGTGGAGTAATGGGTTAATCAGGAGCCCAACACTCTAGTACAGACGGGCCGACGCCGTCGGCCCCTACATCGATTGCGCGCCTCCGCGGTGAAACCGAACGCGACCCCATCGGCGTCATTCGATGGTGGATATTTCGCGTACTCCATCACTCCAGCTTTCCCCATCATGCGCTGGCTCTTTCCTTCTGCGTGCACCAGCGAACCATGGAGCCCATGTGGCAGGGCGCGCCGGCTTTCGCCAGGGCCGCCTCGAAGATCTGATGAATTTTTGGATCCTCGTCTTCGTATTCGATCTGATTTCCACCTTGCTTCACGTCCACCTCGATGGGCTTTTCGTCGGTGAGCGCGACAAATCGGTAGCGCCAGCTATTCCACCTCAGGGCGAGATAACGAGCGGGCTCGGCGCCCGAGTTGAAATGCTGATGAAACCATTGGTTCGGCGGCACGACCACGCACCCCAGTTTCCAGTCGACACGAACCATTTCACCGTCGTTGGGGGGCCAAAGCAAGGAATAGCCTCGACCGCCTAAGATAATGACGTGGGCGCCTGGGCCGTGGCGATGGGCCTTCTTGTAGCGGCCCACCGGGAACTCCGAGATATGCGAGCCCATCACGTTGCCGGCCAGCTCGAAATTCACGTTCCTGCCGCCGGCGCCGCGCTCTTTCCAGTCATACAGTTGAATATCGCGCACGTTGGGCACGAAGTTGACTTCCAGCTTGCGGCCCCAGAGATTTCCTTTGCCGCTGAAATATTCCTCTTCTTCGGGCGGAAAACGGTCGGCGAAGGTGAAGCCATCGCCAAAGATGAAATCCAGGTTGTGAAACAGGTTCATCATGAACGGCGCATTGGTCACGGCAAAATACCGGGCGGGGGCATGGCCTTGGCCGTTGAAGTGCCGGTAGTGGGCGTTGAGCGGAATCGCGAAGAGACTTCCCGGATGCCATTCGAAGGTGTGCTTCTTGCCGTCTTTTTGCCAGATAGAAGTCGCCCCATGTCCTTCGAGAACGTAGACCATCTCCTCGTAGAGATGCTTTTGCTCTCTTAACTGTTTTCCTGGCGGTATCTCGCACACGTAGCCGTCATTGGTGCCGCCGGCGCCGTCGAGATTGACGAATGCTCCGAGGCCGCCTTTGTGCTCCCAGGGCGCGACCTCGACCTTTTTCAAATCTTCGACGAAAAAACCCCGGTTGATGGGGATCTTCTGCGCCTGTTGCCAGTTGCTGTACGTGTCGATTCTATCATCGTGGTTGTATCTCATGGGGCTTTAGTCTCCTTCTCGCATGATGATTAACGCGGATTCCTCCTAAGTGGCTCGCGAAGTTCCCCTCCCGTCGCAGCCGATCTCTTCGAGATGATTCGGTTGCATTGCGAACACAAATCTCCCCTAACCCCTCTTTTTCAAAGAGGGGGATCTGTCGTGCCGAGGCGAATCCAGAAACGCATTGAGTTTCTTCCCCGTTTGAAAAAGGGGGATAAAGGGGGATTTCATTTCGGCTAATGCCTTGGCTGCTCGCAGCGTCATGATGTTGTTTAACCGGCGCGTTTATCCGCCGCCTTGGTCGCTTCGCCGGCGGCAACGCCGACCGGAAATTCATTGCCGCAGTAGGGACAATGACAGTAAGCCTGCGGCAAACGAAAAAATTCCTCGCCAGCCATAAACTTCTCATGACATTTCGGGCACGCGACATATTCAAAATCAGCCATAGCTCGCTCCAGTATTCGGATTTGGAGTAATGGAGTAATCGAAGAGATGGAGTGATGGAGTACTGGAGTATTGGAGTGTTGGGCTATTCGGCTTCCCATTACTCCATCACTCCAACACTCCATTACTCCATTCTCTCTCATCCCCAGGGTTCGACCGGGATCTGTTCCCATCGTTTCTCGCCGATAATTTTCAACGGATCGATGCGCGCCAGGACTTCGTCCGAGATCGCCAGCCGCTGGGCGAACGGTTTGCCCACCGGTTTGGTGCAGTCGAAGCCGGCCTTGGCCGTTACGTTGCGCTCGGGCGCGCTCGG
>VBKY01000528.1 GCA_005879255.1 Deltaproteobacteria bacterium
TGCCGTCAACTCCTAGACCTCAGTTCCGCTCTGCCCAAGCTCCCCAAAAAATCAGTTCACCAGCTGATGCTCGAACTCACCGGCATCGATATCACTCGATGTCCTCTCTGCCAAAAGGGAACTCTGGTCTTGCTGGCTAAGCTGCCCGTCTCCGCACCATGGGATTCTTCGTGATGATCGAGCAACGAACAAAAAACCGTGTACTTGAGCCGCTCTGCGCCAGAGCCCACGTATCGGTTCGACCTGTTACATTACTTCACGTCTTATTGGCCGCCTCTCTATTCCGTTTCACTACCGGTCGCAACCAAGCGTTGCGCTAAAGACTGCCCGGTATTTGCATGACCAGCTGTGCGGTTACGACTGCTTTGGCCAATCTCCACCTTACAATCCCCATAGACAAACGTCACTGCTTCACCCAACGCTTTAGTCCAACGGGTTCTATCCTGAATGCGTCCGATTCCAACTGCTGTCACCCAATCGCTCTCGGCTCGCATTCAGGTTAAAACCTATCCGATCAGTTCGATCGCACTCGTATTTGGCTTTCTCTCAAATCTCTGATGGATCGGTCATGCGGTTGCTCAAAAACCCGGGGGTGCGTTTGGCGAAAAATCCAATACGCGCCGGAAGCTATGAATGCAATAATGCCGAAACAAATCCTGAATCCCCAAAGCCAAATTGGATGCCAGCGCAGCTGTGATTCTGCGCTAGCGATTTTTTTCTCCAAATCACTGCTTTTTCTTTCAAGCTTTCCAATCCGCGCATCTTTTTTGCCCAGTTCTTCTTCCAGCGTCTTACTCTCTACATATGAGCGAAGCGGCAGTATCAGCTTCTGGCCGATTTGGAGATTGCTCTCCAAAACCCCGGGATTGTGTTTTTTAATTTCTTCTTTGGGAATTTCGAGAGTCGTCGCAATGATGTCAAGATTGTCGCCGGATCGTACCTTCCATGTTTGACTCTCGGCGGCCGCTGGCAGAGGGGAAGCAACAAAAAGAGAATAGAGAATGAAAAAATGAAAAAGAGTTCTCTTCAGAACTAATTTAGAGTGAGATCCTGGAGGAATGAATCGTTTGAGACAATGAAAGCTTTCATCATCAAGGAAAATCTTCAAAGTCACTAGACGATCTTTTGTCAAACTCTCGCCTCCCGCAGAGTCGGATATAAAAAAAGGCGGCAGGAGTAGGAAATTCCGAAGATGTTGATCGAAGGTGCCGCTTCCCGGTATTCCAGCCTGCGACTACTTCAGCACGGATTATGCCCGTGGGTTCGATGGAAGTTTTGAGAGATTACGATGCCGTGTTGGAAGTAAGTCTTGAAATCGTGGGGCGGCAATTGTGCCTGAAACATGTCCCAGATAGAGAATCGGGCTAGGTTTTAGCGCGCGCCGCTAGGCCTAGTCTGAAACTTCCAATAACAGTTTCAACTTATATCTAACCGTCGGCAACCCGTGCGTCATGCGTCTGTTGGCCGTTGCCAGCCGCCACGTCCGCCACAATAATGTGCTGACGCCAGGACAAGGAATGTTCCCTAGTTCGATCCGTGAAAGCCGTGTCTAACCATTGTGTTGAGAAGGACGCGGTGGACCGCGCCTCTCACCCAAAACGTTAACCTACGATTGAACTGAATTCTCCATCTATTCAGTTAGGGAATTGGAGCGCCACGGTCCGTGCTGCCCGGCCCTTTCCGGGATGGACTCCCGGCGTGTCGCTGGTTTCACTTGTGGCGCGTTTCGGGTAAGGCTTTCTCAATTTCTCAACAAACATTCTCATCTTGGAGGTTAGCGGCAAAAGATAGCGATGCTTCCGCGTTCTGCCGACGATTTCACATTCATCGTGTCGCGGCACTTTTCGAACTTTCCCGAAGTGCGACCGTCGACCATTGGCGCTCACGGCTCTGTTGTGCAAAATTCTGCCGGTGAATTTGTGCTTGAACATGCGGCCCGGCTCACTCATCCCTGTGTAGATAAAATTTGATGCCTGATAAATTCCGCCGTGGTGGTTCTCGCCCTGATCGGCAAACGCGACAATGAGTTCGATCCCCGGGCAGCGCTTGCGTAGAAGCATGATGGCTATCGCAATCATTCTCGATACTTCGTGCTTGTGATCTCTCAGTGCGATGCGCACGATCTCCGCCACCTTGAATTTGTCCACGCCGCCATAGACCACTCTCTTTGGTCCGAGAAGTCCGTCGCCAAATATGATCGCGCCGATAAATCGTCCACCTTCCCACGCCCCAACTTTCCCGAGTTTGCCGACGGGAATTTTCTTGCTGTAGTGCCATCGTCGGCAAGCGAGGCGCGCTGCCTCGTGGGAGCAGAAATCTAGCCGTAGTACTGGCTTCATCGTGGGACGAATCTATTTCCGCATGCAGGACACTCGATGGGCGCTTTTTGGTCGAGCCTGCCTTGCTCATCTTCACCAGCAGCGCTGAAACTGTTCGGATCAGCAAAGTAGCGCTCGTCGATGGCGGGCAATTCAAGCTCGTCGGCGAGTTCGAGAAAG
>VBKY01000267.1 GCA_005879255.1 Deltaproteobacteria bacterium
TTATGCTGAGCCTAGCCTGTCCTGAGCTGAGCCGAAGGATCGAAGCATGCAAGACCGATTTCGGGTGACTAATAATAACGGTCATAGGAGTTCAAAGTCTGAGCTCGATTTTTTCCGTGGCGAAGCGCTCCAGCGTTTCTTCCTTCACCGTGACGCTCAAGCCGCGGGTTTTCAGTAGCGGCGCGCGGCCGCCGAAGCCGAAGGCGACGTTTTCGAACGTGACATCCTCGGCGAGAAGCCAATTGCCGAAGGAGCCTTCGGCGAAAGTTAGCTCGGGTAAATGGGCCGCAAAGATTCGACCCGCGGCCGAGAGAATGCCAGTCTCGCCGACCTGCGCGCCAACTTGAATCTTGACGCCGGCCTCATGGGCAAGCTTGGCGATGGCCAGGCTGCCGCTGACGCCGCCGTTTTTCGACAGGCGAATATTAAAGAAGTCGCAAGCGCCGAGCTCGATCAGCCGGCGCGCTTGATCAATGGTTACGAGCGACTCGTCAGCCATGACCGGGACTCCCGACTGCTCGCGCACTCGTTTCATGCCAACTAGATCAGCAGCGCGCACCGGCTGCTCGATCGTTTGCAGCTTGAACGCCGCCAGCTGGCGCAATTGCGCGACCGCTTCGTCTGCGCTCCAGGCGCCGTTGGCATCAGCGCGCAACTCGATATCGTCGCCGACAACTTTTCGAACCGCTTCGAGACGAGCGACATCATCGGCTGTGCCCACTTTCACTTTGATCTGGCGCACGCCCAAGCGCGCCATTCGTTTGGCCAGCGCTGCTGCATCCTTCGGAGCGTCGGCTGAGATGACGCCGCTGTAGACGACTTCATAACGGACAGGAGTGAGCAACTCGGAAAGCGATCCATAGTCGCGGCGCAAGCTCCAATCGAGCAGGGCAAGCTCCACGGCGCAAAAGGCCGCGTTCCAGGCAATGACGGGTCCGTTCTTGTCATCGCTCCGCGTCCAATCCGGCAGCACGGAACTCAAATATTCAAAAGTTTCCCAGCCGGGCGCGAAAGCTTCGGCGAAGAGCTTCGGCGCCAAGTCATCGCGCAGGCGCGCGACCATCGATTCCGTGATTTCACCGGTGACGTAGGATCGGGGCAGACTCTCGCCGAAACCGACGCGGCCATCGTCGTCCGTCACTTTGATGATCACCGCGTCGCTTTCTTCGCGGCTTTGAAGCGCATGTTTAAACGTCTGGTGGAACGGGATGCGGAGCTGGTAGATAGTGAGCGATGCGATGCGCTTCGCTTTCGCCGGAACGGCTTTGATGCGGCACCTGTGTTTCGAGCGCAGCGGGAAGTAATGTCTCACGAAAAGATTATCGCCCAACGTGGCGGTTGCGATCTGGTTAAACAAAGCGTCGGAAATTTGATGAAAATCCAAATAGTCTCGAATCACTGTCAAAGCTTCCTCGGCGTGGCGGATATCCACTTCGGAGTGAAGCTCAAACCAGCGCAGCGCAGGCTTGGGGATTGCGTAATGGCTGGTGAGAGCGCCGGCGATCTCGCTCGAGCACCGGGAGAGCATAAATTCAAAGCTCATAGTTTCGAGCAGCACGGCAAGACAAAGCTCGCGTAAGGTCGTGACCGGCACTCGTGTGGCACAGAAGATCGCCAATTTTTCCCGAGCATGAATCACCAAGCCTGCGATTTCGTCCTCGGAGAATTCCATCCCGCGCGCCATTTCCAGGAGCAGCGCCGAATGGGGCTTTTCCTCTTCAGAGCGGCCCATTTCCTCCAGTAGGTTTTCCTTGAGCAGGTCAGCGGCACTTGACGGCAGTGAAGCAAAGCAGAGGGCGACGATATGCGAGGACAGGTAATGCGTGCGAAAAATGTTGCAGATGAACTCACGCGCAACGGCCGGCCCGGCGCGTCCCAGGACGAGCTCGCAATATTCAGCAGAATCGCGAAATTCTTTTGTTGCGTTGTCAAAGACTTTACTAATTCGCTCGGCGGAGATCATCTGGGCCTCCCAGCGTAAAAACTCGGGAAATTGATGGAAGAACGAATCATTAAGCGGGTTTTTGCGTGTGCTTCAGAGCCATCGCTTTCACTTTTTTTAAATCCACTTTGCCGGAGCCGAGCAGCGGGATGGAGTCGATCAGATGGAGATTTTCCCGTTTTGGTATCCACAGTTTCGGCAGTTCCGATTGATTCAACTTCTCCCAAAGCTCCTCTTTCTTAATGCCGTTCTGGGCGTAAAAGGCGATCAATTTCTCGCCGCGCTGCTCGTCCGGAATGGCCGTGACCACGGAGGCCGCGCTGCCGAGCACGCCGTTGATCACTTCTTCGATCTTCATATGCGGCACCATCTCGCCGCCGATCTTGCTGAAGCGTGACAACCGATCAGTGATGCGGATGAAGCCGTCTTCGTCGACGCTGGCGATATCGCCGGTCACATACCAGCCGCCTCGCAGCGCTTGCTCGGTGAGATGCGGTTGTCCGAGATAGCCGAGCATCAGGTTCGGCCCCTTGACCAGCAACAGTCCTTCTTCGCCGGGGGCGAGCGGTTGTTCCGTTTCCGGATCGACAACCTTTACCGTTACGCCGGGAATGGGATGACCGACAGTGCCCGGCTTGTTGCCGATTTGCTTTTCGTTGCCATGGACAACATCCGGAGTATTGACTGAAACCACCGGCGCGAGCTCAGTGCAGCCATAGCCTTCTAGAATCGTCAGGCCAAATTTTTCCTGGTACCCTTGGGCAACCTGATCGCGGAGCTTTTCAGCGCCCGCGATGAGATAGCGGAGTGAGGCAAACTCCTCTTTTGTGCAACGTCTCAAGTAGCCGGCATAGAAGGTCGACGTGCTGATCAGCAGCGTCGCTTGGTATTTCTGAACCGTTTCGCCAATCGTCTTCGCGTCAGTGGGATTGGGATGGTAGACAACGCCGAAGCCGACGAGTAAGGGCAGCCAAAGTGTGCCGGTAAAGCCGAAAGAATGAAATAGCGGCAGCACTCCCATGATCCTATCGTTCGGCTTGAACTGAATGATCTGGGCAATACCTTCGACATTGGACACGATATTACGGTGCGATAGCATCACGCCTTTGGGCGCGCCGGTGCTACCACTGGAAAAAATCACTGCGGCGAGATCGTCGGGCTTTTGATTTTTCACGTAGCGCCGCTTTAACCAGTGCGCGGGCAGCAGCGCCGTCAACGTTCCAAGCGCTTTGTCCAACGCTCCGAATGTCTTTCTGATTTCTTCGAGGAACACCATGCCGTCTACGGTTTCGAGATCTGCCTTGGTTAAGAATACCCGGGACGTGATGATTGTCTTGATTTTACATTGGGCGAGGGCTGCAGCCGTGGCCTCGCTGCCAGCGGTGAAATTCAAATTCACCGGAATTTTTCCGGCCAGAAGAATTGCGATATTCACCAGCGAGCCAGCGACCGAGGCGGGCAAGATAACGCCGATCATCGTTTCCTTGGGGCAGGTCTTTTTTACCCAGCGCGCGAGCAGGAGCGCGCCAATCAAGGTTTTTCCGTAAGTAAGCGCCGCGCCAGTGGTATCGGCCATACAGAAGGAAAACCAATGCCGTTTGGCGATCTCGATAAATCTGCTGTGGAGCAGGTCGCCGGCAGTACGGCGGTACCGAAATGCATCGCTTTCAAGTTCCAGGACAGCGTTACGGACTTGGTTGACGCTCGCCGCGGACGGCAACGGCGCGCCAAATGAAACCGTAACCGGATAGGAAAACTTTTTTGGCCACTTCCAAAAAAAGCGCCCTTCCTTAAAGCTAAAGACGCTGCCCCAGAGCTGATCCAGATGAACTGGAATAATCGGAATGTTTTTGCCTTCGACAATTTTTTCGAAGCCGCGCTTGAACGGCAGCAGGTGACCGGTGCGGCAGATCGCGCCCTCGGCGAAGATGCAGACGACATGGCCCTTGTCCAGCTCATTGCGCGCACGCTTGAGCGACTCGACGATCTCGCGCCGATTGGTCGTCGAAACCGGAATGGAATGCATCAAGCGTCGCGGTGCAGCATGAAACGGACGAAATGGGGCATCGATGCGCCGATCAGCAATGCGTCGACAAAGGAGACATGGTTGGATACTAACAAGGCCGGACCGCGCCGCGGAATGTTTTGCTCGCCGACAATTTGAATGCGGTACAGTGTGTGGGTGAGCAGCCAGAGGACGAAACGGACAAAGTAGTCCGGAATAAAATAGAGGATGACGAGTGTACCGCCGATGGTGAGTAAGCCGACCAGCGAGATGATCGTATCGGGTGAGAGTTGTAGGGGAGCCTTGAGGAACCAATGTATTCCCGCAGCGAGAAAGATGCCGAGCGTATTCATGAAATTATTGGTCGCGATCAGTTGCCCCTTTTCTTCTTTGCCGCTTCGCTGCTGGAGCAGGGCGTTCAGTGGCACGGCGAATAAGCCCGCGGAAAAGCCAAGCAAGACGAGAGACGCGGCCGTGAGCGAATAGGAGGGCGCGGAAAGCGCGACGAGGCCAAGGCAAACGCCCATGGCGATAGAGCCCAGCGGCACCAAGCCTAATTCAATGTGGTCGCCCGAGAGCCGGCCGGCTGCGAGACTGCCGACACCGATGCCGACGGCTAGGAAGGTGCCGAGTAATCCAATGTGAAACTCGTCCAACTGGAGCAGCTCCTTGCCAAAAAAGAGCATATTGATCTGCACCAGCGCGCCCAAAAACCAAAAATAAGAGATGCCGACCACCGTCAGCCAAAGCGGCCTCTCGGCCCGCAGACGCCGCAAGCCATCGAAGACTTCGCCAAACGGATTTAGGCGCATGAGCTTCGCAGCGCCTGATGCGGGAACTCGCGCGATACCCAAGCTCGTGAGCACGCCCAAGGCTGCGATCGCGATCATCACCAGTCCAATGAGCGGGAGATTGTGTTTCCACATGGCGAATATGGCGCTCCCCACGGAAGTTCCTAAGATGATCGCCATGAACGTGCTCATCTCCAAAAGCCCGTTGCCGCGTGAGAGCTCCTTTTCGGGAAGCATTTCTGGCAGGATGCCGTACTTGGCCGGGCTGAAGAAAGCGGCGTGGAGCCCCATCAAAAACACAATCCCTAGCATGGACTCGATATGCCCGGTGAAGAACGCGCCCAGGGCCAAGACCATAATGATGATCTCGAAGACTTTTACTGCGACGAGGATCATCCGCTTGCTGTAGACATCGGCGAGATGCCCGGCGTAGCCTGAAAAGAGCGCGGAGGGCAACATGAAGAGAAACGCGATGAGCTCGACATAGCCATTGGCGGCTGTCGTCGCCAAATCCAGCGCGACGAACGAAACTACGATCTTCAAGAAATTATCATTAAACGCCCCTAAAAACTGAGTCCAAAAAAACGCGAGAAAGCCCGGTTGCTTCAGAGTGTCGCTGTATTTGCCGTCCGCCATAAGATTCGCTTCAGCTCTTTGGATACCTATTCTTCGGCAAAAAGGAAGGAGAATTCAAGAGTAATTTTCGATTGCTGAAACGTTCTCGAAGAATCAGCAACAAGGAGACTCCGATGGTCACGAGTATGGCCGACAAAATTGCCGCGTGATGCCAGCCTGTCGTTCCGCCTCGCTTGCATCGGACTCTGGTTGGAAACATAATCGATTCCATGGATATTTATCTGCTGAAAGTTCCCCACTGGGAAAAATACCAAGGCCTGCTCCATGGCTTCATCGGACGGCGTGGCGGGAAGAGCGTAGGACCCTACGCAGAGTTGAATATGTCCTACCGGGTCAGCGACGATCCGAAGGTGGTCAGTCAAAACGTCTGCGACATGAAGTTGGCGGTGGGAATTCACGACGGACGAATTGTGACGATGAAACAGGTGCACGGTGACAACATCGTCGAGGTGAAAGACAAAAAGCTCAAAGAAGCCGGTGAAGCTGACGGTATGTTAACTATGGAAGACGAAATTTTTCTTGGGGTATTGACCGCCGATTGCGTGCCGATCCTTTTCCTTGTGCCGAAAAATAAGCTGGTTGCCGCCGTGCATGCCGGCTGGCGCGGTACACTGGCAGGAATCGCGGAAAAGATGGTTCATCTGTTCCAGAATTCATACGGCGTTGAAGCCAACGAGTTGGAAGTCGCCTTGGGGCCATCGATTGGGGCTTGTTGTTACGAAGTGAAAGAAGATGTCGCCGGTCCGCTTCTTAAAAGATGGGGCGACATTGCGAAACTTAGCATTCAGACCGGAAACGGGAAAATGTATCTCGACCTACGGCAGTTGAATCACGATGTCTTAGCTCAGGCCGGTATACCAGCAGAAAATATTTTCCAAGTCGGTCCTTGCACCAGCTGTTCGCCGAGCGACTTCTTCTCGTACCGGCGCGAGCGCAGCGAGACGGGCCGGCAAATCAGCTTTATCGGTTGGCTGCCGCCACGCGTTCCGTCATAACTTCAGCGCTTATCTCGGATCAAAAATTTCCACAGTGGTCACGCAAGCTCGAACCTAGCTCGAACTCAAACAGAATCCGGCTCGCGGGTTTTTGCGGTATTTGCCGGGCGTTCTAGAGCAGTCGATTATCCTGGCAAAAATCGACTCGTTCACGTAAAATAGCTCCATTCGCATTTCGCCCAAAGGAAACAATCGTCTTCTATAACGTCAACAAATTTTCACAATTGCCTCAACGCTAAGCGGTCGACTGCTCCCCCGAAAGAGTTCTCATCACCTCTAACCCTCTTGTTTCAATGGTTCACATGGCAGCATCAGCTGAAACAATCCCGCCCGAAGAGCAGCGGTGGTTGACGGAATCTTTCGTCGATCCCAACGGCCGTGTGTTCGAATGGCGCGGTGATATCTATCGGATGCTCGAGCCCGCGTATGCGGTGCGCTGGAAGGAGTTGACCGATCAGGGAGTTATTCCGGAGCTGATCCGCGATGGGCTACTGGTTGAAAGTGAGCTCACCCATTTTACAACCGAGTCAGAAAAGGTCGTCCTTCGTCATCGTAGGGTCCCAGTCGTCTCCTACTGCTATGAGTGGGTGCCGGGCATGCTCAAAGATGCAGCTCTCGTGACCCTCGAGCTGTGCATTCGACTGACCGAGAAAGGGTTGACACTGCAAGACGGCCATCCCTGGAATATTCTCTTCGACGGCACGAAGCCGGTTTACATCGACGCCAGCTCGATCGTCCCGGCGCGAGACGATATTCTATGGGCTCCTTATCAGCAATTCTGCAATTTCTTTCTCTTCCCGCTCTACTTGTACGCGGCGGGTTGCGATCGGCCGGCACGCTGGTTGCTGCGAGACTATTTGGCAGGCGTGACCGACGACGATTTACTAAGCGCGCTGCCGGTTTCTTTCAAACTTCGCCACCCGCGCCGGACACTGAGCGTTACTTTTCCTAAGCTCGTTAGCAAATTGTTCGAACGGTTGCCCGACGAATTGCAGCAACGGTTCCTTTCGATCTCCAGGTCTGCCAACAGCGGTCCCGCGAGCGTCAAATTGAAACGAAAATTTCTCGAATCTTTGCGGAAGGATGTCGATGGACTGCAACTGCGCGGCAGCGCCAGTCACTGGGCGAAATACTACGGCACCGGCGACAAGAATTACTTCAGAACGGATCTCTCGCCGCGGGATTGGCAGCAGAAACAAGAAGCCGTTGGAAAAATTCTGAGCAATTTGCATCCGCAGAGCGTACTCGACGTCGGGGCTAACACGGGGCACTACGCCAAAATGGCCGCCACCAATGGCGCGCGAGTTACGGCTTGCGAAACCGACGTGTCGGCGTTGACGCACTGTTATGATGAGGCGCGCAAGGAAAAACTCAACATCCTCCCGCTTGCGGTGAACGTCTTCAGCGCGTCATCGACGCCGGGCCGCGGCGGTATTGCCTGCCCGGCGCCGAGAGAGCGGTTCCGTAGTGAGTTTGTCATGGGTTTAGCGGTGATCCATCACGTCGTGGCGATCCAGCGTCTCCCAATCGCGCGCATCACCGAGATGTTGGCTGGCTTGAGTTCTCGTTGGTTGCTGTTGGAATATGCGCCACCGTTGCAGGCGAAGATCGGCGCCAGCCCGGTGCCCCTGTTAGACGATTTCACCGCCAGCGACCTTGAGATCTGCCTGAAGGAACACTTCAAAACCGTTCGCTGTTTCCCTTCGTATCCTAACGTGCGCAAGTTGTTTCTCTGTGAAAAATAATGAGGGTATTGGGTCTTTATAAAGATATCGCGTCGCCTTGGATTTGTGCGACCGTTTATCTTTGGGCCTTGGAGCTGCGGGCGGTCATTAGCACGGATAGCGAGCCTGTCACTGCGTGGTTAGCGGATTGCGCTGCCATCCTGCTGACTTTATTGTTCTGGATCTTGATATTTTGCTTGCCGATCGCGCTAGTTGCCGGCTTCATGGAAAGGGCTCGCGCGCGCTATCTTAATAAACTTGCCGTGAAAGCCTGCCTGATCGTCATTACGGCGCTGTATTTTGTTCGCTGGTTATTCACTTTGCAATTATATTCCGACGAGCACGACGTTGGGCTGATCGCACTTGTCATCGCGGCTGCGGGCTTGGCGATTTGGGCTTTTCAGCGGCGCAGAACTCGCGCCATCGATTTGGAATCAAATTTGCCGTCTCTCGAAGACTGTTTTTCGTTCGCTGCCTTACCCATTGTGATCGGCGCCGTCGTGCTGATCGGAGTTAGGGTTGCCGGCGACGCAGCGCTGGCTCAGAAACATGCCACAGCC
Organism: Deltaproteobacteria bacterium; assembly: GCA_005879255.1. Next base: position 8,654 of record VBKY01000267.1, read on the forward strand.
GTGGCCTTTGAGCCGAAGCGGGAGGTCCGGCCCAACATCATTCTCATTGTTTCCGACGCGCTCCGCGCTCGAAGCATGTCGCTTTATGGTCATACGAGAGTGACGACGCCCAACCTCGATCGCTGGAGTGAAGCGGCGACGGTTTTCCTCGACGCGCACTCTAACAGCACGCGGACGCCACCGAGCATGACGACAATCCTAACCGGAAAACTCCCTTGGTCCCACGGTCGGCTGACAAAAGTCCAGCCCTCGTATCGATCCGACGAGAATTTATTGCGGCTGCTGCGCGATCATGGCTATTTCGTCAGCGCCGTGACCAGCAATGAAGACGCTTCGATCAATTTGTTGGGATTGAGGTCCGGCCTTTCGGAAAAAGAGACGACGACATTTGAGCACCTGACTCTGTCATGGCTGCGCTCCCATGGAGTTTATCCGACCCCGACCGGGGGAAGGATGTATCAGGGGCTGTCCCGGTTTCTCTGGTTTCTCGGATACCCGGGCCATACATCTTTCTACGGTTTTGCTGGCGATACATTAAAAGCTGCCAGTGACTTTGTAATCCGCGCCAAGCGCCCGTTCTTTCTAATAATTCATCTCCATGAGCCGCACGACCCGTACGATGTCCCGCTCTCCTTCAGGGGTCGGTACTCGATTCAATCGGCCGCGAACAAGCGACCAGAGATTTCATCGGACCATTACGGCCACTACGAAGCTGCTTTACAACCGGCGGTGGATTTTTATCGCGACCAATATGACGAAGCCATTCAGTACATGGACGAACAACTGGCAATTTTTTTCCGCGAAATCGAAAAGCAGATGCCGGGCCGCGACTATATGCTGATCTTTACTGGGGATCATGGAGAATCCTTTGAGCGCGGCTTTATGAACCATGGTGAAGAGCTGTTCGAATCGTCAACGCGCGTGCCGCTGCTGATCCGATTTCCCAAACAAACGCAGGGAACGAAATTGCCAGGCCTTGTACAATCCGCCGACATAGCCCCGACGGTATTATCGGTTGCTGGAATTGACTTGCCGAGGTGGATGGAAGGGCGGGCGCTTCATCCAGATAAGACTCCCCAATCGGAGGCGACGGTCGCTGTCAACTTCAAGGACCCCGTGGGGCAGAAAACTTTTGATTTGCCGACCAAGGTCGCCATCTGGTCTAAATCTCATAAACTCATCGTTGCCTGTGACACGGGAAGAGTGTCGTTGTATAATTTGGCGGCGGATCCTGGCGAAAGCATCGATCTTTCGGGAACTGCTCCAACAGTGCGTAAAGATATCGAGAATTCTTTAAAGTCTGTGCTAGCTAAACAATCAAGGGGGCGGAGTTTTCCATGCGCCATAAACGATCGATCAGGGTGATTGAGAGCCTGCTGCGGAAACGAGCGTTTCTTTGCGTCTTTCTGTACGTCGCCGTGATCGGGGTCGCGTTGCCTATCAATGCCGCGGCCTATGTAGATCCAGGCATGACCGGAATGCTGTCGCAAATCCTCTATGTGCTGTTTTATGGCGCTTTGGGAGTCTTTCTCTATTCGCTCCGCTACATCAAACAGTATCTGGCAAACGCCAAACAGTTCTTGGCAAAATTGTTTGGCGCGCGCAAGTAAACCGTCTCTTCCGACTGACTGACCAATCAACCTAACTCAGAGCTTGCAATCGCGTTAACCGGCAGCCGAAAATTGTCGTCAGCCCGAACCGCTCGGTAGCGAATATTGCGACCGAGCCATGTCCCGCCGTGCTCAGGCTTGCATTTTGATTCGGTATCAAATAAAGCTTCCCCGGCTATGCGAGTATACATATCGCTGTACGGGCGCATCCTTCGGCCGTGGCTTTGCGTCGTCGTATATCTGTGGCTGTTGGAGCTCCAAGCGGTATTCGTCACGGCCTTCGCACCGATCTTGGATTCGTTGGCGGACTCGGGGGCCATTCTCTGGACGTTAATTTTCTGGGCGGCTCTATTTTGCATCGTGCCATCACTTGGTGGCTTGGTGGTCGCCCACTCCCGGCTGAAACGCGCCAATGAGTGCGTGTGTAGAGCGGCTTGTGTCATTGTTAGCGCATTTTTTTTGATGCGTTGGCTTGATGCGTGGTGGCCGGGAAATCTTGAGCGCCAGCCCGGTTTTTGGCTCTCCGTAACCGCGGTTGTCGCGACATATCTTCTCGCCCGGAGGCGGCGAAAATGTGCCCCGGGTCCATCGCCCTCGTTCATTCCTTCGTGGAATGATTGTTTTTCGTTCGGTGTTTTGCCGCTCCTGTTCCTAAGCTTTGTCGGTTTAACAATTAAAAGCGTCAATTATGCCATTCCACGGGCACTTTTGGCCGTAACGCCCACCGAGGCGTCGGCGGGAAATCAAAACAGCCCGCCGTTACCGAACGTTATTCTTATTGTTGCGGACTCGATGCGGGCTCAGAGCATGTCGTTATACGGGAATCCAGCCGTAGCGACGCCCTCGCTGGAACGTTTTGCGGCGGCCGCCAGCGTCTATCTCGAATCGCACTCCAACAGCACGACGACGGGCCCCAGCATGACGACGCTACTCACCGGCAAGCATCCGTTCACACATGGCAGACTGACCCGTGAGATTGCGCCGCGTCGCGATGAAAATAATCTGCTAAGCATACTCCGAAATCGTGGTTACAGTACGGCCGCGGTAACGAGCAACTTGGATGCTGCGTTTAGCTCCTTGGCGCTTAACTCAGAACTCACTTATCCGGAACGTTTCGCGTTTAGGTTTCTCCCCGTATCTTGGTTGCGTGACCTAGGCTTTTATCCGACGCTTCAAGGTGATCGCATGTATCGGGAACTGAGCTTGATCCTTCCGTTTCTCGGCTTTCCGCAGCGCACGTCCGTAGACGGTTATATCGAAAATACTTTAAATCAGAGCAGAGACGTGATTTTCCACCTGCGCCAGCCTTTCTTTTTGGTCATTCATATTCACGAGCCACACGCATACTCCCCGACACTTTTTGAGGTTGTTAAAGGAGTTAGAAAGAACTTGCCTGGCTTTTACGCATATTACGATAGCACTATTCAACCCGAAGTCGACGTTCACCGAGCGGAATACGAGGACTCGATTCGGAACGTTGACTCAGAATTGGGAAAATTCTTCGATTTTCTCGAAGGCGATTCATCGCTAAATAATTCCCTGATTATAGTTACGGCGGACCATGGAGAATCGTTTGAGCGCAGTTATCTTGGCCACGGCGAAGACTTGCACGAAAACTCGAGTCGAGTGCCATTAATAATTCGATTTCCGCGGCAAAAGACCGGGGAAAAAGTGGCCGGGCTGACCCAGTCGATCGATATCGCACCCACAATTCTGCACGCCCTGGGGATTTCACCACCGGATTGGATGGAAGGACAACCGCTCATACCGGGTGTTCTTCCGAAAGACCGTGCCACAGTGACGATCAATTTCAAACACCCGAACGAAGGAGTTTTTTATCCGCTTCCGACGAAGTTGGCGGTCTGGTAGAATCGATACAAACTGATCATTTCTTGTGGGCAGGGTAGCACGGAGGTTTACGACCTGAGTACCGATCCGGACGAGCGGAGTAACTTGGCCGAAAAAGAAGCTGCGGTTATAGAACTCTTGAAACAGCGATTGAAGCTCCAGTTAGTAAAACAATCGCGCGAGCCCAAATTGGTCTGTCCCAATATTTAACTTTTTTCACATCGCGCCGACTGTGACATTAACAGGCCGGCATCACTTCGAAAGCTTCCATTATTTGAGTACTTGTATTAATTAAGTATTCGCCCATTGCTGCCGTTGTCTAATTGGTCATCTTGATATCCGATGGTCGTGCCGCGACCTTAACCACCGCAGAGGTCAACCAACTACTCTCAAAAACCAGAGGAGCAGATCCTATGAAAATGACCCGTCGCAGGTTTTTGACTGACGTGAGTGTGAGTATTGCCGGCTTGGCGCTTGCTCGTGGTACAAGCTGGGCGCAGGCGAAGGGTAAGCTAGGTTACATGAAGATCGTCGACAACGCGGCGATGTTCGTCGCGATGGAAAAGGGATTTTTCAAAGCCGAGGGTTTGGATCTCGAAACCCTGCCTCTGGCGGGCGGAGCTCCCATCATCAACGGCGTGACTTCCGGCGATCTTCAGTTCGGTTGGAGTAACGTGATCTCGCTGTACCAGGCGCATGTGGAAGGATTCGATTTCAAGCTTATTGCCGGTGGTGCGACCAATGTGAAAGCCAAGAATGAAAGCCACGCGATCCAGGTCGGGAAAAGCTCAGCGATAAAAACTGCGAAGGATCTCGAAGGCAAAACCGTTGCGGTAAATACCCTTAATAACATCGTGCACCTGATGGCGATGGCGTGGATCGACAAGAATGGCGGCAGCTCGGCCAAGGTCAAGTTCGTCGAGGTGCCGTTTCCACAGATGGAAGCCACGTTGAGCGCGGGCAAGATCGATGCGATCAGCGTTCACGAGCCATTTGCCACGGCGGCGATCGAAAAGGGCAACACTCGCCTGCTGGCGCACCCATGGGGCGACGTGCTGCCGAAGTTTTTGATCGCCAGTTGGTTCGCCTCGGAGAAATGGATCGCGAAAAACAAAGAGACGGCGCAGGCTTTCGTGCGTGCGATTAATCGCGGCATCGATGCGATTCAAGCCGACCCTGAGGCAAGCCGGGCCGCGATGATCAAATGGGCCGGTTTGAATCCTGATCTCGCCGCAAAAATCGGCTTGCCGGGATTCGAAAAAACCATTTCGGAAAAAGATCTCCAAGCGACCATCGATCTCACGCAAAAGTACAAGCTGATCGCGAAAGGGATCAAAGCCCGGGACGTGATCAGCGATCTAGCGCCGAAGGCGTGAAACAATGCCTGGAGTGTTGGAGTAATGGAGTGTTGGAGTAATGGGTTCTTAATTCACCCAGCACTCCGGTACTCCATCATTCCAATACTCCAGTATTCCAATCTCCCGTGCCCATCCTAGAAGTTCAAGGTCTTTCCAAAAGCTATCGTCAGGCCGGCGGAGAGACGACGGTCGCGATCGGCAATATTTCCTGTCAGGTCGAAGCGGGAGAGTTTGTTTCTTTCGTCGGGCCATCCGGCTGCGGTAAAACAACCCTGTTGATGTCCATCGCAGGCTTATTGCCGCCGACTTCAGGTCGCGTGCTCGTCAAGGGCAGAGAAGTCGCTGGACCGCCAGCCGATTTGGTGCTGCTGTTTCAGGAGTACAATAAATCGCTCTTTGCGTGGCGTTCCGTTCTCGGCAACGTCCGCTTTGGTCTTGAAGCGCGCGGCGATCACTCCGCCGGCGCGGCAAAGAAGGCCGGTGACTTGATCGAGCTCGTCGGGCTCAAAGGATTTGAAAACCATTATCCGTGGGAGCTTTCCGGCGGTATGCAGCAGCGCGTTGCGATTGCCCGCGCGCTGGCCTACGAACCGGAAGTTTTGTTGATGGACGAACCTTTCGGCTCACTCGACGCGCTGACGCGGTTGGAGCTTGAAGACACGTTGCTTCGCCTCTGGCAAGAACTCAGGACGACGATTCTTTTCATTACCCATGATATCGAAGAAGCGATCTATCTGTCGGATCGGATTTGGGTCTTGAGCCGGCGGCCGTCGCAAATCATTCAAGAGCTAAAAATCGACTTCACCCGACCGCGCGATCAAGTGACGACCCGTGCCGAAGCGCGCTTCATGCAAATCCGCAACGACATTTACCGCCAGATCAGCCATCGAGGCGCGGAATGAATGCGCCGAACAAATTCAACTGGCCGGGTTGGCTCGTCTTTGGCGCCATACTCGTTTTTTGGGAGATCACTTCTCGCGGGCTTCCCAAGTTGCAGCTCTATATTCCGCCGATCAGTCAGATTTTCTGGGCGCTCGGCCAATTGCTCCTGTCGGGAACGATTGCTAAACATCTCAGCGCTAGTCTCGCGAGGTTTTTAGAAGGATATCTGCTTGCCGCCGCGATTGCCGTAGCGCTCGGGATTGTTCTCGGCTATTTCCGTTCCTTGCATAGCTGGCTCGAGATATTGATCGAGTTTCTTCGGCCAATGCCTTCGGTGGCGATTATTCCCGTCGCCGTTTTGATCCTCGGTATCGGTGATTCGATGATCGTCGCCGTCACTGTGTACGCAAGTATGTGGCCGATTCTGGTCAATACCATCGAGGGTGTAAGACACATTGAGAGTACGCTGATCGACACCGCTCGGACGTTCGGCCTCAGCCGCCGGCGCATCCTGTGGCAAATTATCTTGCCCGGCGCCTCGTCCTATATCGTGACCGGCCTGCGCATCGGCTTGTCGATCGCGCTAATTCTCGTCACCACCGCGGAGATGGTTGTCGGCAGCAAAGGTCTTGGTTTCTTTATTCTTGACGAAGAACGCTCGATGAACGGCGCCAACATGTATGCAGGTATCGTTCTCGTTGCGGTCTTGGGATACGCGCTCAACCGAGGATTTCTGACTTTGGAAGGTAAGGCGATGAAATGGCATCGCAGCATGATCGCTCGGGAGGCGGCTTGACCGTGCGCTCCTCGAAGCTTAACGGCTTGCTGTTTGTGCTCGGTGTCGCCGTCGTCTGGGAACTGACGGGCCAGGCGCAGCTGATCAATCCGCTCGTCGTGCCGCCGCTCAGCAAAATTTTGCGAATATTTTGGGAGCTTTCTTGGTCCGGCCAGATCCCTTGGCAAATCATCGTCAGCATGAAGCGAGCGGCGGTAGGTTATTTTCTCGCCGCGGCGGTGTTTGTTCCCTTGGGTATTTTCATGGGACTCTCGCAACGAATCTATCGTATGTTGGAAGTCGTCGTCGAGATGTTGCGACCTGTGCCGCCCCCGGTGATGATTCCCGTGGCCATGCTGCTTTTCGGCTTGGAAGACGAGATGAAGATCTTCGTGATATTTTTCTCGTGCGCCTGGCCGATCCTGCTCAATACGATTGACGGCGTGCGCAATCTCGATTGGGGGTTGTTGAATACGGCGAAGACTTTCGGTCTATCTCGTGGAAGAATTATCCGGCGAGTGATCTTACCTGCTTGCTCACCGCAGATCATGACGGGCTTGCGCGTCAGCTTGCCGATCATGCTGATTTTGGTGGTGATTTCCGAAATGGTCGGCAGCACCGATGGAATCGGCTACTTTATTCTCGATTCACAGCGAAGATTTAGAGTTCCCCAGATGTATGCCGGCATGCTCGCTTTAGCGATTCTCGGCTACGCCCTCAATCAGATCTTTAATCTCTTGCAGCGCGCGCTATTACCATGGCACGGGGGAATGAACAAGATGGAATGATGGAGTGATGGAATATTGGAGTATTGGGAAATCAGAGCCCAACACTCCAACATTCCATTCTCTCAGACCTTGTGGATGCCGCCGCCTTCCGGAGGTTTCGGTTGGTCTCTGCCTGGGAGCCAGTCGACGTCCTTTCTCGGGCTATTGCCTATCACGCGAAACTTGGCCCGGCCCATGTTCTCAAACTCGATTTCGATGGTGTCGCCGGAATTCACCGGCTTCAAACCTTCGTGGAATGTTCCCGTGGCGACGATGTCGCCTGGGCTGAGCCGAGCAAATTTCGACAACCAGGCGATCTGATCCGGAATCTTGTGCGCCATCGCGCTGGTATTGTAGTTCTGCCTCGGCTCGCCGTTGTTCCACGACTTGACGACGACGTTGTGCGGATCGGGAATCTCGTCCTTTGTGATAATCCACGGCCCGCAGCAACCGTGAGTGTCTTGACCTTTGCCAATGAAGTGCGTGCGGCGCACGAGTCCGCGGGTGGAAATGTCGAAGAACGGGACATAGCCGAAAACATAATCCAGCGCCTTGGATTCGGGGACATTCTTCGCGGTTTTTCCGATGACGTAGGCGAACTCAGCTTCAGGTTGGTAGACCACAGCTGCCGGAATGTCTCTCAGTTCGACGGCTTCGCCTGGGCCGACCAGATCAGGAGACTTGTAGAAATATTCGTGTGGAAAATTATCCGCGGTGCGTCCGGCTCGGTCGATATAGTTGCTGAAGGCGGCGATGCACTTGCCGGGACGGGCAAGGGGAGAGCGCAGTTCGACGCTGGTCAACGGCACGCCATCTTGTTGCGCAAGAATTTTTTCGAATCGCCTACGGTACTTGCGCCATCCTTCAATGATTTCTTCGATCACGCGCTGCGGCCCCTTGGCCTTGCGCGCGCTCACGCTGTCGCTCACATCGACAACCATGTTTTCGTTTTTGATGACGCCGATTCTGTCGTCGTTGAATCGTAGGATCTTCAAAGTTCGCTCCCTCCCTGATCAAACTGCGCCTATCTTTCCTACATGCGCTGGGTAATGTCAAACCAAAATCTCCCGTCGCGCTCCTGTTAAATGGGGCGATCGTCTTTCAAAATCCGGTCCATTGTTGTAATCCAATCTCAGGAGGTTACCCATGCTTTTGATCAACAACCGCGAAGTCGAACAATTGTTCACGATGAAAGATTGTCTGGAAGCCTTGGAAGACGGTTACGATGATCTTCTCAAGGGTGACGCGGTGTATCGGCCGCGCTTGGATCTGTGGATGCCGTGCGATCGGCCCGACGGTTATTACCGCTGGGGAACCATGGAAGGCGCGAGCCGAAAGATCGGCGTTTTTGCCATCCGAATGAAATCCGACGTGGTTTATTGGCCGAATGGCGAGACCGAAGAAAAATATTGCATTCAGCCCGGAACCTGGTGCGGCTTGGTGATGGTCTTCAGCGTACGCAACGGCGAGCCATTGGCGATCATCAATGACGGTCTCATCCAGCATATGCGGGTCGGTGGCTGCGCGGGCTTGGGAGCTAAATACCTGGCGCGCGAAGACGCGTGCGATGTTGGCATCTTCGGCTCCGGCGGCATGGCGCGGAGTTACTTGGAGGCGTTTTACGAGGTACGTAAGCTCCGCCGCGTGAAAGTCTACAGTCCGACGAAGTCAAACCGCGAGCGGTTTGCCAGNNNCGTCGATAAACCGGAACAAGTGGTCAAAGAAGCCGATATTGTCGCGACCTGTACGGACTCCACACGATCAGTCTTCGACGAACCGGAGTGGTTAAAGGCCGGCGCGCATATTACCTGTGTGCGCGCGTGCGAGATGGGGCCAAAGGTGATTCAGCAGTGCGATCTATCGGTCAAGTTGGGCAAAAACACGATCGAGGCTATGGACGAAGGTATGATTCGGTTGCATGGCAATGTCGGCTACATCGCTGGCCAACCTGAAGAACGCGCTCGTATTCCCAATCCGACTGTGGACAATTACAAAGGTGATTACTTCAAATACTTCATGGATGTCCGGGCGGGAAGGGTTCCGGGCCGAACGAATAATAAACAAGTGACCTTTTTTATCAATGCTGGCACGCAAGGTCTTCAGTTCGCCGCATGCGCGGGAAAGGTTGTCGAATTAGCCAAGCAGAAAAAAATCGGCCGGGAACTACCGACGGAGTGGTTTTTACAGGATATTAGAGACTGAAGCCGTTTCGGCTTTCGTATCTCGGGTTTCGGGTCGTCCGGACGAACGCGTGACTCGAAACTCGGAATCCGAACAGACTAGTAGCCCAGCTCATCGATCTCGTCTTCTTCCATGCCGAAGTAGTGGGCGATTTCATGGAGCACTGTCAGGCGGATCTCTTTACGGAGCTCATCGGGAGCGGGAAAGTCCTGCAACAGGGGCTCGGCGAAAATGGTGATTTTGTCCGGGAGGAGCGGCGGGTCGAGAGCCGATCTTTCCGGAAGAGGAACACCTTGGTAGATGCCGTACAGAGTGTCTCGGCGTGGGTCGAGTCCTTCGGCCCGCAGGAGAGCCGGTGAAGGCCGCTCTTCGACAACGAACTCTACGTTGCGCAACTGCTCGCGAAATCGGCGCGGCAGTGTATCGACGACTCGGCTGACTTCTTTTCTAAGTTGAGCGTAATTCAAGGCCACTAAGTTTCTCGCAAATGGCTCGACGCTTCAAGCTATTTAGGTTGCTCGGTGCGACGCTCGTCGTAGCTCTACTTGGTTATTTTCAGGCGACCCCGACATGTTGGGGCCAATCGTCACCCGTCATCAGCGATGACCTTGATCCAGCGTCGCTACGCATCGCGATCCGCCGCAGCATCGCTTTTTTGCAGAAGCTGCCGCCCGATCGGGTCGTCGGAGAGCACCCCCGTCGGTTGACCGCCAAAGAAATCCTTGATTCATTGATCGTCTTCGAAAAGGTATTGTTCGATCATTGGCGTTGCGCGAATTGTTTTACGCGTGAAATTAATGCGCGCTTCGATGTCGTGCCATCGAGCGCAGATCCCGCGTTGTCGGATGTTCTTTTCACCGGTTACTACCAACCCGTCATCGAAGGCAGTTTGACGCCGACAGCAGAGTTTCGCTATCCGCTTTACCGCACGCCACCCGATTTGATAGCGGCGGAGCAGGTGACGCTCGAGCCGAAATTGGCCGTCGAAAGAGTGATCG
>VBKY01000538.1 GCA_005879255.1 Deltaproteobacteria bacterium
AAGAATTGGATTTAGGCCAACGCACCCTACTCTGTTTTAAACCAAGACCTGCCAGCAGAGCCGCCATGCGAATCGGCGCGCCGAATCCTTCCACCACTGGAACGCCGAGCTGTTCCTGCAGCCAATCCGGTTTTATATGGACCGGGCATTGAGTGATGCCCATTGGAATAATTACCTCCGCGCCGTCTTCCTGGATCAGTGCCCGGGCATGAGCGACGAAGTTCTGCACCATCTGATCGCGGTTCGCTGCGATATCGGGTAAGGCAAAACCAACGCTGCGAATACCTGCTATCTTCGACTCCATCTGATAACGCCGCGCCATCGCACGCGTGAGCGGGATGGTCCTAGGGTGATAAACAATGAGGCCGAAGCGATCGCCCAAAAGTGACGCGACATGGAACGAAGCTTCGAAAGGTCCGACTACCGGGATATTCACAGCCGACTTTCCGCCGTCAATGCCGAGATCGAGCATGCCCAGCGGAACTACCGCGTCATAACCCTGGCGTTCCGCTTCGCGAAACGCTTCGATAAACAACGGCGCAGCCATCTGAATATCCGTCGGGCTCATGCCGCGAATGTACGGCGAGGCCGGCGTTGAGAGAATGCCGATTTCGATTTCCGGCGTAGCATAGGACAGCGCCACCTGTTCTCGGAGTTTGCGCTCCTCAGGCGGATACTGACCGATTACGAAGGCAACACGAATTTTCATACGCAATAAATATTGCGTCACTGCGCGCGGAGCGATTTTGTGGCGGCGCAGGCATACGACCAATCACGAACCTTAGAAATATCAGGCACGGCGTCGGGCTTTAACCTGAGAGCAGAGGCGGCAAATTCCATCGCACTTCTGATCACCGCGTCATCGACAATCATATTGTCGGGCATGTGGCTCATCAGGAATTCGTAGCTCTTTGCTGCTTCGTCTTCCGGCACTTCGAGATAGCTTTTCAGGAAAGTTATCATTTCAGATTTGCGTTGCTTCACGTCTCGCACTCCCCCGGCCATCCCGCGCAGAACGGCCAGTACCAAATCGCGGTTGGCGGCGAAATAGTCTGGCGACCCGGAGATTCCATTCATTGGATAGCGCACATAATCCGGGCCCCACGCCAGACGATTATAACCTTGCCGCTCAGGGGCGTAGTTCAAAGGTATGGTCATCAGCGCCGCATCAACAAAGCCGGCCGCCATGGCACCGCTGCGCGTCTCGCTTCCGCCAACCGCCAGGTAAGTCACGTCTCGGTCAGGATCGAGACCGCTACGCGCCACGATTTCACGGACAACCAGGGTGCTCATACCACCCAATGAGCTCACGGCAATTTTTTTACCTTTCAAATCATTCATGCTTTTGATCTGCGGCCGGCCAACGAGAACGTAGGGCGCGTTATCTTGGTTTACCGCGATAGTGCGAATCGGCAAGCCACGAACGGAGGCAAGGATCGCCGTTGGGATAATACTCATGAAGTTCAATTCACCGGCCATGATCGCCTTAATGATGACGTCGCTCTGGCGAATCGTGATCAACTTGACGTCCAGCCCCTCTTGCTTGAAGTGCCCCTTTCTAATCCTCATTTCAAAGACCAAGGTAGAGAGACTTCTACCGGTTAATCCGAGGGTGACCGGTGTTAGCTTTTGGCAGAAGCCTGGAGTAGCTAACAAGCTGGTCAGAAAGAATAAAGTTAAAGGGACACAACATTTCATGAAGATATCCCTAATTTGGTTATCGTAGCGACTTGCCGACGTCGCGCCGCCGACCGCAACCTTGCCGTTGTGGCTGGTCGTCGCGAGCAAACTATTTCTAAACGATGTTGAGAGAATCACGCCGCGCGGCACTCTCCTCGTTGTCCTCGGCACAATCGCCATCTCGCTGGCAAAAGTGTGATGTTCAAGGCTAGTTCAAGCCGGTTTCGCCTTCTGCCAAATCGTTCATCAGCTCGGCCACGGACGCGAGTTTTTCTAACTCGCGCGCTTTCCCGATGACTTTCTCCTGGCGTGCCGACGGCACTCTCCCACGCGCACAGGCGCGGAATTTGGCCTCGACTTCGGCCGGCGACATGCGATTGTTGGGATGGCCTTTGGGAAAAATGACCTCGACTTCTCGGCTCTCGCCGCTTTGCAAAATCAGTTTCACCACGGCCGGGTAGCTGCCGGGCGTGTACTTGTTCAAACTCGCGTCGGTGCGGACCGAGACTCGCGCCATCGCTTCTCTCATTTCGGATTGCAGCCAGCGCCCAGGGGCAAATTGCGCTTCAGAAATTGCGCCGTCCGAAAGAGCCGCTGCCGCAAGATAGTAGAAGCTATGATCCGCGCTTTCGCGGCTTGCCGGGTAGCGCCGTTGTTCGTCCGCCACTTGAGCGCTGACGATCGGGATATCGGCCATCAC
>VBKY01000539.1 GCA_005879255.1 Deltaproteobacteria bacterium
CTGGGATGCGCTGACCGCCTCGCGCAGGTTGCCGACCTCATCGGAGAGGGCGTGCAGGTCGGTCAAGGCGTCCTCGACATCGGCATAGGCGACAAGAACCTGATTCACGTACGCAGCGACAGTCTGCCGAAAGCGGGCCTCGGTGGCTTCGAGATTGGCGTTGAGCCGGCCGCCTTGAAAGATGGGGAACGAGATGCTCGGGGCAATCGACGCGACGGCACTGCGCCAGTTGAAGAGGCTCGAGAGGTTGGCGCTTTCAAAGCCGGCGGCGCCGGTCAGATTGAACGTGGGGTAGAAGGCGGCGGTCGCGACGCCGATCTGCGCATTGGCGGCCACGACATTCTGCTCGGCCTCGGCGACGTCCGGCCGTCGCACTAGAAGCTGCGCGGGTAAGCCCGGCGGCACGACTGGGGGCGAAGCCTCATGCAGCGGGTTGGGCGCGACAGTGAAAGATGGAGCCGGGCGGCCGCAGAGGATCGCCAGCGCGTGTTCCTGATCGGCGCGGGCACGGGCGATGTCTCGTTGCTGCGCCAGTGTGGCCTGGAGTTGCGCCTGCGCTTGATTCACGACGATGGGGCTCACGAGTCCGCTCTTTAGCTGGGCGGAGAGAATGCGGACCTGCTCCCGGTATGACGCGACGTTTTCCGTCAGTATCTGTGACTGCGCATCCAGAGCGCGAAGATTGTAGTAGAACTGGGCCACATCGGCCTCAACTGTAAGCTGGACCACTCCCAGGTCATATGCGCTCGCTGTGGCAACGGCCCGGGCAGATTCAATTGACCGGCGAATGCGGCCCCAGACATCGATCTCATACGTCAGATCCACAGGAATCAGCCAATCACTTATGGTGGTACCCCTTTGTACCCGCCTGCCCGTGATCGTGCTGTCGCGGTTCCCTGAGTTGCGCTCGCGTAAGAATCTGGGATCGAGGGAGATCGTCGGGTAGAGAAAACTGCCGGCAACGCGGGCGAGCGCGCGGGCCTCGTCGATCCGGGCTACGGCCTGTCTGAGAGTTTGATTTGACGCGTGCGCGTCTTCGATGAGCTGATCGAGATCCGCATCGCCGTAGAGTCGCCACCACTCTCTCGCCATCAACGGAGCCTCTCCGCTGGCCGCCTGCGACTTGAAATCAAGCGGCTGCTCGACCGCTGGCTGCTGGTAATTCGGTCCGACCACGCAGCCTGTGCCCATGGCGCTCACAGCCGAGAGAGCCGTAACGAAACAAAACTGTCTGACAAACTGGCGGACGTGCACCCGCGGATTAGCTGCCCGAAGGATTTTTAGACTCGATAGGGTTAACAAGTTGACCCTCCTGAAGAGAGACCGTGGGCTGTTTGACGATCATTTCGTTGCCGTTAAGTCCGGCCTGAATGTCGATTGAGGTGCCGAAGTCGCGGCCGAGCGTCACCTTTTGAAAGTGCAGTTTGTTTCCCGGTCCCACAATGGCCACGCGCGTGCCCTGCGCGTCGAAGATGACCGCGGTGGCCGGAACCCGCCAGTGAGTACCGGACACCTCGATCTTAAAGCCGACATAGACGAACATGCCGGGAAGGAGCCCGTGCATCTGGTTGGGAATATCGACTTGGGTCAGCAAGGTCCGCGTGCCCGGATCGATCGCATTGGCGGTGCGCGTCACCTTTGCCGTTACAGGCTGCATGAGTCGCCCGCGGACCGTGACTTGGACGGGTAGACCGGCTTTCACGTTCGGCGCATAAGCCTGGGGAACGTTGACGAACACGCGGAGTGCGTCAATCTGCGCGACCTCGAATAGACCGTTGGCTCCGCCAGTGACGCTGGTCGGCGCCGCAGCCGTGTTGTTTGTGGGGCTTCCTGCCGTGATCAAGGCGCCAACATCGATGTTGCGCTGGATAACCGTGCCGTTGAACGGCGCTAAGACGCGCTGAAACGAGGTCAGATCCTGCAAGCGCTGGACATTGGCTTTGTTCGATTGGACGTTGGCCTGTGCTGCGGCCACAGTGGCTTGCGCTGAACGATGCGCCGAAACGTTCTGATCGAGCAGCTGCTTGGCGACCGCCCCTTCCGCGTCCGCCGCCTCGTAACGCGCCATGGTTGTGCGCGCGAGATCGAGATTGGCCTTCTGCACATCCAGGTTCTTCTCGGACTGCTGGAGATCAGCCTGGGCCTGCTGCAGTTGCTGGTAGATCTCAGGAGACTCTATCTCTGCCAAAAGCTGGCCCGCCGTCACCTGGTCGCCGATGTCCACGTAGCGCTTTCTGACATAGCCGCTGGTCCGGGCATAGATGATCGAGTCTTGAATGGCTTGGGTCGTAGCGGCCAGTGTCAGGTCGGCGTCGGAAGCCGCCTGCGGACGGACCACATATACCCCCGGCACATTGTTTTGCGCCTTTTGGGCGGCCGCGGCCAGTTCCTGATGATTACGTATCCGGGGAATCACACCTATTGCCAGCAGGATAAGGAACAAACCGAGCATCCCAATTGCAACATACATGACTGTTCGCGTTTGGCTTCGTTGTACAGGACGATTCGGAGCACTCGTGTGTTCGGCCCCTTCTGACTCGGGTGTTTGAGACGGATGGTTGACTTGGTCGCTCATGTCGCCTCCTCGCTATCAAAGTTCTTGGGCGGCTTGCGCCGTAGTAGACTGTAGGTCACGGGAACGAAGAATAGCGTGTAAAATGTGGCAACCAGTAGCCCGCCGATTACCGCCCGCCCGAGCGGAGCGTTTTGCTCGCCCCCTTCACCCAGACCGAGGCTCATCGGGAGCATCCCCAGCAGCATTGCTAGCGCTGTCATGAGTACTGGGCGAAGCCGCGTGCGGCCCGCAGCCAGCGCGGCGGCCCGTGCCTCGTGCCCGCCGAACTCCGGGTGACGCTGCTCGTTCGCAAACGTGATCATCAGGATGCTGTTCGATGTCGCCACCCCGATCGCCATGATGCACCCCATTAACGCGGGTACGCTGATGGTCGTCCCGGTGACGAATAGCGCCCAGAGTATTCCGGCCAGAGCGCCTGGCAGTGCCATCAGAATAATCAGCGGATCCAGCCACGACTGGAAATTGACCGCCATCAGAAAATACACAAGCAATACGGCAAAGCAGATCCCTAGCCCGAGCTGGTAGAACGACTGATTCATACTCTGGACCTGCCCGCGGACAACGATGGAGCTGGCTTTGGAGAGCTGCCCTTTGTACTTGGCGATAATCTGGTCGACCTTATTCGAGACGGAGCCGAGGTCGGTCCCTTGGACACTGGCGTAGACGTCGAAAACCGGCTGCACGTTGTAATGGTTGAGCGACAGCGGGGTGATCGTTCGACTAAAATCGGCCAAGTTGGTTAGTAGCTGCGGCGATGATTGGCCTGCGATCGCTATCGGCGTGCGATGCAATTCATCGAGCGACGCGACCCGCGTCTGGGGCGTCTGGACTACGACTTGGTAGCTCACGCCGTTTTGCGGGTGGAGCCAGAAATTGGTCGTCGTTGCCCCGCTGCCGGTCAGCGAGATGAGCAAGCTGTTAGCGACATCCCGTTGTGTCAGGCCGACCTGCTGTGCGAGCGTCCGGTCGCTGTCGATCATGATCCGCGGCGCGTCGAGGATCTGTTGCACGTGCACGTCAACCGCGCCTGGGACGCCTTTGAGCTCATTGGCGATCTGTTGGGCGACCTGGAAATTCTTATCCGATTCAGCCAACGGCCCCGTTACCTGTATGTCAATCGGGGCGGGCAAGCCGAAGTTGAGGATCTGGCTCACGATATCGGCCGGCTGGGTGAAAAACTCGAGATCGGGGAACCGGCGCGGCAACTGCTCACGGAGCATCTTTAGATAGGCGGCAGTCGGGCCGTGCGTCGGATTAAGCGACACCAAGATCTCGCCATCGGCTGGTCCGACCGTGAGACTGTCGCTGAGCGCCAGGTTGATTGGGTTCGGCACGCCGATGTTGTCAACGATTGCGTTTAGCTCGCTCGGGGGGATGACTTGACGAATATAGTCCTCCGCCGGGGCCCTTACATGAAGCCGCAGCTGACCGGCATCGACGGTCGGAAAGAAGTCCCGACCGATGAACGGATAAAGACACAGCGAAACGACCGCAAAGCCGAGGAACACCGTGATTACCAGGCGCGTGCGCGCCAAGGCCCAGTCGAGCGCGCCCTCATAGGCGCGGCCGAGTCTCGAGAAGCCGGCCTCGAAAGATTCCGAGATGCGCCGGAAAAGTGACCGACGGATCGGTTGCCCCGCCTCTGGTCGCTGCTCGCGCTCGGAGTTCTGGACGGCACCGTGGCCATGCCGCGCACGTGCCTCCGGCGCGAGCAGGTACAGAACCATAGTGGGAACGAGCGTGCGCGAGAGGAGATAGCTGGCGAGCATTGCAAATACCACAGATATTCCGAGCGGCGCGAACAGCGCCCCGCCTACACCGCCGAGAAACAGGATCGGTATGAACACGATGCAGATCGACAGGGTCGCCACGAACGCCGGCGTCGCCACCTCCGCTGCCCCATCGAGGATCGCTTGCCGCAGCGGCTTGCCCAAGTCCATCTGGCGGTGATTGTTCTCGATTTCGACCGTGGCGTCGTCGACCAGAATGCCAACGGCCAACGCCAACCCGCCGAGCGTCATTACGTTGAGACTTTGATTCAGGATGTTGAGCACGATGATGGAGGTCAGGATCGACAATGGGATCGACGTGACGACGATCACGGTGCTCCGCCAGGACCCTAGGAACAGCAGGATCATCAGCCCCGTCAGGCAGCCGGCGATCGCCCCTTCGTGAAGGACACCGGTGACCGCCGCCCGGACGAAGACGCTCTGGTCGAATAAGAAGTCGACCTTGAGGCTTGGTGGCAGGCCTGCCAGAATCTTTGGCATCAGCTGGCGTGCCTGGTCCACCACCGTCAAAGTTGAGGCGCTGCCGTTACTCAGGATAGGCAGCAGGGCAGAGTGGCGCCCGTCGCGCCGCACCAGGTTCGTCTGCGGCTGGAAGCCGTCGTGGACGAAGGCCACATCGCTGATATTCACCATCGCCCCATTCACGTAGCGGATGGGGATCTTATTCAAGTCGTTCAGAACCGTCGGGCTGCCATTCATCGCGATATCGTACTCGCGCGTTCCGATCTTCGCCGTGCCGGCCGGCAAGATGACGTTCTGAGTAAGGATCGAGTTGGTGACGTCTTGCGGCGACAGCCCCCGCGCGTATAGAGCGTCGGGATCGATGTCGACGTTCACGACACGCAACTTCCCGCCGTACGGCACCGGGATAGATGAACCTGGGACGGTGACGAGCTGGGTGCGGATGAAGCTGTTGCCCAAGTCATTAAGTTCCTGCTCGGGTAGTTGATCGCTGCTCAAGCTCGCCAGCACCACCGGAACGCTGGCGGCGTTGTATTGGAGTATCAGCGGTGGAAATATCCCGGGCGGCAGTATCCGTACGATCTGCTGCGCCTGGGCGTTTACCTGAGCGATGGCCGCCTCGATCGGCACATTGGGATGGAAGAAAAGCCGCGTGACGGCGACGCCCCGGAGCGCTACGGATTCGATGTGCTCGATGCCGTTCACCGTCGTGGTGAACGCACGCTCAGTCACGGTCACGATCCGATTCTGCATCTCGGTCGGGGACAGCCCCGAGAAGCTCCAGATTACGTTCACGACCGGAATGTTGATGCGGGGAAAGATGTCTACGGTCATCGTGAGGATGGACAAAATGCCCAGCACAGCGATCAACAGGGCGAGCACCACGAAGGTATAAGGACGGCGGAGCGCGAGTCGGACTATCCACATTTTCTACTCCCTTCCAACCTTCC
>VBKY01000529.1 GCA_005879255.1 Deltaproteobacteria bacterium
TCCAGGTCAGGGTCAGTGCGAGATCGTTGATCCTGGGGCAAATACGGAAGCCGCTTTTCAAAACCAACAACCGGATTCTCGCAACGAGAGTCCCACAAACAAAAACGACTCACTTCGTCCTTCGATTTTGTCTCGTTGAAAAAAAACTGGACAGATAAAGGTCAACCGCATAAAGGGAGGACAAAGGTAAGCCTAAAAATATTATGACTGACTCTCCCCCTCTTGCATTGAACCTTTCGAACATCTCGAAAGCCTTCGACGGCCTTCACGCGGTCGATGGTGTGAGCCTCGCTGTCGCGCCCGGTGAGCGCCGAGCTATCATTGGACCGAACGGTGCCGGGAAGACGACGCTCTTCAGCCTGATCAGCGGAGAAGCCAAGCCGACGGAAGGGCGCATTCATCTCTTCGGTCGAGACGTGACGCGCTTGCCGCCTCATCGGCGCGCTGCACTGGGGCTCGCCCGGACGTATCAGATCACCAATCTCTTCCCTCGCCTGACAGTTTTGGAGAACTCGCTGCTCGCAGTTCAAGCTCTAACCGCTGCCAAGCTCCATCTTCACCGCTCGCTATCCCGCTATACTGATCATTTCGATCAGGCTCGCTCTGTCCTGGAAGCTGTGGGGCTTGGGGCAACGGAGAACGAAGTGGTCCGCAATCTTTCTCACGGCGAGCAGCGCCAGCTTGAGATCGCGCTGGCGCTGGCCGGAGCGCCGAAAGTCCTTTTGCTCGATGAGCCCACCGCCGGACTATCGCCGGCCGAGTCCCACATGATGGTCGCCCTTCTCAAAAAGCTCGATCCCGCCATCACCCTGCTCGTAATCGAGCACGACATGGATGTCGCTTTCGAGCTGACCAATCGGATCACTGTGCTGCACTACGGTAAAGTCATCGCCGACGGCGTCGGTCATGAGGTGAAGTCCAATCCAGTCGTGCAAGAGATCTATCTCGGAGCCGTCATGGAGACTGCGTGATGTTAACGGTGCGCGACATTCATACTTATTACGGTGACAGCCACATCCTTCAGGGGATTTCTTTCAACGTAGACAAAGGGAAAGTGGTGGGGCTTCTCGGCCGGAACGGAATGGGCAAAACAACGCTGATCCGCTCCATCGTCGGCTTTACTCCGCCGCGCCGCGGTCAGGTGCTCTTTAAGGATCACGATATCACCGCGTGGTCGTCAAACCGTGCGATCAATTTTGGTCTCGGCTTGGTGCCTCAGGGCCGCCGGGTTTTTCCCTCCCTCAGCGTTTTCGAGAATCTCACGGTCGCTGATAAACGGAACGGCGGCCAATGGAATATCGAGCGTGTGATGGAGCTCTTCCCGCGCCTTGGTGAGCGGCGTGCGATTCGGGCAGGCAAGCTTTCAGGCGGCGAGCAACAGATGCTGGCGATCGCACGCGCGCTGATGACGAATCCCGAGCTATTATTAATGGATGAGCCGACCGAGGGGCTGGCGCCGCTCTTGGTTCGCGAGGTCGGCCGCGTCATTGAGAATTTGAAATCTCAAGGGTTGTCGATCTTGCTCGTCGAGCAGAACCTGCCGCTCGCGCTCCGGGTGTCTGACCAGGTTCACGTGCTCTCGCGGGGCAGGATCGTGCACTCCTGCTCGCCGCAGGCACTCTGGGAAAACGAGGAGATTAAGCGCAAGTATCTCGGCCTGTGATCCAATGAAGAACTTCTTAGCCATGATCCGAAAATCCCTTTTGCGATATGATTTCTCTCTCCCGCTTCAGCCTGAGGCTGATCCAATTGCGGCGGATACGAGAGAGGGTTGTAGGGGCAACCCCCTGTGGTTGCCCCTGAGGGCAGGCACGGGGGCCTGCCCCTACAATTTGAACCCTCTCCCACCAATGGACGGAGAGGAGGTTATTGGAGACCTGCCGGTGCAGTGTCATGTGTGGGTGATATGAAACGAATCGGGATCATCGGTATCGGCCTTCTCGGGAGTGCTGTAGCGACACGCGTTCTCAAAGGGAAGTTCGAAGTTAAAGGCTACGATACGCGCCCGGAGCAAATTAAAGCGCTTTGCGCTCAGGGGCTGATTGCAGCTGGGAGTATCGCCGAAGTCGCCGCGGATACCGACGCGGTCTTCACAATCTTACCGACGCTCCCGAGCGTCGAGGCAACAATTCTCGGTGTCGGCGGGTTAATCGCGACGGCGCCGCCCGATTGCACGCTGATCCAGATGAGCACCATTTCCCCCGAGCTAACGCGACGTCTGGCTGGCGCGGCGGCGGCCAAAGGCCTCGACTTTCTCGATGCACCGATGAGCGGGACGAGCACAATGGTCGAGCGCGGCGATTGCGCGATCTTTGTCGCGGGTGACCGCGCACGGGCCGATGCTTGCCGGCCCATCTTCGATGCGATTGCCAAGAAGACCGTCTACGTGGGCGATGTCGGCATGGCTTCGCTCGCGAAGCTTGCCACCAATCTCCTTGTCGGGCTTAACACCGCCGCGCTGGCAGAAGCATTCGTGCTCGCGGCGAAAGGGGGTCTCGCCCCGGCCGCGTTGCTCGGGCTTCTGAAAGACAGCGCGGCCGACTCAAAGATGCTCGAGGTCCGCGGGCCGCTCATGGCGAGCCATCGCTTCGATCCGCAGATGAAAATCGATCTCTTCTTGAAAGATTTTAAGCTCATGCTGGAGGAAGGACTGCGCCTCGGAGTTCCGTTGCCGCTAACGAGTATCACGCAACAGTTGGCCACAGCGACCGCCGCGGCGGGACGAGGTGAGGAGGATCTGGCTGCGATCATAACCACCTTCGAACGGCTTGCGGGATTGCCGGATCTCATGAAAAAAAATTAACAGGAGGCTTGTATGCAAAAAAGATTTGCCATCGTCGCTCTAGCTCTGATCGTTCTTTTTAGTATCTCGCCGGCCGAAGCGCAGAAAGGTCCGATCAAGGTTGGCTTCATGTCCTCCCTTACGGGCCCGCTCTCACCTAACGGCAAGGACATGTTGAACAGCTTCGAGCTTTTCCTTGAAGAGCAAAGCGGGAAGTTGGCCGGCCGAGAAGTGAAGCTGATCACCGAGGACGACGCTGGAAACCCCGCCACCGGCCTGACGAAGCTCCGCGGGATGGTAGAAGGACAAGGAATTGAACTCCTGGTTGGTCCTCTGTCAGCAGCTGTTGGCTACGCCATCCGTGACTATATCGACGGCAACAAGCTGCCCGCTATTTTTCCGATCGTATCGGGTGAGGACATTACCCAGCGCAAGCGCAGCCCTTACATCGTTCGCACCGGCTGGTCCAGCGCTCAGCCGTCTCATCCCTTCGGCAAATGGGTTTATGACAACCTCAAGTATCGCCGGATTGCGATCATCGGCTATGACTTTGCCTTCGGCTGGGAAGTGGCCGCAGGATTTCATCGCACCTTCGAAGAGTCGGGTGGTCAGATCGTGCAAAAACTCTGGCCGCCTTGGTCCTTATATTTCTCAAATCAAACGCGACGTGGACGCTGTCTACGCCGTTTTCTCAGGAGCTGACGCGCTGCGCTTCGCCAAACAGTATGAAGACGCCGGTCTCAAAGCTCGGCTCCCGCTGATCGGGGGCGGTACCTTCACCGACGAGCACGTGCTTCGGACCATGGGCGACGAGGTGTCGGGAGTCATCACCGCGCTGCATTACTCCGCCGCGCTGAACAATCCAGTCAATCGGAAATTCGTGCAGGCTTACGAGACGAAATTCAAACAAATGCCCTCATACTATTCCGAAGGCACGTACGTGGCGGGGCTCCAACTCAAGCGCGCGCTCGAAGCCATCGGTGGAGAAGCCGAAAATCGTGAGCGGCTTGTCGCAGCTCTGCGCAAGGTGGAACTCGCCGATACTCCTCGTGGGCCCATTCGGTTCGACGACTACGGTAATCCGATTCAAAACATTTACGTCCGCAAGGTGGAACGGGTTAGCGGACGGCTCCAGAATACCGTCATTCATACATTCGAGAAGGTATCGCAGTTCTGGATTTACAAGCCCGAGGACTATCTGAAGAATCCGGTGTACGACAGGAATTTTCCGCCGTGTAAGTATTGCTAGTCTATTGTCCAGCGCTGCGGCAAACTTCCGTGGCGAGACTGACCGCGGAGGCGCCATCCAGGAGAGCAAGGGACTGAGGCAGGCTTACTCCTCGATGCGAGAACTATTTCCACGCGGCATCGTCTGTCCAGCGTCCCAGTTTGGCCAATGCGGCGTTCGCCGGTCCTCGATCCACGACCTGTTCTGCCTTGGGTTTCTCATTTTCCTTGAGCAGACCGATTTCCACTAGTTTGTTAATAGTCACGTCCACCATCTCGGCTGGCATCCCATCATTCACCGGCCAGACCTTCGCGGCCGCCAGCGCATCATAAGCCGGGCTCAGGACGTCCTTCGGATAGCCCGTGTGCTTGCTTGCCAGATCGAGCGTGCGCTCCTTGTTTCGGTAGATGAAACGGTGGGCCCTGATGATCGCGGCGACGGCACGAGAGAGGAGGTCCGGCTCCTTCCGCAGCAACTCCTCGTTGGCACTAAATGTCCCGTACCAATAATTCGGCATGATCTCCCAGAGGGGAACCAGGGGATGGAGAGACGCCTTCTTTGCGCGCGCCATGTACGCTTGGTCGATGTGCAGGATGGCGGTGTCAATCTTGTTGGATATAAGGGAGGCGATATAGCCGGCGCTCGCCACCGGGACATAGTTCACATCTTGCGGGGTGAGTCCGGCGCTGTGGAGAACCGCGCGCGTCATCACCTCGCGGAATGCGCCGACATCCTGGATGCCCAGGTTCTTGCCGCGCAGATCGGCGGGTCTCCGGATGCTCTCCTGAGCCGCCATGACAACCGTGAGCCTGTGAGCATAGCTGAAGATGCTGCGGATCTTCGCGCCGCGACTGATGACCGTGATTATCGGTTCGCTGCTGGCGCCCACGATGTCCAGCCCTCCGGCAACGCCTCCGCGCAACGACTGAAGACCAGATTCAAACGCCGTCAATTCAACATTGATCCCCTGCTCATCAAAGTAGCCGAGCTCTTTCGCGACATAGACGCCGATGTGAGGCAGGTTCGGGGGCGTGACCGGCATCCCAATCACGAGCCGCCGGGGAGCCTGCGCTTCCACGATACCCGCCAATACGAGGCCGGCCAGGATGACCAGCGTCATGACTGCAAAACGCGTTGGCATATTCCGTCTCCTCACTCAAATGTGGATGGCGACCTTCAGGGCGTTATCGATTCGTTCGACGTAGGTGCGGAACGCCTGGTGAATCTGATCGAGCCTGAAGTGATGGGTGATAATCGGGTCTGCCAAAATTTTTCCTGCGCTCATCAGCGCCAGCGAGCGGCCGGAATTCATCCCGCCCTCGCCGCGTGCTGCGTAGATACGAACGTTGCTCCGCACTGCGAGATTCATGTCCATCTGCACTGGCCCCGAGTACCACGCCACCACCCCGATGCGCCCGCCGCGTTTGACGTTCTCGAGCGCCTCCTGCATCGAGGTCGGACCCCCAGCGCACTCGAGGACGGAGTCCGCGCCCTTGCCGTGGGTGATGTCGCGCACGCGGTCGGCGAGATTTTCTTGTCGTACGTTGATCGTGAAGTCTGCGCCCAATCGCATGCCGATCTCCAGGCGCGAGTCACGCGTGCCACTCAAGATGACGCGTTCCGCACCAAGCGCCTTGCAGAGCTGCACCGCGATGAGGCCGATCGGCCCTGGCCCGAGAATCAGCATTGTTTCGCCGGCGACGTAGCCGCCCATGAGATCGATTGCCCAGAGCGGCGAGGCAGCCGTGGTCACCATGCACGCTTGCTCGAACGTGAGGTTGTCGGGCAAGCGATAGAGCGTGTTGATGTGATTGACAGCGTACTCGGCGAAGCCTCCGTCACACGTGAGACCTTTCGCCCGATGCCCTTTTTCGAGATTGCCGTAATTCAGGCACGAGGTATACCAACCTTTGATGCAGTTCTCGCAACGCTCGCATCCCTTGTGTACCTCGACGGCGACGCGGTCGCCGATCTGAAACTCATCGACGCCCGGTCCCAACGCTGCAACAGTGCCGGCGTATTCGTGGCCCATGATGAATTCACCGGTGGGCTGTCCCTGGAGCGTACGGTGCAGGACCTTCACATCCGTTCCGCAGATCGATGCAACTTCCACTTTCAGGAGAACCTCTCCGGGCCCGGGCTGTGGCACTGGCCGCGACTCCACTCGCATATCGTCGGCGCCATGGAGCATCACTACCGTCATGGTCTAGGGAATCGACATGAATTTCACCTCCGGTTTCGGATTGACTCTATGATTCGCGCCTTCACCACAGCGCCAGCGTCACGCTACCCAGCGAGCCTAGGTCAAGGCGCGCGTCGTTTTGAATGGCAACAAGCGTGCACCTCAGTAGGCAGGCGAACGAAGATTTTGCGTAAACATCCATGGGCAACTTCTCAATTGAGGATCAACGACGTAGGCAGATCCTATTCAGAGGTGGAAAAAGTGTCAAGGCAAGTCTGAATCACGGTAGGGTTCAGTTTCGCAAACGTTGACGATTCGTTGAAATCAAATTGAACCACTATCCGATCGAAGGTCGTGGTTCAGTTTGGGAAAGATCTCTCACTTTGTTCGAGATGACACATGGCTTATGTAGTTGTCATTCCGAGCAAAGCGAGCGAGGAATCTTTCTCGATTTTAAGAGTCTGTGGATTGAAAATGAACCACTACACGATCGAAGGTCCCATTGACAGCAGTAGCAGGCGGGTAATACAAAAAAATGCGAAAGTATCGTGGAGGTGAAAATGGCACAGCTCATCGATCTCTCTGTGCGGTGGCGCACCGCCGCGCCGATTCGCTTTTTGGCGAGGATCGATTTAGGGCGGCTATTCAGACGATGGAGCATCGGTCTGAAATAAGAGACGGCATGCGCGTCGAATGGAACGTGCCGATCACGATGGATGACGCCGTCATCCTGCGCGCCGATATCTTTCGGCCGATCGCCGAGGGAAATTGCCCGGTCATTCTCAGCTATGGTCCGTACGCGAAAGGACTCGCCTTTCAAGACGGCTATCCGAACCAGTGGCAGCGCATGACCGAACAGCATCCGGATGTTGCCGCCGGCTCGACCAATAAATTCCAAAGCTGGGAAGTCGTCGATCCGGAAAAGTGGGTGCTGGAGGATTACGTCTGCATACGCGTCGATTCACGCGGCTGCGGTTGTTCTTCCGGATATATCGACCACTTCTCGCCGCGCGAGACCAAAGATTTTTACAACTGCATCGAGTGGGCTGGTACGCAGCCATGGAGCAACGGCAAAGTGGGTCTCAACGGCATTTCCTACTATGCAATCAACCAGTGGCATGTGGCTTCGCTTCAGCCGCTGCACCTTGCCGCGATGTGCATCTGGGAAGGCGCGGCCGACTGGTATCGCGACATGACGCATCACGGCGGCATCCTCTGCAGCTTCTGGGCGAACTGGTACGACATGCAGGTAAAGACGGTGCAATATGGGCTTGGCGAGCGCGGCCCACGCAGCCGTGTCACCGGTGAGCGGGTCTGCGGATCCGAAACGCTATCGGAGAAAGAGCTGTCAGGAAATGGCTGTGATCTCGGCGATGAAATCCTTGCCCATCCGCTCGACGACGATTACCACAAAGCCCGCTCCCCTATATGGTCAAAGGTGACCGTGCCGTTTATCTCGGCAGGAAATTGGGGCGGCCAGGGTCTGCATCTACGCGGTAACGTCGAGGGCTTCGTGCGCGCCGCGTCGAGCCAGAAGTGGCTCGAGCTGCATGGGCTGGAACACTGGACGCACTTCTATACCGATTACGGGAGACTGCTGCAGCAGCGCTTCTTCGACTATTTTCTGAAAGGCATCGACAACGGCTGGAATAGGAAGCCACGGGTTCGGCTGCAAATTCGGCACATCGATAAGTTCGTCGAGCGCATGGAAAACGAGTGGCCCATCCAGCGCACGCGCTGGACGAAATTCTATCTCAATACGGTCGGTCGCAGCCTGAGCCGGAGTCCGGTTGGCGCCGAGGGAAAGATCCAGTTCGACGCAGTGGGTGATGGGGTGACGTTTCTTTCAGCGCCGTTGGAACGCGAAACAGAGATTACCGGACCTTCGACGGTCAAACTGTTCGTCTCATCCTCGACGGTCGACGCTGATATCTTCATAGTGCTGCGCGTATTTTCTTCCGATGGCGAGGAGGTCGTATTCCAGGGCGCGATCGATCCTCACACTCCCGTTGCTCAGGGCTGGCTCCGGGCTTCGCATCGGAAGCTCGATCCTGAATTAAGCACTCCGTACAGGCCGTATCACACGCACGACGAGACGCAAACGCTGAGATCCGGCGAGGTCGCCGAGATGGATGTGGAGATCTGGCCCACGTGCGTCGTCGTGCCAGCCGGCTATCGGATCGGCCTTACCGTGCGCGGGAAGGATTACGAATACGACGGACCAAGCGGCGGGAAGATTTCGAGCTTCAAGAACGTGCTGAGAGGCTGCGGGCCGTTTCTCCACGACGACCCGCGTGACAGACCGCTGGAGATTTTCGCAGGCAAGACGACGCTGCACAGCGGTTCCAACCGCGCTGCCTATCTCCTGCTGCCGCTCATCCCGCTGCAATCATAATTTCTTGAAACCAACTGAATTGGGCGACGACTGAGACAATACGCCAAAATAATTTGGGCTAACTAATCTCACGCCTCAATAACTTCGTACTCATAACCGATTGTCATGCTTGCATGAATTAAAAATTCTGCCTCAGAGTGGAAAGACCGCGGAAAATGAAGTAAGCAAAAAGAAAAATACAGTTGGGTGTCGATATGGCCAATTTGCGATTGACGATAGCGTTGTCACACTACGATCGGCATATTCCGTTGTTCGACGGCTCGGTTCAGGCTGAAGGCGTGGATCTTCAAGTTTTGGAGGTCGGCCAATCCAGCCCGCTTAAGCATGGTCAAGATCGTCACGAACGGATGCTACAAAAGGGCGAGTTCGATATTTGTGAATTGTCGCTGTCGTCTTACTTGATTGCTAAGAGCCGCGGCATGCCTTTCACGGCGATCCCGGTATTTCCGCGCCGGCTGTTCAGCCTTTCACAGATGTGGATCAACGTGAACTCTGGCATCACATCGCCACAGAAACTGATTGGGAAAAAAGTGGGCCTAAGCACATTTCAAACAACGCTGTCCGTATTGGCAAAGGGGGATTTGCAGGCCGAGTATGGTGTTCCTTGGCGTGAAATTGATTGGTACATTTCCAAAGACGAGGCTATCCCGCTCAAACCAATCGAAGGTGTCAAAGTGCGGCTGCTCGAGCCTGGACAGAAAATCGGCACGATGCTGGAGCGGGGCGAAATCGACGCCTTGATGATGCCGCATCCGCCCAAAGAGGCACTGCGCGGCGGCGGCAACGTTCGCCGATTGTTTGCTGATCCAAAGACTGAGGAGACAAAGTATCTCCGCAAGAACGGCTACTACCCGATCATGCACGTGGTTGCTTTCAAAGACGAAGTCCTGGCAAAAAACCCGTGGCTCGCCACAACCGTCATGGCGGCGTTCGATAAGGCCAAGGAAGTTTGTTTGGGATATTACGACGATCCCAATTGGTCGCGCTTTGTCTGGGGCAGACATCTCTTCGAAGAGGAAAGACAAGTTTTCGGCGCTGACCCGTGGCCGCATGGAGTAAAAAAGAACCGCGCCAATTTGGAGCGCTTCATCGACTATTCATTGGATCAGGGATTGATGG